>JALOQX010000067.1 GCA_025459265.1 Pirellulaceae bacterium | reverse complement strand
CATTGGGCAAAGGACGCTCGTGGGCGACGCGCGCCACTGGGGCGACCGGGGAAGGGTCGTAGCTGCGGGGGACAGTATCATGCGACGTGCTGTGGTGGTGGGGAGTCTGATCGTGGCGAGCTTTCTGGTGGCCGCGCCGGCGCAGGCCGACTGGGCGACCATGAAGGCCAAGTGGCATTGCTTCTGGGACCGTGTGCACCTGGACTGGCACCGCAACAATGCGTGGCCAGAACCCTTCACGCTCGTCGACCGACAAGCCGTGAAGGTGCCGATCGCGACCATGGTCGACCGCGGCTGGCAGCTGCAGAACACGATCCCGGACGAACTGTTCGATCCCGAAACCCAGACACTGACGCGGGCCGGCGAACTGAAGGTCCGCTGGATCTTGACACAGATGCCCGCCCATCGGCGGGACGTCTTCGTCCTGCGGGGCGCGACGCCCGAGATCACGGACCTGCGTCTCCAGTCTGTCGAAAAGTTGGCGGCGGACACGGTGGGCGGTGCGCCGGCCATGATTACCGTCACGGACCTCATTCCGCGCGGCGGTTCGGCGTCGTACTACGAGCGGGTCAGCACCAGTTTCGACGCCACGGCGCCGCCTCCTCGGCTGCCAGCCATGGATACCGGTGGTGGCGAAAGCCAGTAGTCACGTACCCGCGCCGCAGCCAACGGCATACGCCAGGCGAGACGGATCAGGGGGCGGGGAACAGTTCACGCGGAAGTCACGGATCGACGCGGGGGCGCGGGGATACGGATGGGGCGCCCGCCCGCGTCTGAGCGACGCTCAAGGAGGTGCGGGGTGGACATTCGGCGAGTCAGCTGTTGGGGGTTGGTCGCAATCTCGGTCGCGTGGTCCGGGTGCACGTCCCAGTCCGTCAATCGTGTGCTGCATCCGAAATCCGGCGGCATCGCCCACAAGGCTGCGCCGAGTCCGGCGATGGACCCGCGATACGACAACCTGATCCGGGAAATGGAAGTCAACGGCGGACAAGCGTCCTTTGCGGTCGAGCAGAAATCGACCACCGCACAGATCGGCGGGGCGATCAAGAAAGCCACCGCCAGCGTCAGCAGCGCGCTGACCATCAAACCGCGGGTGACCAAGGCCCCCGATCCGCTCGCCCTGGACAACATGCCGCGCAATATCGGCATCGACATGTACTACCAGGCCGGACGGCTGGCCGAGTCGAACGGCAATATGGCCGCCGCCATCCACCAGTACGAGCGCGGGCTGCGGGAAGATCCCAAGCACGTGCCCACCCTCATCAGCCTGGCACGGATTCATGACCGCCAGGAAGAATTCCTGAAGGCGGAGAAGCTGTACCGCAGAGCCCTGGACGTCGAGCCGGAGAACGCCATGGCGCACAACGACCTGGGACTGTGCCTGGCGCGCCATGGGCGGACGGACGACGCGGTGGCAGGACTGCGCAAGGCGGTCGAGCTGGAACCGGATCGCAAGTTGTATCGCAACAACCTCGCGACCGTGCTCGTCGATGCCGGCCGCGCCGACGAGGCCTGGAAAGAACTGATCGCCGTGCACCCGGCCGGTGCGGCCCACTACAACCTGGGCTTCCTGCTCTATCACGCCGGCCAGCGCGACCGGGCCCGCGAGGAGTTGGTGGCGGCGCAGCGCGAAGACGCCACCCTGCTCGCCGCACGCGAGATGATCCAGCAACTCGATCGCGAATCGACTCCGGGCGCCGCCGCCACGCTCGCCCAGAAACCCGCCACGAAGGTCCAGGTGCGGATCGATGACCTGGCACCGCAACCGCCGACCTCCCTCGGCCGCACGGCGGCACAGCCTGTCTCGCTCCGGGTGGCGCCGAGCGAACTGCGGCGCACGCCGCCGACCAGCCCGCCCACGGGCAACGCCGCGGCGCCGACCTCCGATCCCGCCGAACCCGACGCGGACCCGCTGCTGCTCTACCCGGTCGAGGGCGAGTCCGAACTGGGCGCACCTTCCGACGTTCCCTGCGTGGCACCGCCCACCACCGCGCTGCCGCCGCGCAAGGTGACGGTCACGTTGGCAGACACGCACGACGATGCGGAACTCCCCACGCCCGACGCGCTCCTCCGGCCCCGCGACACCGCTCCTCGGATGGATTGACTCACGGCTCGTTCCCTGCGCCGGTCACACGCGCGACGCAGTCGCTCAGGGCGTCGAGAATGACCGCGGCGGTCTCGGGCCCGCAGCTGTTGATCTCCCCGTACTGCGGCGCCGCCGCGTGGTAGGCGTACGGCGGCCGCACATCCCATTGACGCCGCGGGACGAAATAGCCGATTTCATCGTTGGCCAGGCCAAACAGGAGCCACTTCCTGCCGGGCACCAGCGCGGTCACCGTCGGTTCCAGCGGCGCGTCCGGATAGTCGACCTCCGGCGGCAGGTTCGCGGGATGACCGTACACGAGTTCCGGATAGACTTCACCCGGCAGCGCCGCCACCAGCAGCTCGCCCAGCCGCAGGCAGGCGACTTCTGTTTCAATGGCCGAGGTGACACCGGGCTGGACCGCGCGCAACGGCGCACCAAGCGTCCGTTCCGCGGCGTTCCAGGCATACGCTTCGCGGCGCAGCACGCCCAGCAGCCGCGCCCAGCGATACAGATCGTTGGCGATCGGCACGCCACACCGCGTCGCGGCGACACGAAACGGAGTCAACTCGATCGGTGCGGCACGGGCGAGCGCCTCGCGGGCCAGCTGCGCGACGGCCTCCCCATACCGCTGGGCAAACGCGAAACTCCCGGTCATCAGCGGGCGACCTTCGTCGTCCGTGATGCGATCGTCCGGCGGAGCCAGGAGTCCGCCCAACGCGCCGCTGAAATATACGACCGGGATCCCGTGGGGGCCGCTGAGCGCCGCCACGGTTGCCGCCGGGAAATCCGCCGTCAACTGCGTGTTCTCCGCCCCCAACGCCTCCGGGTGACAGTTCCACTGCACCACCAACCCGGACACCTGGCCGGACTCCGGATCGCAAAATCGTAACACGCGCAACACCCCGTCCTTGACAATCGGCTGGCGCAGATCGGCCAGCAGACTCTCATCCGCCGCCACGCCGTACTCCGCGCGTGCCGGCCGCAACCCACGCTCAGCGCGCCGCACGACCTCCACTACCCGCTCAATGACACAATCTACATAGGCGTCATCCACGCCGCGATGCAAAAACGTCTCGCCCCAGATCCCAATCACGTCCGGCCCCTCATGATTGTGCGTGCTGGCAACCAGGACGTACGCGAAGTCGGCCAACCGGCGACGGATCTGCTGGACCGCCGGATACTGCAGTCCAATCAAGTCAACCGAGACCCATGCCAGCTTCATCCCCTCGGCACGCAGGACCACACACCGCGCAAAGAGCGGATCATGCACCGCCGTGGCGCGGCGACCCGGATAATAACCCGCCAGCCACACCGGTTGGTCGTCCCGCAGCTCGGGCGTAATGTCCACCTCGCCAAAGCCCACCTCGAGCTCTCCGGCCAGCGCCGCAGGCGTCAGGAGAACCAACCACATCACGATCAGCCAAACGACCACGGCCACTTTTCCCCGCGCCGCAAAGTCTCGCCAGCATTCAGAAACCCTACATTCTACGCCAACGCCATCAGATAGCCAGGACGGAGGGCGGAGGACGGAGGACGGAGGGCAGAGGGCGGAGGCATAAGGGAGGGCGAGGCTCCTGCCGAGCCGAGGCACGAGGGCAGAGGACGGAGGGCGGAGGCATAAGGGAGGGCGAGGCTCCTGCCGAGCCGGGGCACGAGGGCAGAGGACGGAGGGCAGAGGGCGGAGGACAGAGGACGGTTGGGAGGGCGAGGTTTTCTCCATCTACTCTCCCATCCGACCCTGCTTTCGATGTTCAATGTTCGATGTTCAATGTTCAATGTTCGATGTTCGATGTTCGCTGCTTCCGGTGCGTCTGCCGTGATGACACGGGCCCTGAGGGATGTTTAGAATGGACGCCGCGTCGGTGGCGACCGGCAGCGGGAACGGTTGCGACGCGCGGGAACGATTGGCCAGAGCGTATCCCTGTGAGGAGAACACCGTGGGCGTTGACACCAAGACGTACGTGGCGTTGAGCGTCGTGATGTTTCTGGAGTACGCCATCTGGGGCGCCTGGGCCCCGGTGCTGGCGGCGCGGCTCCTGGGTCCCTTGAAGATGACCGGCAAGCAGACGGGATTGATCTATGGCACGCTGCCGATCGCGTGCATCTTCGCACCGCTGGTGGCCGGGTGGCTGGGCGACCAGGTTGTGAGCAACAAGTGGATCCTGATCGCCGCCCACGCGGCGGGAGCAGTCCTGCTGTTCCTGGCCGCCAAACAGCAGGCGTTCAAGCCGCTGCTGATCGTGATGTTCCTCTATTCGCTCTGCTACGCCGCGACGCTGCCGCTGGTCAACGCGGTGCTGTTTGCGGGCACAGCGGGCATTGCGGACGCAGCGGCGAAACTCGACACGCAGGGCAAAGTGTTCATCTGGGCACCGGTGGCCTGGGCCCTGATCGGCTGGTCGCTCACGGGGTGGCGGATGACGCGTCCCACGCAGGGGGACGGGAGCGACTGTCTGTATTTTGCCGCCGCGTTGTCGGTGTTGATGGCGGTGGGCTGCTTGCTCTTGACCGCCGATCCGCCGGGCCGGACCGGCGACATCCCGCTCCTGAAGGCCATGCAGATGCTGCAGGATCCGAACTTCCTGTTGTTCATCCTGGTGAGCCTGGTCGTGGCGGGGCTCATGCAGTTCTATTTTCTCGGTTCCGCCCAGTTCATGCAGGACTCCGGGATCTCGAGCAAGCATGTGCCGGCTTCCATGGCCTTGGCCCAGATCGCCCAGGCGGTGGCCACGTTCTTCCTGCTCGGCATGTTCCTGACTCGCTTCGGCTTCAAGGGCACGCTCGCGATCGGCGCCGCCTCGTGGTTCGTGATGTACATCCTGTACGTCGTGGGTAAGCCCAAGGCTCTGCTGATCATCGCACAGCCCCTGCACGGGCTGGCGTATGTCTTCTTCATGATTGTCGGCCAGATCTTCGCCGAATCGGTGGCCCCTGAGGCGATTCGCAGTTCCATGCAGGCACTGATTTTCGCCGCGACCACGGGCATCGGGTTGTTCATCGGCACACATTTCGCCGGCGTGGTGATGGACCGCTCGTCCGCTGAGGGCCGTTTCCAGTGGCCGAAGGTGTGGATCGTGCCCTGTGTGATTACCCTCATCGGCCTGCTCGTGCTGCTGTCGCTGTTCCGCAATCCGCCGCCGGCGCAGGCCAGCCCGGGGCCGGCCGCGTCGGTGGCGGCCGTTGTACCGGGTTGAGCTGACGGGCGGCTCACCAGAACAGCGCCACGAACAGGCCGACGGCGCCGATCACGGCCAGGCCGGCCCAGACCACGAGCGGATCGGTTCGCAAGTCGATGTCTTCGCGCTGCGGCAACACTTTGGGCTGGGCCAGCGGCCGCCGCCAGGTGATCAGCGCCATGACGGTCATGATCACGCCGAACGCGACCAGGACCTGGAGCAGGAAATGGAGGCCGTGTCCCCACGGCCGCGTGGGGCTGTACGCCGTGAACTGCAGCAGGCCGTAGGCGAGTGGACCGAGCACGAGCGCGACCACGCCGGCGGCGGCCGGGGCGCGGGGGAGCACAAAACCACCCAGAAACGCCGCCACCACGCCCGGCCAGATGTACCCCTGGAACTGCTGAATGTACTGAAACACACCCCCAAACCGCGGATCGTCCAGGCTCGGTGCGATCAGGCACCCGGCCGTGACGAACAGCACGGTCAGCCCGCGGCCGAGCCACACCAGCGTGCGCTGCGACGCACCGGAGCGCATCGTCCGGTACACGTCCATCGTGGCGATCGTGGACGCGGAATTGAGCAGCGAGGCCAGCGTGCTGGTCACGGCCCCCGCCACGGCCGCGTAGATGAACCCGCGCAGGCCCTCCGGAACCAGCTGCGTGATCAACGTGGGAAACGCCGCGTCCGAGGTCTGGGTGAGCCGGTCGGCATAGAGCTGCTGGGCCATCAAGCCGGGCATCACGATGGCAAACGGCACGAGCAACCACAAGGCACCGGCAAACACCATCCCCAGCTGCCCATGCCGCAGCGACCTGGCGGCGAGATTGCGCTGCACGATGAACTGGTTCAACCCGCAATAGTAGATGAGCACGATCCACATGCCCCCCAGCACGCCCGTCCAGGGCAGGTCGGGATTGCTGGCCGGTAGCACCATGTGCAGCTTGTGCGCGTTGGCCGTGGCGAAGTTCTCCCAGCCCCCCACGGCCTGCAGCCCCAGGAAGAAGACCAACAGCCCACCGGCCAGGAGGGCCAGCCCCTGCAGCAGATCAGCCCAGGCAATCGCCTTCAGACCCCCGAAGGCACAATACACCGTGGCAATCGCCCCAATCGTCCACACCGCCGGAACCAGCTGCGCACCGGCAATCGCGCGCAACGTCACGCCGCCCGAATACAACACCGCGGGCAACATCACCACCGCATAGATGATCACCGTGATCACCGCCATGATGGCCCGCGCCGCGGCGTTATAGCGGTAGGCCAGAAACTCGGGCATCGTGTAGATGCCCGCCCGCAGAAAGCGCGGCAGCAACGTCATCGCCAGAATGACAATCGCCACCGAGCCGGACAACTGCCAGCAACTGACCGCCAGCCCCGTCGCGCCCGCCGCCTGGCCGGCCATGCCGACCATCTGCTCCGTGGAGATGTTCGCCGCCACAATCGAGATGCCGATCAGCGGCCAGGTCAGGCCGCGTCCGGCCAGAAAATAGTCCGCGCTGGTCTCGGCATGGTCCCGGACCCGACGGCTCTTCCAGGCGCTCAGCCCCACCACGCAGGCGAAGAAACCGCAGAAGATCAGGACGTCGAGCGGAGCGACGTTCATGCGCGCAATCCGCCTCTCCTCTCGCCTCTCTCGTCTCTAATCTCTCCAAATGGAGGATAGGGGGCTCGAACCCCTGACCTCTTGAATGCCATTCAAGCGCTCTCCCAGCTGAGCTAATCCCCCGCCTCGGGGCACCGGCTGCGTTGACCCCACCTTCCCGGCGGCACGCCGCGCGAATATGGTGGTCGCAACCGCATGCGCCGCCACGAACTTCGAACAATAGCCGGGTCGCCGACGACTGTCAAGAACCGCGAGGGCCGACAACCGAGTGCGTGGCCGCGGGCGGTGCGCGGGGGGGAGTACTGCGGCTTTGAAACGCTATCTGGTGCCGGCGCTGAAATTCGTCCTGCCAGTGGCCATCATACTCTGGCTGCTGGCGCGCGTCCCGCCTGAGCAATACCGCCAGTGCCTCGAACTGCCGAAGAACTGGCTGCTGCTGGTGGCGGCCCTGGGGGTCGTGCTCGCGGCCGTCGTGCTCACGTTTGTCCGCTGGTACCTGTTGGTGCGGACGCTGGGACTGCGGTTCCGGCTGGCCGATGCGTTCCGCCTGGGGTTCCTCGGCTACCTGCTGAACTTCGTGGTGGTCGGTTCCGTCGGCGGCGATCTGTTCAAGGCCGTGTTCATCGCGCGCGAGCAGCCCGGCCGCCGCGCCGAGGCCGTCGCCACCGTGGTGGTTGATCGCCTGGTGGGCTTCTACGCGCTGTTGCTGCTGACCAGCCTGGTCATCCTGTGGGGCGGCATCCCGCGGACCGTGGCGGAGGTGGCCATGATCTGCCGGCTGACGCTGATCGTCACGGCCGTGGCCACGGCCAGTCTGCTGCTGATGCTGCTGCCCGGCTTCGCCAGCGGCCCGCTGGCCGAACTGCTCACGGGCCTTCCCCGGATCGGACCAGTCTTCGGCCAGTTGATCGCGTCCCTGCGCGTCTATCGCGCCCGCTGGGGCATGGTGGCGGTCGCGCTGGTCATGAGCCTGGGCAGCCACATGCTGTTCACCCTGTCGCTCTACCTCATCGCACACGCGTTGTTCGTCCACGTCCCCACGTTCGTGGAACACATGATTCTCGTCCCGTTGGGCATGGTCGCCGGCGGCCTGCCGCTGGCACCGGCCGGGTTCGGGGCCTTTGAGTTTGCGATTGGCGAGCTGTACCGCATCATTCCGGCCGACCCCGACCTGGACGTGGCCGGTGTCCTCGTCGCACTCGTCTATCGACTCCTCACGATCGCTGTGGCCATGATCGGCGTCATCGTGTATTGGACCAGCCGCCGGGAAATGCAGGCGGTCATGGCCGATGCGGAACAGCCCGCGTGAAGCCGCCGGGAGCGCGATCCCGTGCTCCACCCCTGGCACCCGGGACCAACCGGATCGGCACACCGCAACCCATCACAACGAACGCCCTGCGGACGGTCGCTCATTGCACTTCGTCCACGCGACCCCCGTCCTGCACGATCCGCGGCGCGGTGTTGTCCAACAGATCGCAGCTGATCAGCTCCGCGTGGCAGTAGCCTTCGGTTCGGACCTGCGCTGCGCCATTGTTGCCCACCAGACAGGCATCGATCTGCACGCGCGACGCCCCTCCCACGGAAATGCCGCTCCGTCCGTTACCGCGACAATTCAGCCCCACCAACCGTGCCCCGCGTACGCCGTCGTGCGCGTTGATCCCGTCCAGCTGATACCCTTGCACGACCAAGTCACGCACCACCACGTGCTGGACCTCATAAAGCGTGATGCCGACCGGCAGCGCCGTGAACCGCGCTGCATACGTCTGCGGCAACCGACCCGGTTCCACACAGAAATAGACGAACTGCTCGAGCCGGCACCACTCCAGCGGCTGGAGAGTCCCGAGTTCATCGACCGAGTGGACCGCCCGCTGCCGCGCCGGCTTGCCGTCGAGATAGAGCAGGTGCCCCGTTGAACGTGGCACGCGATAACGAAATACGCCGCCATCGACGTACGTCCACGCGTCGGGCAGCAACGGCTCGGTGCCGTCCAGCACCGCGCCGTTACCGATCACTTCAAACGGAGCATCCGGGTAGCCACTGTGCCGCCCTCCCTGCAACGTGATGCTCTCGCTGTAAGCCTGCCCGGTGTTCGCCACAATGATGCGGTCTCCCTTGCGCGCCGCCCGTAACGCCCGCGTCAACGTACGATGCGGCCCTCCATACACTCCCACCATGACTGGTGCCCCACCGTCATTGCGGTCGTCACCCGTCAGGTTGTTCACGTAGATGTCCCGGGCGACGGCCGGTGACACGCAGACGGCAAAGCAGGCAATGCAGGCAATACAATTAATCCGGGACCACATCAGACACGTTCTCCCGGGAAGGACCGGTTGCACGCAGTCCTTCCTGGAAAGCTCTTGGTCGGGTGGGGACCGCCTTGCCCCGCGAAAATACAATGGCGCCGGCGGGGATTGTGCCCAAACCCGCGGGGCCCGTCAAGCAGAAGTCTGTGATAAAAAAACAAAAACAGGCAAAACAGCGAATTTCATCTGCTGGCGGAATACTGGCTATTGTAATTGCCGCCCGGCGGCATTTCGCGTAACTTTTTGCACCAGGTCCACCCCGGGGAGGAGCCGTGCGATGAACGTCAATCCTGACGAGCCGCGTCTGCTGCTGGTTCGCGGGGATATTACCGAGCAGCACGTCGATGCGATCGTCAATGCCGCGAATAGCCGGCTCGCCGGCGGCGGGGGTGTCGACGGCGCGATTCACCGCCGCGGCGGTCCGACCATCATGCAGGAAACCCGCAGGCGATTCCCCGACGGCTGCCCGACGGGGTCCGCTGTCCTCACCGGGGGCGGCCAACTCCCGGCCAAATACGTCATTCACGCCGTCGGCCCGGTCTGGTCCGGCGGCGATCAGGGCGAGCCGGCGCTGCTAGCCAACGCCTACCGGCGCGCGCTCGAACTGGCGGCTGAGCACGACTGTTACAGCCTGGCCGTGCCGGCACTCAGCACCGGCGCGTACGGCTATCCGCTCACCGCGGCAGCCCGGGTCACGATCGCGACGCTGGCCGATTTCCTGGCCGACCACCCGCTGCCCCACACCGTACGCCTCGTGCTGCGTGATGACGCGGCACTCGAGACGTTCCGCCAGGCTCTGTCAGACCTGAGCGGCACAGTCCCGCCGAGCTAGTCTTCCCCCCCTAGCGAACCACGAGTCGAGCGATTTTTCTCGATCTCCCTCTTGCTTTACACCATTTGATACAATTTAATATGTTTCAACATGGAAAGTTGTTTCAAATACGCAAGCGCTGGCGGATTCCGCAGTCACACGGGATGTGCCGGAAGGCCTTCCTGGGCCAGTGACCGCTGAGGGAACGCCGCGATGTCGTTGACGTGAGACGAATCGGCCATGGCGACAGTGATCCTAGTCGAGCCTCGCACGAACGGCCGGTGTCGGTCGGGCGCGCGTCATACCAGGCGTGCCGTGCACCTGCGGCGCGGTCGCCGCGAGACAACTCCAGCACGGCCGATCGCCGCATTGCCTGAGCGGATCGAGTACATTCCAACCGATTGGTCGCTTGTCGCGCGGGCGGAGCGACCGAGCATGCCGGACGCGAACTCGCATCGGTTGTCGGCCGAGGAAGAGGCCCAGCTGTTTCGACGGATGAACTACTTGAAGCATCGTGCCGAGCGCTTGCGGCAGCGGGCACCGGGCTTGCCCAATGCCGCGCGGGCGGCTGCGGGTGTCGAGGGACTGCTGGCCGAGTCCACGCGCTGGCGGAATTACCTGGTGCAGGTGTTTTCCAAACTGGCGGCGTCCATTGCGCGGCAGTACGTCAGCGCCGAGTTCCGCCTCGACGAACTGCTGTCCGAGGCGCACGTGACGCTGTTGCGGTGCGTGGAAATCTTCGATGCCGACCGCGGCTACCGCTTCAGCACCTATGCGACCAACGCGATTCGGCACAACCTGAACCGTTACGTGTCTCGCCAGCACCGGCTGCGGCAGGTGACGCGTGAGTATGTGGCGGCGGATGGACTGATGCGGGACTCGGTTCCCAATCCGGGCGGCCACGAGCGCGAGTACTCAGCGCGCATGTCGGGTGTGGCCAAGTGGCTCCGCCAGCTCGACCCGCGCGAGCAGACCATTCTGAGGTCGCGGTACGGATTGGCGGACGATCCGGAGCGGATGACGCTGCAATCGCTGGCTGACCAGCTCGGGCTGTCGCGCGAGCGGATCCGCCAGCTCGAGATCCGTGCCATCGAAAAGTTGCGGATGATGGCACGTTCGGCCAAGCTCGAGCTGGACGCCTGACATCGCACCGGCTCGGAGAGCTACTGTGCGGCGGTCACCGGGGAGACCAGCGTGCCGATCTGATCGATGGTTGCTTCCAGGCGGTCACCCGGCTGCAGGTACGTGCCGGAGGCATCCCCGACGCCGGACGGTGTCCCGGTCGAGATGATGTCTCCTGGTTCGAGGGTGACGAACTGGGCGAGGAATGCGATGACGGCCGCGACGGGGAAGATCTGGTGGGCGGTCGACGAATCCTGCCGCAGCTGTCCGTTGAGCCGCAGTTGCAGCGGCAGCGTCTGCGGATCGGTGATCGTTCCGGCCGACGTGACGCAGGGCCCGCACGGGCAGAAGCCATCGTGCCATTTGCCGTGCAGCCAGTCGAAGAAGGCGTCGTTGTCGCGCTCGCGCCGGCCCGGGTTGGGTCGGAACTGGCGATCGGAAATATCGTTGACCACGGTGTAGCCGGCGACGCACTGCAGCGCTTCGGCCTCGCGGACGCCCTTGACGCGCTGTCCGATGATGACGGCCAGTTCCACTTCCCAGTCGATGGCGGCCGGCGACACCGCCGGAAGGACGACCGGGTCGCCGGGGTTGGTGAGCGTGGTGGTGGGCGGCTTCATGAACACGTAGGGAAACGTCTTGGCTCGTTCCACGGCCACACCTCCCCCTTCCTGGATATGGTCCGCGTAATTGCCGGCCAGCAGGAACAGCTTGTTGGGTCGCGGGACGGGTACGAGCAACCGCACGTCGGCCAGGTCGATGCGGGCCTGGTGGTCCAGCCCGTTGCCCTGCCGCTGCACCCAGCCCCACAGCTCGCACGCGGCCGCGTGGGCGGCCCCGTGCGGCAGGAGTGCCAAGAGGTTGTCATCAGCAGGGAGCGGGACCTGTTGGTGAGTGGATTCCGCGTACTGCCGCGCAGCCAGCGCGAGCGGCACCACATAGCGATCGGCGTAGAAGCCGGCCTGCACCTGGCCGTGCTGCAGGAAGCGACACACGCGCATGGTTCGATCCTTATGCTCCCGGCCCTGCGGCTCGCCCGGACAATCGAGTGGTCAGGCCCATGTCTCGCCGTCTTTCTTCGTGCCGCACAAGGCGACTTCCATCCCCAGGCCGCGGGCCATGGCCGCCTTGGCCAGCACCGCTCGATCCGCGTCCTCCGCCGACTTGGCGTACGCCACCTGGATATGGTTCGACTTGTGCCGGGCCATCATCTGGTCGCGGGAGACCCCGTAGGTGACGGCGTGCATAATCGGCCACGGGGGCGTCGTGGCCTCCCACCGCCGCCGGGTCTCTGCCTCCGGGAGGCGAATCACGCCGGCCCGGCCAAGATCCATGTGCAGCCGGTGGTTTTCGATATAGATCCGCGACCAGACGATCTCACCCGGCTTGGAGATCCCCTTGAGCGTCCCGCCGCCGTTGGGAAAGTACATGGCGGGCTGCCGCTGGCTCGAGGCACCCTTCCAACCACCGATGAAATGGGCCGGCGGCGCCGACCCGCTGATCAGGAACACCCAGACGTACTGGTCCGTGGTGCCCGAGGCGTCCCAGTCACCCCACCGCAGATCGTGCAGCGTGGTCTCCACCGGCTGCCCCATGGCCTTGTGGATCCGGTAGGTCATCAAGGCATCCAGCCCCGCACATTCGTCCACCTCGTTGAAATGCGGGAGCGGCTCGCCGCGATACAACACCCGCTTGCCGTCGCGGCTGCGCACCGGTGGGCGCTGGGCGTTGTTGAGCGTGCCTTCCACCAGGTCGCTGGCCGGCATGAGATCCTTGAGTCCTTGCTGGTACTGGATCCCGATCAGGTCGCAGCCGAAGTCGTCCGCGATGCGCATGGCGGCGATGTACATCTTGCACTGCACGAGTATCTGGGCATCGGTCAGGTCCGTTGCATGCTGGGGCCCGGTATGAAACGTCATGCCCCGATCTTCCATCCACTGGCGGACCGCCCGCGCTTCCTCGTCGGCCACCTGCATCGTCTCATAGTAGAGTGCCGACTGACTGAGCCGTTCCTTGAACACGCCGGTGGGATGCAGGAGTTCGTCGGGGATAATGGCGTTGTACATCCCCATGCAGCCTTCGTCGAACACGCCCATGATGGCCTTGTCACGCTGCAATTGTGCCGCCAGCGACTCGCCCAGTTTCTGCTCCGCCCCGCCGACGCGGACCTGGCTCAGCGGCGTCACGTGATCGGTCCGATGGCGGATCCGGCCGCGCTGGAGCCACTGTTTGAGCTGGCGGCGGAAGTCCGGGTCGGCGAAATCCTCGCTCCACAACGTGGAATAGCGCACGCCGGCCTTGGTGAGCGAGCCATTGAGGTTGAGCATTCCCACCAGGCCGGGCCACGTTCCCGACCAGTTGGCCACGGTCAGCAGCGGCCCGGCATGGGAGATCAGTCCGTGCAGGACGTGATGCGAATACTGCCAGACGGCCTCGGCCACGATCAGCGGCGCCGCCGGGTCGAGCCCGGCGAATACCTCCATCCCTTCCCGCTGCGAACCGATGAAGCCGTGTTTTTCCCGCGGCTTGTATGGATGGGCGCGCACCAGCGAGTAGCCGGCGGCCGCCACGGCCTCGCCCAGCGCCTGCTCCATCGCGGATTGAGCCGGCCAGCATTTCTGATTGGCCGACAGACGCAGATCGCCGCTGGCCATCAAGTACACTTCCTGGGGACGCGCTTTGACCACTCGAGTCGGGGCGGGAGTTTTGTACGTGGACATAGGTCACCATCGCAAGACACGTAGGAAGGGCAACAACAACACAGACCGGGCCAACCGAGCTTAAAGCGCGCCGCAGCCGCTGTAAATCAGGGACCCGTCCGAATCGTCGGCGGTCGCCGGTTTCTTGACAGCCACACACATCGCAGCACACAATTTGTTTCTTGACGTGCGAAGTCGGTCTGCCCCCCAGTCGGGATGTGCGATTATGAAACCGCGTTCTGCAGCCAACCGGGGGAATCCCCGATATCGGAACACTCAGCCACGCAGGCCAGCGCGTCGGCCGGCCGCCTGGTCAGCGCTGGGGCTCGCCGCCTTGATCTGTGCCACGGGCAGCGGTTGTTTCTCGGGGGAATACAATCGCCGGATGCGGGCCACGATGGACCGGCTGAACCAGCTGGGCAGCATCGCGTCGGTGATTTACGGCCAGTCGTCTCCGGTGCAGGATGCCGCGCGCGCCAATACGGGGATCAGCATGCGGCTGCCCCTGGTGATCGATGGCAAGGCCAAGGCGCTGGCCGCGACGGATGCCGAGGCCCAACCACCGTTTCTCGAGCTCCCGGGTCTGGCGTACGCGTACGAGCTGCAGGTCGGCGACCAGCCGGCATACGCGTATTTCGCGGCGGTGCCGGCCGGCGAGAAGGACGCCGCAGCGCTGGCCGAAGAAATCCAAGGGCGGGTCGGCAGAACCTTCTCCGCTGCCGCGTGGCGCGAGGTGCCGGTCCAGACACCCACCGGCGGCACGGTTCAGCTCAAACTGCTCAGCCTGATCGGTCCGCAGAAGTTCGGCACGCGCACCGAGGACGGCCGGTTCGACCTGTATCTGGTCAGTTCCGCGACGCATCACGTCCTGGTCGGCTGGCGTGCGCCGGCGGCCTCCGGCGGCAACGCCAAGTTTTTCGAGAACGCGGCGTTCGCCATGGGCAGCGTGGAGGGCGGAAGCTGACGAGAAACGCGCCGCTCCAGCGAGGGAGCGCGGGCGCCGGCAGTCGTGTGCAAATCCCGCTGCGACGCGCTGTTCTTCCACGGGCCGTATGCCCTCTTACCCCCGGACTTTGTCCGCTGCGTTGCTCGACAGCCCGCGTCGGACTTGTCATAATGGCGCAGGCTTTCCGCCCCGCCGCCACGGGACTCATGTCGTGAGGTGAACGATGTTTCGGGCACGTCTGCTCCCGCTCGTCGTCTGTTGCGCTATCCTGTTTGCCGGCTGCTCGGGCGATTCGTCGTCCGGCTCCGTGGCATCCAGTCGTCCATCGGCTGCCGCGCCACCGCCTCCGCCGCCCGCACCCGCACCGCCCGCTGCGGAAGAAGCCACCACACCTGAGGCGGATGCCAGCGCGCCGCAGGCCGCCGCAAACACCGGTGGACCCGGCATGATGGGATCTGGGCCGCCGCCCGGGATGACCCTCGGAGGACCGCTCGGCGGCGGCCCGGGAGCGCCGACCGGATCACCCGGCGCGCCTGGCATGGGCAGCATGGGCATGGGCGGCCCGCCCCCGGGGATGATGCTCGGAGGACCGCTCGGCGGCGGCCCGGGAGCGCCGACCGGATCACCTGGCCCGCCCGGCATGGGCAGCATGGGCATGGGCGGCCCGCCCCCGGGGATGATGCTCGGAGGACCGCTCGGCGGCGGCCCGGGAGCACCGGCGGGATCACCCGGCCCGCCTGGCATGGGGAGCATGGGCATGGGCCCGCCCCCGGGCATGACCCTCGGAGGTCCCCTGGGAGGACCCGGGACGACGGCCGGACCGCCTGGCCTCGCAGGTAGTCCTTATTCAGGTTATCCCGCGACGATGTATCCTGGGGGCGCTATGCAAGGCGTTCCAGGGGTGAATGCGGCTGGTCCTGGAGTCGCCGCGACTGCGCCGGCGGAAGAGGTGCGCGAGCCACTCCTGACTCAGGGTCAGCGCGTCATGCAGCTCGGTCAGGAAAAGGAAGCTTTGGCCTACGCCTATGGATCTGCCATCGCGGAAGATGCCACGGAAGTACTCGACAAGTACCGCTGGGTGGAAGCTTTCAAACGTCCCGCTCTCACCGTGCGCTGGGGAATCGGTGTTCAGTTGACCGTGACACCAAAGAACTATACAGGGAGCTACTATCCCGTCGGAAGCACCCAGAATATTCCCGATCGACCGGCTCGCAGTCGCCGCGGCGGTGGTCAGAATCAGCCGCGAGGCGTTGGCGGCGGACCCGCAATGTCCGGCAGTGCCGGACCGCCCGGCCTGATGGCAGGCGGCGTGGGTGGGCCACCCGGTATGATGCCCGGTGGCACAATATCAGGCTTTCCGGGCATGGGAGGCATGTCCGGCGGCGTTGCCGCCCGTACTGGCACGTCGGAATTGCTCACGCGAACGGTCGGCGAATTGGGTGACGAACTGATCAAACGACTCCGCGACAAGATCGAGGGCGGTGAGTACGGGCCACTGCTGGTTGACCTCTCCATCCCACCACCACCTCCCCCCACACCGCGTTCTGGTCCCGCCGGAATGGCCGGCGGTATGTCATCCGGAATGATGTCAAGCATGATGCCGGGAATGGCTGGCATGCCGGGCGCCGCCGGCATGGCCGCAGGCACTGCGATGGCTCCGGGCATGACCGGGCCGCCGGGCATGGTCGGGCCGCCGGGCATGGTCGGGCCGCCGGGCATGACCGGGCCGCCGGGCATGGTCGGGCCGCCAGGCATGGTGGGCGCGCCGGGCATGGTTGGGCCGCCAGGCATGGTCGGGCCGCCAGGCATGGTGGGCGCGCCGGGCATGGTCGGGCCGCCAGGCACGGTGGGCGCACCAGGCACGGTGGGCGCACCAGGCATGGTCGGGCCGCCGGGCACGGTGGGGCCGCCGAGCATGGTCGGGCCGCCGAGCATGGTCGGACCGCCGGGCACGATGGGGCCGTCCGGCATGATGATGTCCGGACGTGGTCAAACGGGCATGGGCGGTGGCGCAACGGTGGCGGGGCCGGTCAACCCGGACAGCCTGATGAACGGCGTCACGATGCTGGGCAAGGGTGATACGAAGGACTTGCTTGAAAAGGCGGCTGAGCAGGGGATCGATGTTTTGGCTGTGTTTGAAGTAGACGTCGAGGAGAATATCAAGACCAAGTTTGTCACCAACAAGACAAGGTTGGTTGTGTGGGACGTGGCGAAAGGCGAAGAGCTGGTCAAGTCTTCGACGTTCCAGAACATCCAGATTCAGAAGTTCCGGGCCGAAGAGCAGGAAGACGAGGATCCGGTCACGACGGGGTTCGACAAGTTGTTTGCGGTACTCGATTCGGACCCGGCGAAGGCGATCAAGGTACGAGATGTCCCGGCGGAACTGAAGCGCGAGCATGTGGAGGGGCGCATCGCGGCGCTGTTGGCCAGCAGCCCCACGGACAAGCTGGCGGTGCTGGCGGAAATCAAGTATTTCAGCCATCGCGGCCTGATCAGCGACGGCCTGCTGGCCAAGAGCTATCAGCAGCTCCTGGGGGACGAGGACGGTTTGAAGCTCGCCAAGGGCTCCGAGGAGGAACGCCTCGAGATTCTCGCGGCGCTGTTGCCGCGCGGAGCAGGCTAAACGGGGTTTTGCGAGGGAGTTTCGGTTTCGGCCCTCTTGAATCCCCGGACGCTTTTCGCGATGATCTGTGGTTTGCCCCGGGGGTGATCCCCCGCCTGTGCCGCGCCCTGCCCCGGTGTGGCGCCAGGTGATCCCGGCGCTCGATCAGCGCCGCACGCATGAATTCGGCATAGCCACAGGAGAAGCAGCTGCATGGCTCGTTACACCGGTCCCAAGGCGCGTGTCAACCGGCGTCTGGGTGCTTTGATTTACGAGAGTGGGGGTGCCGCACGCGCGATGGAGCGTCGCGACAATCCTCCGGGCATGCACACGCGTCCGCGGCGACCTTCGAACTACGGCATGGCCCTGCGCGAGAAACAGAAGATCAAGCATTACTACGGACTGGGCGAGCAGCAGTTGCGGCGATACTTCGACCTGACCAGCCGCAAGACGGGGGACACCGGCGTGATGTTGCTGCAGCTGTGCGAGCGCCGGCTGGATAATGTCATCCGGCGGGCCGGCTTTACCCGAACGCGTCCCCAGGCGCGGCAGGGGGTCGTGCACGGTCATTTCCAGGTCAACGGCATCAAGGTGACCAAACCCTCGTACATCCTGCGGCCGGGAGACGTCGTCACCGTCCGCCGCCGCGAGAATCTGCTGAATCTCTATCGCGGCCTGGCCGACGGCAGCAGCACGCAGAGGATGGATTGGGTGAATTTCGACGCGGATACGCTCCGCGCCACGGTGCAGGGGCTCCCCGCCAAGGAAGACATCAGCCTGCCCGTCGATGCCAATATGGTGGTCGAGTTCCTGTCGCGCTAAATGCGCGGCAGCCTCCACCCGTCATACAGTTCGGCGTCCTTAACGACCACCGGAATGCCGTCGCGGATGACGCAGTCGGCCGCGTCAGCCCCGTCGACGATACCCTGTTCATTCACGACGCGCACGTGGTTGCCAATGCGGCAGTTCTTGTCGACGATGGCCCCCTCGATCACGCTTCCCGTGCCAATCCCCACACACGGATGCTGTGGGCCGCACGGGTGCGCCGCGTCCGGCTGCTCGTAGTAGTCCGCCCCCATGATGATCGAGTTGCGGATCGTCACGTGCTGACCGATGATGCACCGCAGGCCGACGATGCTGTTCTCAATCACGGCCCCCTGCCCCACGCGGCACCCATCCGCGATCAGGCTTTGCTTGATCTGCGCGCCGTCGAACATCGACGGCGGCAGGTAGCGGGGCCGCGAGTAGACTGGAGCGGTCGGGGACACCAGCTGGAACGGCGGATCGGGCTGGGCCAGCGCCAGGTTCGCCTCGTAAAACGCGCCAATCGTGCCGATGTCCTCCCAGTATCCGTCAAACAGGTGCACCTGCACATGACGGCTGCGGAAGGCCGCGGGAAACACCTCTTTGCCAAAATCCTGATAGGCCGTCTTGCGGAGCACTTCCAGCAGGAAATCCCGCTCGAAAATGTAGATCCCCATGCTCGCCAGACAGTCCCGCCCGCCGCTGGCGATGCCGTGCTTGTCGATCCAGGCGGGATCCAGTCGGACCAGGTTCAGGTCGTCGTCGGTCTGTGGTTTCTCCAGAAACCCGACGACGCGACCCGTCTCATCCACGCGCATGATACCGAACGCCCGCGCCGCCTCGCGCGTCACGGGAATGGCCGCAATGGTCACCGCCGCACCGGATTGCTGGTGCGTGGCCAGCATGTCGCGGTAGTCCATGCGGTAGAGCTGGTCGCCCGAGAGGATCAGCACATACTCCACCCCCGGCTGCTCGACATAGCGGATGTTCTTGCGGACCGCATCGGCGGTGCCCTGGTACCAGTCCGTGCCGGCGTCCGAGGTCTGTTGGGCGGCCAACAGTTCCACAAACCCGCCGGAGAAGGCGTCGAAGCGGTAGGTCTGGCGGATGTGGCGATGCAGGCTCACCGACATGAACTGCGTCAGCACGTACACGTGATTCAGACCGCTGTTGATGCAGTTGGAGAGGGGAATGTCGATCAGGCGGTACTTGGCGGCCAGCGGCACGGCCGGTTTGGCTCGCACCTTGGTCAGCGGGTACAGCCGTGAACCGCGGCCCCCTCCCAGCACCAGCGTCGTCACGTTCTTCATAGCCTGTTGACCGCCTTTCCCGCGTGCTTCGGCCGCGGCATCGAGGTGTTACTGGACGACAAAGTTGACCAGGCGACCGGGCACGACGGTGACCTTGACCACCGTCTTGCCCGCCAGCAATTCCGCTATTCGGTCATGGGCGCGGGCGGCCGCCTCCAGCTCGGCGGCGGTCGCGTCCGCCGCCACCGCCACCTTGGCCCGTACCTTCTTGCCGATTTGGACCGGCACTTCCACCGTGGTCTCCCGGGTGAGCTGCTCGTCATACACCGGCCACGGCTCGTAGGCCAGCGTCGTCGCATGGCCGAGTGCCGACCAGAGCTCCTCGGCCAGGTGCGGCGCAAAGGGGGAGACGAGCAGGACGAAGGACTCCATCGCCTGCCGCGGCCGCACCGCCTGCTTGGTGAAATAATTGACAAACTCCATCAACCGCGCGATCGCCGTGTTGAACTGCAGCTGTTCGATGTCCCGCGTCACGGCCAGGATCGTGCGGTGCAGCACGCGATTGTCGTCCTCCGACGGCGCGACGTCGTGCACGGCCGGCAGTACCTGGAGCGTCTCGGCCCGCTCGTCGACGATCATGCGCCAGGCGCGATCCAGGAACCCGCGGACCCCACGCACGCCCTGCATGCTCCACGGCTTGGTGGCTTCCAGCGGGCCCATGAACATCTCATAGAGCCGCAGCGCATCGGCCCCGTAGTCGCGCACGATTTCGTCCGGGTTCACCACGTTGCCGCGGCTCTTCGACATCTTGTACGCCCGGCTGTCGACCCGCACCGCCGGATCGGCCTGGAGCACGAACCCGTCTTCCTGCTTCATCACCTCCTCAGCCGAGATGGTCACTTCCACCACGGCCGCGCCGCTGGCGCGGTCCTGCCAGCGCCCCTCGGCCGAGCGCACGACCTGCGCCGCGCTGACCCACCGGCCGTCGTCCCGGCGGTAGCCCGTGAATTCCATTTCCCCGAGAATCATGCCTTGATTGACCAGCTGCTGGAACGGTTCGGGCGTGCTCACGTGTCCGCGATCAAAGAGCACTTTGTGCCAGAATCGCGCATACAGCAGGTGCAGCACCGCGTGCTCGGCGCCGCCGACGTACAGATCCACCGGCATCCACGCGCGCTCCTTGGCCGGATCGACCAGGCACGTCGCGTTGGTGGGATCGATGAACCGGAGATAGTACCAGCAGGAACCCGCCCATTGCGGCATGGTGTTCGTCTCGCGCTGGTAACGGCGGCCATCCACAACCGGATAAAGCCACGTCGCGGGCGCTTTGGTCAACGGCGGTTCCGGGCGGCCGTGCGGCCGGTAGTCGTCCAGCGGCGGCAGGTCGACGGGCAGGCTGGCAGCGTCCACGGCGCGCAGCCCGCCGGTCGGCTGCCCCTGTTGGTCCAACTCGTGCAGAATCGGAAACGGCTCGCCCCAGAACCGCTGGCGGCTGAAGAGCCAGTCGCGGAGCTTGTAGTTCACCGCCTCGCGACCCAGCCCCGCCCCCGCCAGATCGGCCGTGATCCGCGTCTTGAACGTCGACGTGGGCAGCCCGTCGTAAGGCCCCGAATGCACGGCCGTGCCCAACTCCGTGAAACAGACCCGCCCCGCCAGCACCCCGTCCCGATCCACGTCCGCGGTCGGCCCCGGATCCACGACCGCGATCACCCCCAGCGCATACTGCACCGCAAACTCGAAGTCGCGCGTGTCGTGTGCGGGCACCGCCATGATCGCCCCGGTGCCGTAACTGATCAGCACATAGTCGGCGATCCAGATCGGCACGGGCTGGTGATTCACCGGGTTGATGGCATACGCGCCGGTGAAGACTCCCGACTTCTGCTTCACCAGCTCGGTTCGCTCCAGGTCGCTTTTGGCCGCGGCCCGCGCACAGTACTCCGCCACCGCCGTGCGCTGTGCCGGCGTCGTGAGTCGCGCCACAAACGGATGCTCGGGAGCAAGGACCATGTAGGTCGCCCCGAACAACGTGTCGGGACGCGTGGTGAAGATCCGCAGCACGTCGTCGCCGGCGTGGCGCGGGTAACCGGTGGCCTGCCGGTCGGATCGCCAGGCTGCGTACTCGGCCGGCGCACCGATGTAGAAATCCACCTCCGCGCCCGTGCTGCGTCCGATCCAGTCGCGTTGGAGCTTCTTGATGCTGTCGGGCCACGCCAGCGATTCCAGGTCGTTGGCCAACCGATCGGCATAGGCGGTAATGCGCAGCATCCACTGCCGCAGCGGCCGCCGCTGCACGTCGTGGCCTCCGCGCTCGCTCTTGCCGTCCACCACCTCCTCGTTGGCCAGCACGGTGCCCAGCGCCGGGCACCAGTTCACCAGCGCCTCGGCCTGGTAGGCCAGGCGATGTTCGTCGCGGTACTGCCGCACGGCCGACTCGCCGGCCGCCACGACGTCGGACGGAACCGGCAGCTCCGCAATCGGGCGCCCCCGCTGCTCGATCGGGTCGAACCACGTGTCGAACAGCACCAGGAAGATCCACTGCGTCCAACGAAAGTAACCTACGTCCGTCGTCGCCAGTTCCCGGTCCCAGTCGTAGCTGAAGCCGAGCATCTTGAGCTGGCGGCGAAACGTGGCGATGTTCCGCTCGGTCGACTCGCGCGGCGGCGTGTTCGTGCGAATGGCATGCTCTTCGGCCGGCAAGCCAAAGGCATCAAACCCGATTGGGTGCAGCACCGTGGTGCCGCGCATGCGGTAGTAGCGGGCGACAATGTCCGTCGCCGTGTAGCCTTCGGGGTGCCCCACATGAAGGCCGTCGCCGCTGGGATAGGGAAACATGTCGAGCACATACAGCTTCTGTGCGGCCGGCAGCTCCGGCGTCCGAAACGTCTTGTGCTCCTCCCAGTAACGTTGCCATTTTGGCTCGATCTGCGCGGGATTGTAACGTGGCATGGAAGACCTGATGTTCTCGGGGATGATCCCGCGGCCGAACCGAGTGCGGCGATTTCGCTAACACGTTCCCACACAACTACTTGGAACAGCGCAGGACAGCTCGAACCCGGATTGTACGGCTTGCCGGCCGCCCTGCCTAGCTGGAGACCGCCACTTCGTCGAATCGTCTCTCCCGGCTTTGCGGGGGAGAGAGTTCGCGTGAGCGGACTCTTGAGATACAACCTCACCTCCCGGCGCCTGCGCTGCGGGCTTCCGGCCACGCGCTTTTCCCATGTCAAACCGAGCGTTCTCGTGCTAAACTCGGCATATCTCAGCCCGTTCGCGGCTGGTGTCGCGGGAGTCTCGTCCATGCTACACGGAAGAACGTCCCTGCGTCTGCCCCCGGCGCAGCGTCAGGCTATGCGCGCCGCGTGCGCGTTCAACGCGCAGCTCATGGATTTCATCCGCCCGCATATCAAAGAAGGCGTGCGAACCGAGGAAATCGACCAGCTCGTCCACGACTACACGTTGCAACACGGTCATATCCCGGCGCCCTTGGGTTATCAGGGGTTCCCCAGGAGCTGCTGCACGAGCGTCAACGATGTGATCTGTCACGGCATTCCCGACAAGTATGTCCTGCAGCCCGGCGACATCATCAACGTCGACGTGACCACCATCGTCGACGGCTGGCACGGCGATCAGTCCGAGACGTTCCTGATTGGCGAAGTGAGCGACACCGCGCGGGCCGTGACCCAGTGTGCCCTGGACTGCCTGTACGCCGCCATCGACGCGTTGGTCCCCAATTGCTCCGTGTCGGTCATCGGGGAAGCGATCGTGGCCGTGGCCGAAGA
>JALOQX010000286.1 GCA_025459265.1 Pirellulaceae bacterium | reverse complement strand
GGCGCTACGAGACGGCCAACGGGCTGGCCATGGACATCCAGCGGTACCTGCAGGACGAGCCGGTGGTGGCCTGCCCTCCCTCGGCCGCGTACCGGTTCCGCAAGTTCGCCCGGCGGCACAAGGGGACGTTGGTCACCGCCGCCACGCTGGCCGTGATGCTGCTGGTGGGCACGGCGATCAGCACGTGGCAGGCCATCCGCGCCACGCGGGCGGAAATGCAGGCGCGCACACTGCTCGTGTCCGAACAGCAGGCGCACCGAGAGGCCGAAGCAGCCCAGCGGCAGGAAGCGGAGCAGCGGAGATCGGCCGAACTCGCGCGGGAGCAGGAGACGGCCCAGCGGCACCTGGCCCAGCAGTCGCAGCAGCAGGCGGAACAGGAGCGACAACGTGCGGAAGAAAACTTTCAGAAAGCCCGCCAGTTCAACGCCGAGAGCCAGGAGCGGCTCACACGCCTGTACGTGCGGCGCGGCACGGAGTTGGTCGAACGGTCCGACTTCACATCCGCGCTGCCCTGGTTCCTGAAGGCCCTGGACATCGACCGGGCCGATCCGCAGCGCGAAGCGATTCACCGCTTGCGCATCGCGACCACCTTGGACCGCTGCCCCAAGCTCACCCACTTTGTCGATCCCGACCACCGGGTCGAAACCATCCACTTCCTGCCCGGCGGCCGGCGGGTGCTGTTGGGGGGTGAAGGCAAGAGCAGCGTGTGGGATCTCCATACGGGCAGCGCCGTGGATCTGCAGCTCCAAGGGTATTTCTGTCAGCTCAGCCCGGACGGCCGGCAGATCGTCGAACTGGCCGAACCAGGGATCGTGCGGCTGCGTGACAGCAGCAACGGGCAGATGACACGGGAGCTGCCACGTGTTTCCCAGCGGCCGCGCGTGGCGGGTTTCAGTCGCGACAGTCGCCGGTTGTTCGTGATCCACGAACCGAATTCGGTTCAAGTTTGGGATGCGACAACGGGCCAGCCGATCACACCGCTGCTCACTCCCGCCGGCGCCGGGATGATGGCCGCCGGTCTGAGCCCGACTGGTCACCGTCTCGTCGCCGCAATCGTCGGCGGAGGCGGTCCGGATCTGGCGGTGGTGTACGACGCCGAGTCCGGCGGACTGCTTCACACGGTCCCGCTGGAAGAACGCCTCCAGCATTCCAGTTGGCGCGACACCCTGGCGGTGACGGATGACTGGTTCGCGGTCCGGGTGGACTGTTTTGTTCAAGTCGTGCGTCTGGCCGACGGCCGACTGGCGTATCCACGGCCGCGCAGCTCAGACCAGGTGCGCGGACTGGCGTTGAGTCCCGATCAGACGCGCATCGTCTCCTGGGGATTGGCCACGAACGCGCATCTGTGGGACGCGGACACGGGCGCGGCAGTGAGCGCGCCCTTGCCCGGGAACGCACCCGCCGAAATCGCGACTTTTTCGCCGGACGGCACGCAGGTGGCGGTCGGTTTCTTTGATGGTGAGGTGCACGTGTGGCGACTGAGCGACGGCGCCATGGCGCTCCCGGTGCTGCGACACCCCGATGCGATCACGTGTACGGAGTTCTCTCCCGACGGACGGCTGCTCGTCACCGCCAGTCGCGCCGGAGGCGTGCGCGTGTACGACCTGGCGACCGCGCGCGGCGCGCCCGAGCTGGCGCGGCGTTACTACGGTTACGCCGAACCCGCGGTGACCTTCTCCTCCGATGCACACACGATGTACGTGGCGGGATTCGAAGACGCCGTGTTCGTTCACGATGTGGCATCGCGAAAACTCATCGTGCCGCCGCTGCGACACACGACGTTCACCTTCTTTGGTGGCGTCACGCCGGACGGCACGCGACTGGTCACGGGGGGCCTGGACGGCACGATCGCTCTGCACGACGCCCGAAGCGGTAGCCTTGTCTTCGCGAATGCTGCCTGCCGACAGCTTCCCACTGCACCGAGGGAGGGCGCGGACCTCACGCAACGCAACGAGCCCTATTCCGGCCAATTACTCCGCGTTTGGGTCGACGCGGCGGGGCGTTACGTGTTCGGTTGCATGGACAGCAATCCGAGCGGATATCCGACGAAGTCGCTGCTGGTGGCGTTGGATGCGACCACCGGTCGGCCACACGCCGGCCCGCTCAGACTCGCCTCGAACATCCTCTGCGAGACGGTCACACCCGATGGTCGCTATTGGGTCCTCGGTTTGTCGCACTTGTACTATCCCGACGCCGAGACCTGCATCGAAATCCGGTCGTTGCCAGACCTCCAGCTCGTACGCCGGCTGCCTCTGCCACAGAAACCGCGCGCGCTCGCCACGAGCCGGGATGGCACGCGGATTGTGGTGGGGGTTGGCAGCTTCAACGAAGGCGGGCTGGCGCAGGTGTTGTCGCTGGAGACCCTCGAACCGCTCACGCCAGAGATCCGATTTCGTGGTGTTGTCGAACGTGTGCAATTCCTGCACGACGACCGACACTTCCTCACGGCATCCTGGGACGGCGCGGTACGCGTGTGGGATGCGCAGACTGCGCAGCCGGCGGCGCCAGAGATCCGCGTCGGGAGACGGATCACCGCGCTGGCGGTCCACCCGGAAGAACACTGGCTTGCGACCGGCACGGGCACGAACAACATCCGCGGCCTGGAAGAGCAGGAAGTACGGTACTGGGACCTGCGCACGGGCGAGCCGATCAGCCCGTCATTTCTGCATGGCAATCGCGTTCTCAACCTCACGTTCACGCCTGATGGCACACGTCTGGCGAGCACGTCCCGGGATTATCACCTGCGCATCTGGAAGCTGCCGCAGGAGGCGCGGTCCTTTGAAGAACTGCAGGCCCTCGTACAACTGACGACCGGTGCGACGCTTGATGCGGCGGACAATCTCGTGCCCTTGCCGGGAGTCACCTTTCGGGAGGTCTGGAGGGGCCTCCTCGAGCAGTCCCCCGACGATCTGGTGGCGACGCCAGGCGAAGAAGGCGCTTGGCACCGCGAGCAACTGGAGCGCGCAGCATCGCGGAACGATCTCGCGTCGGCGGTGGAGCACCTGTCGAAGCTTATCGAACTTGACGCGACGGATGCCGACTTGTACCGGCGCCGCCTGATCTTGAATGCCGAATTGGACCGCTGGGACCAGGTACCTGTCGACGCGCAGCTGTTCGTGCAATTGCGGTGGCTTCGAGGTGGGGAATTGGGCCAGTTGGCCGAACTCATCGCTTCCCTGGGCCCACTTCCTGCGACGCTCCGCAGTTACGCTTTCGGTCTGGCTGCGCAAGGCGTCGAGCAGTCTCCCGACGACCCGGACGCGTACGTTGCGCGCGCACATCTCCACGTGCGCGATGGCCGATGGGACGAGGCGGCAGACGACTTGACTCGTGCCACAGAACTCGATCCCGGCAACTTCCGGTACTGGTATGAATTGGCGCTGGTCCAACGGCGCGCCGGCCGGACCGAGGCGGCCGCGGCCACCTGTCGGCGGATGCGGCACGCTGTCCCGCGCGCGACAGCGTCGCTGATCGAGAACTTCGTGGCCTGGACCGCCGTCCTCTGTGATCCCCAAGCAGACGAATGGGATGAAGTCGTAGCGCGAGCGCAGTGGGCCCTGGACCGTGAGCCCTTCGACATTCAGCGAATCGTATCGGTTGGAGCGGCTCATTTTCGCGCCGGCAATCTGGACAGAGCCTGGCAACATCTGAACCAGGCGCACGGTCTGCTGAAGGAGCCGTCCTCGCAACAATCCAGCTCGCCGGCGTACCTGTGGTACTTCCTGGCCATGACGTGTCACACGCTCGGCCAGACAGACGACGCCCGCACCTGGTTCGAGAAAGCCGTGCAATGGGAAGAGAGCCTGGCGGCCGAATCTGGATCTCAAACGCGGTCGGCAGTGGCCTGGAATCGCGAAGTCACACTCGCGTTGCTCCGCGCGGAGGCCGACGGACTACTGGCCACGGACGCGAGTGAAATTCGCGATCCGCGCTTGTGGGAGGCACGAGCGCGCTGGCACGCCGCGCGCGGTGATGCGGTGGCCGCTGGCGGCGCGCTCGACCGAGCCGTCGACCTCGCGGGTGACGATCCGTTGCCCTGGATCCATCGCGGGCGGTGGCATGCCGAGCGCGGCGAGCACGACCAGGCCGACGCCGATTTCGCACAAGCCGCGTCGCTCATGAGTCCCCTCTCCCCTGTGGGGAGAGGGCAGGGTGAGGGGTTCGCGCTCAACAAATTCCTCGAGGCCGGCTGGTGGGTCGCGGGCCCCTACCCGCCAAACCTCCCCGAATTCTGTCCGCCCGAACTCGATCCCGACCCCGCGCGGCCGGTCTACAGAATCGATCCCCAGTCGGGCTGGTCCGACGGGCCCGTGCTGTGGCAAGCCGTGGCGACGGGCGAGTCGCATCCCGGCGCGCTCAACGGCGCCGTCATCGCGCCAGCGCCGATCCGCGGCCCGTCCAACGCGGCGTTCTATGCCCTGACGTACGTTTACGCCCCAACTGAGCGGACCGCCACGCTGGTGACCGACCGCGCCTGGCCCGTGCGGGTCTGGATCAACGGTCAACCGGCTGAGCCCGCCGTCCCCGACGCCGTATCCTGGATGAGCTGGCAGCGCATTCCGGTGGTCCTGCGCGCGGGCCGCAACACGATTCTCGTCAAGACACCGGCCGACCGCTTCGCCATGTTTGTGGATGACAATCCCATCGCGGCGGCCTGGGATCAATTCAAATTTGGCAATTTCCATCAGGCGTTAGAAACGTACACGAAAGTGCTCCGGAGGACATCCGATGCGCACCAGGTCCGCTATGCCTGCTGGTGTGCGTTGCTGGCGGAAGATCAAGAAGCGTACCAGGAGTCCTCGCAGCATTTGCCGACCCTTAACGGCGGAATTGCGGATGTCGTCCAAGGGATGCTGGACGCGGAGGTTTTCGCGGGACCGGACGTCAGCCAGGCGGATCGCGTCCGGCTCCGCGGCATCCTGGATCGCTGGTACCAGGCGGGATCCCTGACGCAGGAACCGTGGATGAACCGGGTCGCCGCCTATACGCACTACCGACTGGGCGAATACCAGCGCGTCCTCGATATCTTGGAGAAATACCCGCAGGAGGCGTTTGCCTGGCCGGCGCGGGCCATGGCTTGCTTCCAACTGGGCCGAACCGAGGAAGCGCAGGAGTGGCTGGGCAAGACGCACGAGATGGTCGCCAGATTCCTGGACGATTTTTCCGGCAACGGGGCCGAGGGTTTGTGGTTGGTCTATCCGTTCTATCGCGAAGCGGTGCGCCTGATTGAGGGTGACGACACGCAAGCAGCGGCCCGCTGGCGGGAATTCGTGACCAAGCGAGCCGAACTGTGGCAACGCCGCGATCCCCAGACGGCTGCCTTCGACCTGGCCCTCCTCAACGCACCGGCTGACCCGCACGCTTACATCGCTCGCGGCAGGCGGTTGGCGCAACTGGACCGTTTCGACGCGGCCGCCGCCGATTTCGATCGCGCGGTCGAACTGGCGCCTGCAGAGCCGCTTGTCCGCAGCGCGCGCGCCGAGTTCTACTCGGCGCGCGGCGATGTCGGTCCCGCCGCGGACGATTTCTGGGCCGCACTGCCAGCTCCGGAAGACTGGCTCATCACGGGGCGCGAAGTGGAATCGCGTTTAATGGCGCAGGTTCCAGTCCTGGAGGAACTGCTGCGCCGGCACCCTGATAACGCACTTCTCAATCGGCTGCAGGGTGAGCGGTTGGCGCGTCAGGAGGACCGGGCCGGTGCGCGTCAGAGTTACGCGACGGGCGTGGATTACTGGTCGCACGCTGCGATGCGCGCGGCGCTGTCAATGATGTTGCAGGATGCGGAGGGCTTTGCCGCGGCACGCCAGCAACTGGCCGACATGCTGCCGCAGACGCAGTTGACGCCTGACGACCAGGCCAGCCACGAGGCGCTGGTCGCATGTTTGCAGCCGCTGGCGGCAAGACAAGCCGATGCGGTGCGGAACCAACATCAGCAAGCGGTCGTCGCCGAGCCGGATCGCTCACGCGTGGCGTGGTTGGCGCTGGGCGCCGCCGCTTACCGGGCGGGCGACTGGGATGCGGCGATCACAGCACTGCAGAAGACGCAGCAGCCGCATGGCGGCTGGCAGTTCGACAGTCCTGCCTGGCCGCTGCTGGCGATGACGCTCTGGCAAACGGGCCGGCACGATGAAGCACGCCACGCGCTGGAGCGTACGCGCAACTACCTGGACCTGACACGCCGCGCCGCGGAAGTCGGACGACCCGGCGGCCCCTGGACGCAGGACATCTTCTGGATGTACACGCAGGTCTTCTTCCGCGAGGCCCAGACGCTCGTCAAGCCGACGGGCGACGTCGCAACAAAGCGAGGATGAATCACGGACCGGCCGAGTCATGCGGGTCGTGCGCACGCCCGATCGATGAACGAGTCAGGATTCTGGCCCTCTATGCGTGAAATCTTGTATCTGGAAGCGAAGGCAGACACCTTGAAAATGGGGTGCCGAGTGCTGAACGGATGCCGTGCGGAATGGAGAGGCGGCAACGGCGAGGCGGCCTTTGGGGCTTCGTCGAGCGTATGCGCCGACAGCAGCCGGGTGCGCTCGGCACCGATCGCCTGGATTGGATCCTCTTATAGCGGCGAAAGGAGACACTCTGAAATTCGCCGTCATCATCTGGTCGGGAATCAGCGACGCGGGCCGGTGGGCCTCGACAACTCGGCCCCCGCATCAGAGGGCCCCGTATCAGAGTGTCTGCTTTATTGCTATTGCGGCTTTGTTGCTATTGCTATTGCCGGGGGGCTGACTCGCGTCGGCGCGCTTTGTGAGGTGCCCGGCCGCGTTTCCTCGCACTGGATATCGGCGGCGTCATGCGCGCGGAGGGCCGCGTCCGCGCTGCGGAGACTCCGAGAGGCGCGGCGCGCTCGGGAGGGCGAGGCTCCCGCCGAGCCGGGAGGGCGCGGCTCCTGCCGAGCCGCCGTTGTGATATCGAACCGCCGTACGATCGATGGATAATGAGCGTCCGATGACAAGTGACCACGAGTCAAGAGAACGTCAAGTGTTTCTGGCCGCGCTGGGCGAGCCGTTGCCGGTGGCTCGTGCGGCGCTGGTCGAGCGCACTTGCGCGGGCGACCCGGAGTTGCTTGCGCGGGTGCGGGCCTTGCTGGCTGCGCACGACGAGTCGCG
>JALOQX010000066.1 GCA_025459265.1 Pirellulaceae bacterium | reverse complement strand
GCCGATGGGGGAGCGGAGGGTGCGCGCGGGTTTGCTACTGCGTAGCCGATGATCTGGGCTCCCCATCGGGCGAGCCGATGGGGGAGCGTGAGTCGCGCGCGGGCAGGTCACCGGTGCATCGGCACGTCGCGCCGCACGCCAGGGGTGACAAACAGGAGTCGGGCCATGATCTGCGTCTGCGGCAGGCGGAACATCGTGGCCACGGCGCGGCGATACGCCTCGATCTGTGGACGATAGTAGGCCCATAGTTCGTCCAGTCGGTCTGTGTCTTCGCGTCGGGCCGCATCGGTCTTGTAGTCGATGATGTCGGCGGCGACCAGCTGCGTGCCACGGTAGATCAGCACGAGTCGATCGATGACTCCCGACAACAGATGCTGGCCGTCGCGGACGGCAAAGCGCCGCTCAGTAAACACTTCCGCGCGGACCGCCTCCGAGCCGCAGGTGGCCGCCAGGCACTGTTGCAGATCCGGATCGCCCGACGACTGATAAAACGATCGCCGCAGCACGGCGGCTACGTCGTCCATCTGCAGCATGCTGTCGAACGCCGCCAGCTGCTGTTCAACATCCAGGCCCGCGGTGTCGAGCCCATGCGCGATGCGCCGCAAGGAGTTGTGGGTCGGTGGATTGTCGTCCAGCCACGTGATCTGTTCGAACCAGGCGTGGATCAGTGTCCCGCGCGCGGCGCCGGCGCCGCCGGACAGATCGAGCAACCGATCAGCGCGAATCCGGTGGCCTCCCTCGAGCTGCGAGGGAGAGGTCCACTCCAGCTGCAGGTGGTCGGGCAGTGGAGCCAGCTCAATGTGGCGATCGACGGCCACCTCGGTGGAGGCCGCGGGCGGCCGCCGTGGAAGCTGAGCGTACCACTGCGGATCGCCGTGCTGATAGGCCACGACGTCGCCCGGGAGCGGTTGGCCGTCGGTCAGGGCCGCGCGCAACAGCCCGGCCGACGTCCTCGGCAAGTTCCGTTCTGAGCTGGTCGATGGTCTGACGATCATGTACAGCGCATGGATGGCTCGTGTGAGACTCACGTACAGTACGCACAGCGCCTCTTCCATCGACTGCCGGGTGTATGCTTCGAACAGCCGCTGGAGTTCGGCCGGGAGGAGCTTCTGAATGCTGGCATTCCGGTACAGGCAGACGCGATCGATGGGTCCCGTCGGTGAGGATTGCCCCACCACGCAGGCATCGGACTGACCGACCAGCTGCGCGTCCAGATCGGGCAGCACGACGATATCGAACTGCAACCCCTTTGCCTGATGGACCGTCATGACACGGACATCGGCCGCCGTCGGATCGGCCACGCGTTCCAGTTCCACGTAGCGCAGGAAATCGGAGGTGCGCAAGGTGGCCAGCGGTTGGTAGCCGTACGCCAGGTCCACAAGTTGTTCGAGACGGCTGACGTCGCGCCGCTGGCAGTTCGGCTCCAGCAACTCGGCCCACTGCTCGAGGGCCCGGCCATACCCGTCGTGGAGCAGTCGCACGCGGACCAGCCGCGCGAGGGCGAGTGTCCGCGCGTCGTCGCGGTGGTCCGGGTACGCCAGCGGTGTCGCCAGCGGCGACCTCGCCACGTGAAAGCGCGCCACGGTGTCGCCCGGATGATCCGCCAGCTTCAGCAGCGACAGCACCAGCTGGACGGCAGCGGAATCAGTCAGCGGATTGCCCCCCTCTTCGCTGGCCGGCACGCGGCGGCGACGCAGCTCGTAGATCAGCTGACTTACCACGGCATTGCGGCGCGTCAGGACCCCGATGCTGCAGCCGGGCGCGCTGCGGGTGAGTTCGGCAATCCGTCCGGCAGCGGCCGCCAGTTTCACGTCATCCGGCGAGTCGCCGGCCTCCCCATCCGGTGCGGACCACAGTTCGGCATAGCCGGGCAGGCCCTGCCGCGCCGTCGTGTGCTGCGGGAATTTCGCACACCACGCCGCGACCGGCTCGTGGAATCGCTCCAGGTGACCGTGCCGCGTCAGTTGGCTGAAGACGCGGTTGACTGTTTCGATCACCGCTGGGGCCGAGCGGAAGCTGGTCGTCAGCGATTCCTGCGTGAGGTCGGGCAGTTCGGCGGGCAGCGCGTCGAAGATGTCCGCTTTCCCGCCGCGCCACGCATAGATCGCCTGCTTGGTGTCTCCGACACAGAAGAACGACGCGCCGGCTCGGTGCGCTCCGGCGGCAGGCGGCGAGTTGGCTGCCGTGATGAATCGGGCCAGCGGCTCAAGCACGCGCCATTGCGGCAGGGATGTGTCCTGGAATTCGTCCAGCAGCAGGTGCTCAATCGGTGCGTCCAGCCGGAAATGTTGCCGCGCCAGATCCCCGGGGCGCTGTCCGGCGACCAGCGCCCGCGTGACGTCCTCGAATCCCAGCGCGCGGGCACGATGTTTGAGCCGTGCGTAGAGGGCATGGAATTTGTCGAGCAGCTCGTACGTGGCCTGCGTCTGCCTGGCCATCTGGTCCAGCAGCACTGCTTTCGCCTGGTCGATCAGCCGCCGGTAGATCTTCACCACGTCGGCCGGAATCGGCTTGCGGTAGTAGGTCGATTCCTGCTCGAGCACTTTGGCGGCCAGCCCGCCGCCGATGAACGCTTCCCAGTCGCTGACCGCGGCCGCGTCCAAATCCCTGGCGCGAGCGTTTTCAAAACGCTTGTCGACAGGAAGGTCAGCCGTGCGCAGCGCTTCGATCAGCTCGGCCAGCTCGCCGCTGGGAAGCAATCGCGGCTGCGGGATCTGCTGCCACGCTGCCGCGTCGGTCTCCAGGTACAGGTCGTACAGCTCCTGGACAGTGCCGCGGACCAGGTCGCTCACGGAGCGCAGGGCGGTCCCTTTGGCCATCAAGTGGACGAGCCGCTGCGCGTCCTGGTGCGTGTTCTCCTGCAGCGTGAGTTCGATGGCCTCACTTCGCAAGTACTTCTCTTGCAATGCCTCCATGATGCGCCACGGGGTCGGCAGCCCCAGTTCCAGGCTGAAGCTGCCCGCCAGCTGCGCGAAGAACGCGTCCAGCGTGCTGATCCGCAGCCGGTGCACCTGGCGCAGGACCTGCTCGAGCAGCTGCGCACAGGCGTCCTGCGACAAGCACGGAGCATCCACGTGCGCGATCAGCTCCTGGTGCCGATCGGCACTCAGCGTTGCCTCAGCCAGCCGCACCACGACCCGGTCCAGGATCTCACCCGCTGCCTTGCGCGTAAAGGTGGTGGCCAGGATCTGGTCGGGCGATGCACCGCGCGCCAGCAGGCTGATGTAGCGGTTGGACAGCTGAAACGTCTTGCCGGTACCGGCGGACGCACTGATCAGCACGTGCCGCACGCTGCTCATGCTTCGGCCTCCGGTCCCGCCTCGCCAGAGAGCAGCGGGTGAAACGTTTGATCCTGGCAGATGGCGCTGAATTCCGTCAGCATCTCGGGCGGCGGGTACGTGGGCGGCCAGAACTGCTGGTGGTAGATCCGCCGCGCGACGTCGGTCGCCACGGCGATGGCCTCGGCCAGTTCCGGCTCGGTCCATTCTGCCATGCTCGCGCCGACCTTGGCGACATCCTTCGGCAGGAGGATGTAGCCCAGCTCCACGGGTTCGGTGATGCCCAGCGTCTTGGCCAGCAGCACGTAGAGCGGCAGCTGCAGGTCGATCCACTTACCCGCCTTCAAGTGCGTTTCCCGCGGCGATTTCGCGGCATCACCGGTCTTGTAGTCGAAAATCGCCCGCTGTCCGTCCCGGCAGTCGATCCGGTCGATCCGTCCCTTGAGCGTCACGTTTGTGCGGGCATCGATCGGCAGGCACGCCGGTGACGCGCCGCCCGATGTCTCGACGTACTCGATGAGCCATCCTTCGCTGGTGCGCTGCGCCTGCCACTGAGCAAACGCATCCAGGCGCATCCGCGCCTGCACGACCTGGACGGCCAGTGCGGGCAGGTGATCCGCGCCGAACTGACGCGTGACGTAGCGATTCAGCGCGTCGTGCAGGAAGCGGCGAATCGGCCCCGCGTCCGTCTCGGTTCGCGCCGCACTGGTGCCGAACTCCCGCAGCACCTCGTGCAGCAGCGTCCCGAACATGTCCGGGCCCAACTCTTCGGCGTCGTCATCGGCGGGCACCAGGCCCAGGGCGTGTCGGAGGTAGAACCGATACGGGCACGCCAGATAGGAGCGAAAGGCGGTGACGCTCAGAGTCGTCAGCGGTTGCGCCAGTCGTGCGGGTCGCGGAACGGCCAGCGCGGCGCGCTGGGGTGGAACCGCCGCGGTGTGGCGCACCGAGCGCGGTGGGACGGCCGTTGTCTCGCGGCCGAAGAACGCCCGGGCACGCTCCGCCATCGTCTGGCGATCGGTCGCGAACAGCAGGCGACTGGGCAAGAGCGGGTCGTGCTCCGCCGATTGGCGCGCGACAACCAGAGTCAGATCCTCGCGTGCCGCACACAGGACACTCAGCGCGTACGCATCGCGTGCGTAGCGGCGTCGATTATCCAGCAGTTCCAGCTGACGGCGCAGCGCGTCCGGAAGGAACAGGTCGGCGTTGACGGATGTGGGCACGCAGCCGTCATTGAACGAGGTGACGATCAAGGCCCGTGCCGTGTCCAGCGGCAGTTCGAGCCAGCCGAGTAATTCGATCTGGTCGGGCGTCTGCGCGGCCGGCAGCTGCGCGTCGGCCACGTCCCGCAACAACTGCTCGAAGGCCTGGGACGCCGTCAGCACCGGTGCGACCGGCGGTGGGAGCCGCTGCCACAGCTCGAGCGCTGCCCGCAGCTCGCTCAGCGCTTTGACCGTGCGGCGTTCGTCCGGATCATCGCGCAGCAGCTCGCGCTGACCGTAAAACGTCCGGAGCAACTGCACGATCGGACCGGCCCAATCGCTCAGTGCGGCTGCCGGGGCATCCAGCGGCTGCACGACGGCCTGCAATCGCGCCGCCACCTCGCGGAGCCGCGCGTGCTCCTGCACGTCGCCCTCCCAGTGGCCGAACCGAGTCGGGAGATGGCGCCGGTAGTAGGCATCGAGTTCCACGAGCCACGGATCCGCGAAGCCCTGCGCCGCGAGCCAGTCACTTACGTCGGGATGACGCAGCAGTGCGGCGAAGTCGGCGAATCGCCCGCGACGAAGCACGCCGGCCAGCGCTTCCAGCAGCCGGTAAGGGGCCGTCTCGCGGAGCGTCTTGTCGACCACCCACCGCGCGGCCAGTCCGACGTGCGCCAGGCGACGCAGCAACAGCGGCACCAGTTGCTCGTCCGGCACACCGATCACCACCTCGTCGGCCCGATATCGACCCGCGTACGAGGCGAGCACATCGAGCACGGCATCCGCCTGCTCGGCCGGGCCCTCGACCAGACGAAGCTGCGGCGCCGTGAGCGGGATCGGCACGTCCTGCCACGCGTCGGGAATCACGCAGCCGTGCGCGTCGAACCGCTCGGCCCACTCAGCCGGCGCGTGCACGATGGCGGTCACGCGGTCGCCCACTTGATCGAGCATGCGGCGCATGGCCAGATTCATGTCGCTGGTGGCCACCAGCACGATCTCCCGGTCCGTCCGGCACTCATGCTGCGCGATGGCGAAGAGCCGAGCCGTTTGCCGGTCCCAGAGTTCCAGTTCGTCCAGTATGGCGAGGTAACGCTCCTGAACGCGATGGAGGTACTGCCAGCGGTCCGCTTCCGCGGGACCCCCCAACTCCCTGCCGCGCTCGGCCACCCGGCCGAAGTCCAGCGCGTCGGCGGCCAGCTCGCGATGCAGACGCTCCAGCAACGCCGCCAGCTCCAGCCACTGGTCATGATCATTCGCGTCCGGCAGCTGGTGGATGTGTGGGCGACAAGCCTCCGGACCCAGCTCCTGCAGGGCTTTGATCCAGGCCAGGCGCTGCACCAGATCATTGGCAAACGGCCGCTTGGATTCGTAGAGCAGTTCGGGCAGCACGCCCACCGTGCAGACGCTGGGTGGACGCAGCTGGAGCTGGTGCCCTGCGGCCTGCTCCACCAGCAGCTCCAGCACGCGGCGACCGGCACGCGCGCCGGGAAAGACAAGGACCACCTGGTCGAGATCCCACGTGTCCCGGCGCGCGTAGTGCTGCCGCAAGTACTCGACCACCGCCGGCAGCGCCGGCCGCGTCCAATCCAGAAACGTGCGCCTGATCGGCATGACTCCCTCGCTCCAGCTCCGGTCGGCGAGGATCCCGGGTGCCGTCAGTTAACCGCCTGGCGTCCGCGGCGACAAGATGAGGGGGGAGTCCGTCAGCTCATTCAGGCGGCCGCCTCGACCGCGGTCGCGTCCCGCTGCGGCACGGCCCAGCCCAGGACTTCGTGTGCCAGATCGTGGTAATCCTCCGCGCCGTGCGATTTCGGCGCGTACTGGAAGATCGACTGGCCAAAACTGGGGGCCTCGGCCAATCGAATGTTGCGGCGGATACGTGTCTGAAAGCAGCGAGCGGCCCCCCACACGGCCCCCGGACTCGCGTGCGTAGCAAAGAACTGCTCTACATCGTGCGTCACTTCGGCACTCAGTCGCGTGCTGGCATCGAACATGCACATCACCACCCCGGTCAAACGGAGCTGGGGGTTGAGCCGCGCGGCCACAAGTTCGATGGTGTGCAAGAGCTTGCTCAGCCCGTGCAGCGCGAGGAAATGCGGCTGTAACGGGAGAAATACCTCCTGGACCGCAGCCAGCGCATTGATGGTCAACACACCGAGCGACGGCGGGCAATCGACGAGCAGAAAATCGTACGGCTCCGCGTGTTGACGCAGCTTGTCCCGCAGAATGACCTCGCGCCCCACCTCACCGACCAACTCCATTTCCGCCGCCGCGAGATTCAAGTGCGATGGAATCAGCGACAGTCGCTCGTCGATCGTCTGCCGGACCGCCAGCAGAGATGTGTCACCTGTGAGCACATCGTACACGGACGGGTCCTCGCCACGCAAAGCGATCCCCAAGTGCAGCGACGCATGCGCCTGCGGGTCCAGGTCGATCAGGCACACACGCTGTCCGCCAGCGGCCAGCGCCGCCGCGAGATTGACGGCCGTCGTGGTCTTGCCCACCCCACCTTTTTGGTTAATGACGGCGATCGAACGCATGCCAGAGAACTCCTTTGTTCAGCTCGGTCCCGCACGCCGCCGAGCGGCCGGCGTGCCGGACGGGTCCGCAGGGGCGGGATTATAGTCCAACTTTCCGTCGCGGCACCAGATGATTCTTCCCCCCTCCAGTTGGTGTCGGCGCGGTTTTGGGCTACAACGAACGGATGCGAGTGATTATCGAGGCGAGTCCGGAGTCAGTCGCGCGGCGGGCCGCCGGGATCGTCGCGGACCTGGTCCGCCGCAAACCACGGTGCGTCCTGGGGTTGGCGACGGGGAGCACGCCTCAGCGGACGTATGCCGAGCTGATCCGGCTGCACCGCGACGAGGCGCTCGACTTCTCGCAGGTGGTGACGTTCAATCTGGACGAGTATGTCGGATTGGGGCCGGACGACCCGCACAGCTACCGACACTTCATGCGGCAGCATCTGTTTGATCACGTCAACATTCCGCCGGGCAACACGCATGTCCCGAACGGTCTGGCGGACAATGTCGATCTGGCGTGTGAACAGTACGAGCGCGAGATCCACGAGGCGGGCGGCATCGACCTGCAGCTGCTGGGGATCGGCACCGACGGGCACATCGCGTTCAACGAACCCGGTTCGTCGCTGGGGAGCCGCACGCGGCTCAAGACGCTGGCGCCGGAGACGATCCGCGACAACGCCGCCCAATTCGGCCACGCTGACCGCGTGCCGCGGCTGGCGGTCACCGTGGGCGTCGGTACAATCCTGGAGTCGCGGCGCTGCCTGTTGCTGGCTCTGGGAGCAGCTAAAGCGCAGGCGATTCGCCAGACGGTGGAGGGGCCGGTCACGGCCCAAGTCACTGCGTCCGCGCTCCAGTTGCATCGCGACGTGACGATCCTGCTGGACGAAGCGGCGGCCGGCCAGTTGGAGCGACGTGCGTATTATCATGAAGTCGAAAGCTCGCAGCATCTGCTGGAAACACGCCGCGGGCCAGCGTCGGGCGGCGTGCGGCGATGACGGAGAGCGGCACCGGGCGACCGGCAAGGGCGCTGCCGCCGGCACGCTGACGAGCGATTCATCCTCTTCGCGGGAAATCTAATGCGACAGGTTGGCAACTTATCCGATCAGCGCGACGCCGAACGATTTGCGGCCTATCTGGTGACCCAGGGCATCGCGGCACATGCCGAGCCCGACGCGGACGACTGGGCCGTGTGGGTGCGCGACGAAGATGCCCTGGATCAGGCCCGCACGTGTTTCCAGCAGTACCAGGCGGAACCTGCGCACGAGCGATATCGCGGTGTGGAACGCAACGCCGACGCGATCCGGCGCGAAGAAGTTCAACGGCGTCTGACCGCCCAGAAGAACCTGATCGAAATGCGCGCCCGGTGGGGCGAATCCGGCCTGCGCCGCGCGCCGTTGACCATGACCATGATCATGCTGTCCGTTCTGGTCACGGTCCTCGGAGGGTTGGGCAAGGCACGGGTCGGCGTGGGAGGGACGATCAACCAGCAACTGATGTTCTGTGCTCCGGCGGATCTCGCCAAGTCGGCCGGAAACCCCCTGGCTTCGCTGGCCCGCGGAGAACTATGGCGGGCAATCACCCCGATCTTCATCCATCTCGACTGGCTCCACCTGGCCTTCAATATGATCATGTTTTTCCAGTTTGGCACGCTCGTCGAGTCACTCCGCGGCACGGTCCGCCTGGGGCTGCTGATCCTGCTGATCGCCGTGCTCTCGAATGTGGCCCAGGCGGTGGCGCCGGAAGCGTGGGGAGGCACACCCCGCTTCGGCGGCATGTCGGGCGTCGTCTACGGCCTGTTCGGGTACGTGTGGATCAAGTCGACGCTCTTCCCCGCCGCGGGATTCCGCATCTCGCAGGGAACCGTCATCGTGCTGGTCGGCTGGCTGATCCTCTGCATGACCGCCATGACCAATATCGCCAATGTGGCACACCTCGTGGGGCTCGTGGTGGGTATGCTCGTGGCCTACCTGCCCTCCCTCGCGAAACGATAGGTAATCGAGGGCGCATCGCGTCGAGCCGGCTGTGTCCCGTTCGGCATCAACGCGGACACTCGTGATGATCGTAACCACAGGTCGGGGAGCTGCAAGCGTGGCAGACAAGTTCGATCCGTATCGAGAGGCGCTCGTCGTGGAAACGGCGACCGTTTGGCCCGTATCGGTGGCGGCGACGGCGGATGCTGGGCAGAGAGCCGAGATCGAGCCCCTGCTGCACGCGGACCCCGCGGCGTGCAGTCACCTGGAATACGTGCGGGTGCATACCGGTTTCTGTCGCCGGATCACGGTCACCGCGGAGGATCTTGCCCGGCTCGCGCGGTGATGGTGACCGCGATGCGGCTGTTCGTCATTCCCGTTGTCAGGCGCACCTTGCCATGCCCGACTCACACTCCCTAGCCCTGGACCAGTTGCGGGTCGAACTCGGAGACCGCAGTTACGACATTCTGATCGGCACCGACGTGCTGCGCACCTGCTGTACGCGCGTGGCGCAGCAGCTGGGCATGATGCATGCCGTGGTGATGACGGACGACCAGGTGGAAACGCCGCACGCGGTGAACGTGGCCGACTGCCTGTCGGATGCGGGCGTCGCGGTGGATCTGATGGTTGTGGATGCGGGAGAGGCCAGCAAGTCGGTGCAGACGGCCGAGCGGCTGTGGCAGCAGCTGCTCGAAACCAACACCGACCGGCAGTCGGTGATTCTGGCGGTCGGGGGCGGCGTGGTCGGGGATCTGGCCGGTTTCGTGGCGGCCACCTACGCGCGCGGTCTGCAGTTCGTCCAGGTGCCCACGACGCTGCTGGCGCAGGTTGACAGCAGTGTCGGCGGCAAGGTCGCGATCAACCTGCCCACGGCCAAGAACATGATCGGGGCGTTCTGGCAGCCCGCGGCGGTGCTCATCGACACCCGCGTGCTCTCCACACTGCCGCCGCGCGACTACCGTGCCGGGTGGGGCGAGGTCGTCAAGTATGCGGTCATTCAGGACGCCGAGTTTTTCTGCTATCTGGAGCAGCACGTGGAGGGCATTCTGAGCCGCGACGACGCGGTGCTGCGCCACGTGGTCGCCCGCTGCTGCCGGTACAAGGCGGAGATCGTTCAGGAAGACGAGCGGGAGCAGAGTGGGCGACGGGCGATCCTCAATTACGGCCACACGTTCGGGCACGCGCTGGAGGCCGCCACCGGCTACGAGATGCTGCTGCACGGCGAGGCGGTGGCGATCGGGATGCTCTGCGCATCCCGGCTGGCCGAGTCGTTGCAGCTGGTCGACCGTCCCTTCACCGCCCGGCTGCGGCAGTTGCTGGCGGCGCTGGGGCTGCCCGTGGATGTGCCGCCGGTCGACGTGCAGCGCGTGATGGCGGCCATGCAGCAGGACAAGAAGGTCGCGCGGGGACAGATCCGGTTCGTGCTGCCGGTGTGTCTGGGCCGTGTCGAGTTGTTCGGCGGCATCGACGACAAACTCGTGCATGCAGCGCTCGTCGGGTAAGAGCGGTGGAGCGGTGTCCTTTTTTTTCTCGGCAGTACGAGTTGCAGAGATCTCCGGGCCAGGGGACAATGAAGCCGCGGTATGGACCGCCGGCAGGGATGCGGGTCGACACCCCGCCGGACGTCCCGCTGCGGGCCCGTTCTCGGGTTCCCGCGGCGCGGGTCGGTCGAGCCGCATGATGGAAGTGGCCACGGGCAGGTCCCCGGTAAAGTGCCTCTTCGAGAACCGCGCGACGGACCGGGAGGTCCGTCTTCCGGCGGGGTTTTCGCCGAGGCCCAAGGATGCTGCCCGTGAACTCTCTGGAAACACCGCCGGTTTCCCGTGACCCCCAACTGCTGCGCGATGCGTTGCGCCTCTGCCTGGTGCCGGGCGTGGGGCCGCGCACCCGGCACGCGCTCCTGGAGTCCTTCGGCACGGTCGCGGCCGTGCTGGCGGCACCGTCCGACCAACTGCTGCGCGTGCCGGGGATCGGACGGTGTCTGTGTGATCGCATTCGTCGCGCGGGAGAGCTGGATATCGACCGGGAGATCGATCTGTGCCGCACGCATCAGATCGACATTGTGCTGGAAGGCGATGCCGACTATCCGGCACTGCTCCGCGAGATCCCGGACCCTCCGGGCGTTCTGTTTCGGCGTGGCCGGCCGCAGCCGACGGACCAGCTTGCGCTGGCCATCGTCGGGACGCGGCACGCGACGCGCTACGGCTTGCAGCAGGCTGAGCGGCTGGCGGCCGGCTTGGCGCGGGCGGGATTGACCATCGTGAGCGGATTGGCCCGCGGTATCGACGCGGCGGCGCATCGCGCGTGTCTCAGCGCCGGTGGCCGGACGATCGCCGTGCTCGGCAGCGGCGTGCTCCACGTGTATCCACCCGAACACGCCGCGCTGGCCGACGCCATTCGGCAACAGGGACTGGTTGTCAGCGAGCTGCCGCCGCTGCAGCAGCCGATGAGCGGCACGTTTCCGCAGCGCAACCGGCTGATCACCGGCCTGGCGCTGGGTGTCCTCGTCGTGGAAGCGGCCCAACGGAGCGGCGCGCTGATTTCGGCGACGCACGCGGGCGAGCAGGGACGCGAGGTGTTTGCCGTGCCGGGTCCGGCCGACAGCCGGATGTCGCGCGGTTGCCACCGCCTGATCCGCGACGGCGCCAAGCTGGTTGAGCACGTCGACGACGTGTTGGAAGAACTTGGGCCGCTCTGCGCGCCACTACGCCGCGACGACGGACTGACGGTGCGGCACCCGGCCGAGTTGCAGCTGAACGAGCAGGAACGCCAGGTTCTCGACATGATTGCTACCGACGCGACCGAGATTGACGTGGTGTGCCGCAGCACCGGTCTGCCGCTGCCACGCGTGCTGGCCACCATCAGCGTGCTGGAGATCCGCCACCTGATCCGCCGCTGTGGCGGTAATTGCGTGGTCCGTCTGTGATGGATTCAAATACATACGTGTTCACCATCGACAAGGGAGGCGTGTGATGTGTCAGGGACTGCGGGTTGCAGGCGGTGTGCTCGGATTGGCGCTGCTGGGAATGACCTTGGCGACGGGGAGCGAGACGCCGGATATGCCCCCCTCCTGGCACGTTCTGCCGATCCCGCTGTACGTGGACTACGGCACGCCGGAGGACGCGTTCGATCTGGGACGCGTGGCCATCGTCCGGCAGGAAGCAGGACCCTACCACACGCGCCGAGATGCGCAGGGGGAATTGTGCGAAGGTTCGACGATCACGCAGGAGGAACTTATCCAGGAGTTGGTTGCGCAGGGGGCGGAAGCGGTTGATTGTGTGCCTGATGACCGCCCCAGTTACGAGGCGTACCGCACGCTGATTCTGCTCGGTGCACCGGCCCGCAACCGGCAAGCGGCGAAGTGGTGTCGTGCGTGGGGATGGTCGTTTGACCGCTGGCAGGACTCCCTCGCACCCGGGGTGCGCGTTGCAGAGTGGCGGGATCTGGGACCGGAAGGATACGTTCTCAAGGCTGTCCGCGCCGGCGGCCAGAACGTCGTGCTGTTGGCCGGCTATGACGTGGAAGACGTTCGAGGCAAGTTCGGAGGAGCTGGGACGTTCTACGCATTCCAGTCGCTGCGCCAGCTGCTGTTCCACCGGCAGGGGCAGCTCGCCATGAAAACGGCCGAGATCCTGGACAAGCCGCTCGTCGCGGTGCGGGGCTGTTTCAGCGGGTTCGAGGCCTCGGAGGAACAGGAATGGCGTAACGCCGCCTTCATCCCGCGGCTCAAAGCGAACCAGGTGATCTACTGGTATGGCAACAACTTGGCCGGTTACAACGCGGAGGCGGCGTCCAGGTTCCGCTATCCCTGGCGCGCCGAACAACTGGCCTTGCTGCGGCGGGTGGGCCGGTTCTATCGCGAACACTTCGTGACGATGGTGTTCTGCATGAATGCCGATCACTTCGGTGTCGCGTGGGCGGCGCCGAAAACGTTCGACGGACGCGAGCGAGATCCGCTGCATTACGATCTGAACCACGCGGTCGAGCCGGAATTCAAGGAGATGTGGGCAAAGCTTGGGTATGAGGTGCACCAGGATGTCGATATCCTGGCGGCGAAATTCGCCCAGCTGCAGGAGGCAGTGCCAGGTTCGATGTTGCAGATGATGAACGAAGACGATGTCTTCGGCCTTGTCCATGATGCCGACCAACTGAAATACGGGGCCGCAACGGGCAACGCGAAACAGAACGCCGCGGCCTACGGACGGGCGCGTGGCGCGGTGCTGGCGGCGCTGTACCGGAAGATCATGGCGGACTGCCCCGGGAACGCCGGCTACCTGCCGGTGTGCCCGCCGGGCCAGCTGTGCTACCAGACCGTCCTGGAAAACAACCAGGATCACTCCCGTGACTTCATGGCTGCACTCGGTCAGACCCTGCGGGAGGAAGGCGTGGCAGATCGCGTGCCCGTTCTCACCACCGGAGGCGGAACCGCCGCGGAGGTGGTGACCAGCGCCGAGATCCAGGCGTTCCGCAGCTGGTGCGGCGGTGCACCGGTCGTGATCTGTGACAACAATTTTCCCGCCGGATTCCATGTGGGAGCGTATGAGACCGACCCGCAGGGACCGCGGTCCCCGCACCAGCTGGATCCGACCTATCCGGCGGGCTATCGCGATCGCGACCTGTATCAGCATGTCTGGGGCATCGCCTGGAACGGGCTGAATGACCAGCACGTCCTGGGATGGTGCCAGTCCCAGTACATGTGGAACATGCGGGCCCCGCGACGGGAGGAAATCAACGCGCTGGCGCGGCGGAAGGTCAGCTCCGCGACGTCCTACCCGCTCGTCACGGCGCTGTACCAGGAATTCGACAACCCGGCGTGCTATCTCCCCGACAACCAGCCGCCCGGGCGACTGAAAGCCGTCAGTGACACGATCGTTTTTCCGTCGCAAGCGTGGTCCTATCGGATTGACTACTCGGCACCACGACGGCGCGAGTGCGAGCGGCTGCGCGACAAGCTGGCCTGGCTTATCCCGCAATTGGAGCAGCACTGGGAGCACGAGTTCGAAAAACGGGAAAGTGTGCGCAGCTACGGCTGGGAGCCGTATGCCTTCTGTACGGTGTACCTGGCGTACGGTTACCTCAAGGGCTGGGCCGAGGAGGATGGCGAGGGATTGCGCGAAGGTGGCGCGCTCCGCGACCTGTATCTTGATGCGCTGGAGATTCAGGAACGGTTCTTCGCGGGTCCGGAACGTCTGGCGGGGAAACCGGAACTGACACACCATTTCTACACCGGCTGCCTGCGATACATCTATGTGAAAGGTCTCTTCGGTAAGCCGCTCAACAGTCGGGATGACGCAACCGACTACGTCGACATCTGGGACGAGGGACTGCGGGAACGGTTCTACCAGCCGCTGAGGCGCGTCGTGCCAGCCGACATTCCCGATCAGGACGTGCAGCTTGCCGGGGCGTGGGGCCCCGCCGATGGAACGGGTGACGAACGATTCCGGACCGTGATGGGCAACGCCTCTCTGCGCCTGGAGACGCCCGTCGCCGGCGCGACGCTGGTTCGCATCCGCCTTGGGACGGAGACCGAGTCACTTACTGACTCCTGTCCGGTCACGTTGTCGGTGGGGCCGGTGACGGTCGCGGACGCGGTCTGCAAACCCCGCTGGATTCTGCTGCGAATACCGGACGACGCGCTGTTGACGGAGGTGTCCGTCCACTGCGAGAAGCCCGTGCGCGTTCTGGCCGTTGAGTTCTGCGGGCCAGCATAGGCCATGGCCGCTCACGCGACGTGCGGACACCTGCCGTGCGAATGGCCAGATGACAGAAAGGAACGACGATGACAGCGGTTCCACTTGTTCGCACTGTTCGCGCGACGGCCTGGTACGCACCCCCCGCGACAGTCGTGCTCATGGCCCTGGCGCTTGGATGGAGCGCAGGCGGCTGCGCTGCCGGTGAGGCGCAGGCGAAACAGCCCGGACCGCCGGACAGCTATTGGTGGCACCGGTATCCCACGTTCGGCACGCTCTCGGATCCCAAGGCGATTCGCAGTGCGGGCGTCCGCCTGGTGCTGGCGACCGTCTCGGCCGATCCCGCGTGGGGTCCCTACGGGCAGTTCCTTTTCAGCCTGCCGACAGCCGCCCCGTCGCTGCAACAGAATTTCCGCGACGCCAAACGTGACGGTGTGCGGTGGATCACGTGGGTCGAGGCGTTCGGCGATTGCGTGATGTATGCCGGGGCATTGGAGCGCGGGTCGGACGGCTCCTTCGTCACTCGACGCGACCCGCCTGGGGGCGCCTTGCTGCGGCGCAACGCGTGGAACTGGGAGTCGCAGGACCCCGCGGCTGGCGAGACGTATCGCTGGGTCGGAATACACAACACGGCTGTGGATGAAGACTTCGTGCAGCCGTTGTTCAGCCGGGAAAGCACGGCGTTTCCCACACCACAGTATCCCGATGGCCGAGCGGCACTCGGTTGGATCCCCGACCGCGAGTATCCCGTGAGCGCCCAGATCTACGATGCGTGCTGCGCCAAAGACATCAACGGCAACGTCGACCTGAGCGGCGAGGGTTACATGTCGCCGAAGAACGCCAACACGATCGATCCTGCCACGGGCGCGCGGATGGCGCCGACGACCGGGCTGTATCCGCTGGTGATCGGCCCCAACGAGTTGGGGGCATTCCCTGGGCGGAAACTCGGCGACATCGTCTACGTCAGCCACATGGCCGCGTCCAAGGACCCTGCCTGCCCGTTCTGGCCGGAATACGCCCGCGTGTCGGTCCGTCGCATCCTGGCCGACGGACTCGACGGACTGTGGTGCGACAATTTCGCCTGTTACAACAATTTCGGCATGCCACCCATCCGCAATGCGTTTGGAGACTGGTCGGAGCACCGCTTCCGAGCCTTCCTGGACAGCGAGCTTTCCGCGGCGGATCGAGATCGAATGGGCGTGACGTGCGCGGCGGAGTTTGAGGTGCGCGACTATCTCCGCCGGAAAGCAATCGAGTTTGGCGCGCAGGATCCGTCGGCGTATGCCGATCCTGCCTGGTGTGATCCACGCTGGTTGGACGACCCCATCTGGAACGCGTACAAGGTGTTTAAACAACGCGTGGGCCAGGAGGCTTTGCGGAACTTCTACCACGCGATCAAGGACGAAGCTGCCCGCGCCGGCCGTCCGGACTTCTGCGTCGCGGGCAACGACATGCCGGTGTACGCACTGGGTTGGGCTCGCGACGACTGGCTCGACGTGGTGAGTTCGGAACAGACACCCGCCTGGTGGGTTACGACGGGCTCGCGCGGCATCATGCCGCCTCCGCTCGGGAAGTATGCGGTCATCTACCGCGCCGCTCTGGAGCATCAGAAGGGGCCCTACGCCACGGTGTGGTACAACCTGAGTGGACCTCACGAACGTCTGGGGGAGAGCACCGAGTTGGGCAAAGTGCTGGCGGCGGAAGCGTTTGCCAACAGCACCTTTCTGAAGTACGTTCCCCAGACACCTTACGCTGGCACTCAGGAGAGTCACGCCTGGTGGAACAAGTTCGTCCTGAAGCATGAGCACGATTTTGGCCGACGATACGCCGTCGCGGATGTGGGCATCCTCTATTCTCCGGACAACCAACTGGCCGTGGTTGTGCCCGGACGTCACACCCTTGACCACGATCGCCAGTGCCATTCGTTCGGCCACTGGGGCTTCGCGACGGCGATGCTTGACGCCCACCGTCCCTATCGAGTCGTGACCGACTGGAAACTGAGTCGCGATTCCCTGTGCCGGTTGCAGACGTTTGTTATTCCGTTTGCCGAGTGTCTGGACGCGGCAACCCTGCCCGTGCTGACGCAGTGGGTGCGCGCGGGAGGCCGACTGGTGATCACCGGACCTTCGGGTGCACGGGAAGGGACGCAGGGCATGTTCCGACGACGAGCCGAGTCGTTACTCGAACCGCTTGTGGGACAGGACATGTCGCAAGGCGGTGACCGAGTCTGGCACCGCGAATTGGATCAGGGAACGGTTGTGTGGACCGCTGCCCCGGTGGATATCGAATACTACCTGAGGGAAGGTGAACGGCCGGCACGGCTCGCGCAGTTGGCCGAGATGGTGGGGCCGTCCGGACTGCTGGAGGCACCGGAGTTGCCGGCCACGGTCGGCGTGTTTCTCTGGCAAGCACACGAGGGCCAGACGCTGTTTGTTGATCTCGTCAATTACGACTTCGACCCCGCTGCCGATCGCGTGCAGGTAGCCCAAGACCTCCGACTGCGCGTACGGTTGCCGCGCGGCACAACGGATATCGCGCTGGCGACGCTCTCGCCCGACGAGCAGGCCACGGCGACTGCCGAGATGGAAGATGGTTGGGCCACGCTGAATTTGCCGCGGCTGGCACACTACGCCAGTGTCAAGTTGGTTCTGAAGCAGGAGTAATGAACACGAGCTACATGGGCCTGGGTTTAACGGTTGGTGAATGCTGCGTGCCGTGCCGGCACGGACGACCTGCAGCACCGTCATAGGGCACGCCGTGTCCGTCGCGTCAGGAACGGTCCATCAACGTCTGTACGAGTCGGGCGACGAGTTCGGGTTTGTCCTGCTTGACGAGATGTGCGATCTGCGAGGCGGGCACGCCCAACTTCGCCAGGTGCGGCTGGATCTGCTCCCAGTATCGCTGCCGCTTCTTGCCTTCGGCCAGGTAGAGTTCGGTGACGAGCTCCTGCACGCGCTGCAGCGCAATCGCATCCCGATTCTCGTAGTAGTTGCGAATGATGTTCTGCTGGTGTTTCGAGTACTTGGCCATGGGGTCGACAGCTCCGGAGACGAGCAGGGCAGTGATCGGGCCCTATCGTGCCAGAAACCGCCGGCGGCGTAAAGGCAGATTGGCCACCGCGCTTCGCACGGCCCGCGCCGGACGCGGGCGCACCCAAGGGCACCGTATGCGGCGCGATTCTGCCGCCTCCAGGTTGCCGCAGGGAACGTCGTCCTTTAGGATGACGCAGCCGGCAGGCCGCCCACGGCGGCGGTGGAACCTGTCGCGGGGTGGTGGCGCGTCGTGAAACAGATCATCGCGATAGTCAAGCCGTTTCTGGCGGAACGTGTGCTCGAAGGGCTCCGCCGCGCGCCGCTCGAGGCCTTGGCGGTCCGCGAGGTGAAAGGGTTTGGACGCCAGAAAAGCTATCTGGCGGAGTACCGCGACAGCGAGTATTCGCTGGCGTTTCTCCCCAAGGTCGAGATCACGTTGTGGGTCGACGATGCGCGAGTCGAGGAGATCCTGCGCAGGATGGTCGACATCGCGCGGACCGGCCGCATTGGCGACGGCAAGATCTTCGTGCTGCCGATCCGGCAGTTCGAGACGATCGACATCGCCAGCGGGCTGCCGGACCCGGTCTGACGACCCCGGGGACTACGGCAGGGCCGCGTAGGACGCGGCATCGAACAGCCGGTGGAAGCAGTCGCGGTTCCTCTGTCGATGGCGCCGGCAGTCCTCCGCCAATTGCCGCCAGCTCTCGGCGCCGATGAGGAAGGCGAGTTTCTTGAGCTCCAGCTCGTCCTCCGGCAAGTCGTGTCGCGCCGCGGTGTTCATCAGCCGCAGACCCGACTCGATGCTGCGCAGAAACCGGTACGCGCGGCCCAGTTGCCGGGCATCGTCCGCGCCCAGCAGACCGGCCTGCTGGAGCGCGTCGAGGGCATCCAGTGTCCCGGGGACGAGGATGGCGGGGTGCTGTGCGACGTATTTCAGTTGCAGCATCTGCACAATGAACTCGACATCCACCGTGCCGCCGATGCCGCGCTTCAGATTCTGGTCCGTCGCGGACTGCTGCATGCGAATCCGCATGCGGCGAATCTCCTCGGCACTGGTCGGCTGCCAGTCGTACTCGGTAATCGCGCGTCGAATCACGTTCATGGTCTGCTCTTCCGCCGCGGCCGTGCCGCAGATCGGCCGAGCCTTGCACAGCGCCTGGCGCTCCCAGAGTTGACCGCGGCCGTCGGCGAAATACCGCGCGAACTCGTCGAGCGACACCGCCAGCGAGCCGCTCTTGCCGGTCGGGCGGAGACGCGGGTCGAGTTCATACAGTCGGCCGTGCGGGCCGATCCGCGTCACCACCTTGATGATCCGCTGACCGAGCTGGCTGAAGAAGTGCTGGTTGGTGGTCGTGTCGCCACGACGACCCCGCTTGTCGTGTTCCGTCTGACCGTCCGCTTCAAAGAGGAACACCACGTCGAGATCGCTGTGGTAGTTCGGTTCGCGCCCGCCGAGTTTACCGAGCGCGACGATGACCCAGCCGCAGGGCTCCCCGCCGCACCCCTCCCGTTTCTTGACCGGTCGCCCCAGCTTCTCGACCAGCGCGCGATATTCCCGCTCCGCAATCTCCTGCAGGCAGACCTCGGCGATGTCCGACAACGCCCGGTGCGTGTCGCGCAGGTCTTCCTTGCCGAGAATGTCGCGGACCCCGACGCACAAGTGCTGGAAACTCTTGAAGCTGTGCAGGATCGGATCCAGATCCTCCGCCCCGCGGCACAGCTCGTGCAGCGTGATCTTGAGCGTGGCGTAGGTCGGCAGGCGGTCGAGCATCAACGAATCCATCAGTTCGTCGATCATGCCGGGATTCGTGGTGAGAATACCCGACAAGTACGGACTGGCCGCGCACAAACGCACATAGAGCCGCAGCGACGGCGGGTTGAAGCTGAACAGCTCCCAGAGCACGCCCTTGCCCCCCAGGGAATCGCTGACCTGACTCAGGTTGACCAGGGTCGAGTCCGGGTCGGGTGTTTCGGCCACGGCCTTGAGCAGATGGGGCGCGATCGACGCCAGAAAGTGGCGACAGCGCCGCGTGGAGAGAAACGACACCGGTTCGGTGGTCAGCGCCATGAGATTGGCATACGCCGCGGGCACATCACGGAAATGGTAGCGCTGCAGACACCGCTCAATCATCTCCGGCTGCGGGTGCGGGTCCAGCACCAGGTCGGTCTCGGGGGCAGATGCGTCGTCGCCGAACGCGTCGTGCAGCAGGTGGTCCAGGATGCGCCGATTGAGGTTGGTGGCTTGGGCCAGGTCGTGGCGGAAGGCGTCGAGTGCCGAGCCGTCGGAGCGATCGTGGTAACCGGCGCGAATCGCCAGCCGCCGCAACTCCTTGTCCGAATCGGGCAGCAGGTGCGTCTTGAGGTCGAACAGGATCTGCAGGCGATGCTCGATCTTCCGCAGGAAGCGGTAGTTCTCCTCCAGGATCTGCCGCTCCTGCATGGTCAGGCAACCAACCCGCTCGAGCTGCGCCAGGGCCAGGAGCGTGTTGCCCAGGCGAATCTCGGGCAAGTCCGCGCCGTTGAGCAGTTGCAGGAACTGGATGCAGAACTCGATATCGCGAATGCCGCCGTGGCCGGTCTTGACGTTGCGGGTGTCGCCGCCCTCCCGCTGGACCCGCTGTTCGATGCGGCGCTTCAGCGCCCGGATGCCCGCGATATCGGCCCGGCTGAGATAACGCCGATAAATCCAGGGCTGCAGCTGGTCGAGCAGAAAATTGCCGAGTGTCAGGTCGCCCGCGACGGCCCGCGCCTTGACAAACGCCTGCCGCTCCCAGGTGCGTCCCGACACGTCGTAGTATCGCAACGCGCTGTCCCAATCGCGCACGGCGGGGCCCTGTTGCCCTTCCGGACGCAGCCGCAGGTCGACGCGATACGACGTGCCCAGTACGGTCGGTTCGGTCAGCAGCTTGACAATCTGCTTGGCCAGGCGATCGAAAAACTCCCCGTTGCTCACACTCCGCTGGCCATCGGTCTTCCCGGGGCCGTCGCTGAGGAACATCAGGTCAATGTCGCTGGAGTAGTTCAACTCCTCTCCGCCGAGCTTCCCCAGGGCCAGGACGGCGAAACGCCCGGCAGCGCCGTTGGCCAGCCGGGGCACGCCGCGCTTCTCGGTCTGGAACCGCCAGGCGGCCCGCACCGCCGCTTCGATGATCGCGTCGGCCAGGTACGAAATCTGGCTGGTGACGGTCTCCAGCGGCTGGCCGCGGACGATGTCGCCGTAGGCGATCCGCAGCATTTCGCGGTGCCGGAACCCGCACAGGATGCGGGTCACGACCCGTTCGTCATCCACCGCGGCGACGTTGCTGCAGATGTCGTCGCGCAGCGCGTTGCGCGAAACCGGCTGCCCCTCAGTCAGCCGCAGCAGATCGAACGATTCCGGGTCCCGCATCAGCCAGTCCGACAAGAACTGGCTCGTGGAGAAGATCTGCAGCAGCGTGGGGAGCGCCTCGGCGTCGCGTTCGAAGAGCGAGCCGAGGGCGAGGGGGTTGCGGGCAGCACCTACGAACCGGTCGAGGTTGTTGAGCGCCATGTCGGGGTCGCTGATGCGCGGCAGGTGCCGTGCCAGCTGGTCGCAGATGACCGCGATCAGGTCGAGCGACATGCCGCTGCGGGCGATGCTGGCGAGGTTCAGCGCGGCGCGCCGGCCGTCCTCCAGACCCTGGGACAGGAACCAACGCGCGGCACGCTCGGGGCGCTCCAGCAAATCCACCACGCGTTGCATATCTATCGGCATGACGCTTCCAGAGCTCCCGGTCGCGCGCCGCTAGTCGAGGAACCCGACCAGCTCCTGACTGCGACTGGGTTGCTGGAGCTTGCGCACGGCCTTGGCTTCGATCTGTCGGATCCGCTCGCGCGTCACCTTGAAAATGTGCCCCACCTCCTCGAGCGTGTAGCTGTAGCCGTCCCCCAGGCCGTACCGCAGCTTGATGATCTCCCGCTCGCGGTAGCTCAGCGTCTTGAGCACCTTGTTGATGCGGCCCCGCAGCATCTCCTGCGACGCACCAGTCGCCGGGCTTTCGGCCGCACCGTCCGGCAACAGATCGCCGAAATGGCTGTCCTCACTGTTGCCCACGGGACGGTCCAGACTGATCGGATACCGGCTCATCGCCAGCACACGCCGCGCCTCGTCGACGGAGGTGAACGCCTTGCGGGCGGTCTCTTCCAGCGACGGTTCGCGGCCGAGTTCCTGCAGCAGTTGCCGGGAGACATTGCGCACGCGCGACATCGTCTCGACCATGTGCACCGGAATGCGGATCGTGCGGCTCTGGTCGGCCACCGCCCGCGTGATGGCCTGACGGATCCACCAGGTGGCGTAGGTGCAGAACTTGAAACCCCGCCGATACTCGAACTTGTCCACGGCCCGCATCAGTCCCGCGTTGCCCTCCTGGATCAGGTCCAGAAAACTCAGGCCTCGGTTGCGGTACTTCTTGGCGATTGACACGACCAGCCGCAGATTGCCCTCCGACAATTCCTGCTTGGCCTGCTGGTACTCGGCGTAGACCGCTCTGAGGAACCTGACGCGGTTGCGCAAACTCGTGGGCGTTTCCTGCGTGGCCAGCAGGATCCCGCGGTACTCCCGCAGCAGCGGTTCGCGTTCCTTGGCCGGCGCCCGGTTCCGCTGCTGCTCGCCCAGCACCCCCCGCAGGTGATCCACACGCCGGCTGAACTCCTCCAGCGTGCGAATCATCGGCTCAATCCGCTGCGTCCGCAGCCCGAGTTCCTCGACCAGCCGCACGGCGCGCCGACGCCGCTGCCCCAGCCTCCGCCAGGCACCGTGCCGCGGGATGCGACCCTGCGAGCGACTGAGCGCCAAGCGGTAGTCCCGGCGATTCCGCCGCAAGAGCACCTCGAGCGTCGCCAGATTGTGGGGCAGGCGGCCGAGAATCTGGTCTTTCTCGAGCCGGTCCGTCACCGACACCTGGACAGTCCGATCAAAGGGGAGTTCGCCCGCCTGGACCCGCTTGAGGACCTTATGAGCCGCCTGGATCACATAATCGCACTCGAGCAGCTTCGTGCGGAACCGCCGCCGGGTGACTTCGATGTTCTTGGCCAGCCGGATTTCTTCCTGCCGCGTCAGCAGCGGGATCTCGCCCATCTGCGTCAAGTACATGCGGACCGGATCGTCCGACCAGGACTCGCCGTCTTCCCCCGCCAGCAAGTCCTCGTCACCCCCGCGCAGATCGGACTCGTCGTCCGCACTCCCCGCGTCATCGACATCGCACTCGTCGTCCTCATCCGCCGTATCGTCGTCGTCCGACAGCTTGACAAAATGTTCGTCGTCTTCGGGAGTTCGTGCCGCATCGTCCTCGAATTCGTCCAGGAGAGTGTCGTACAACTCAGCACTCCTAAGCAGAGAAGCCATCTCACCGCCCGGGCACATTGTGGATCACGCAATTCTACCACTCACTGCTCGGCTGTTCGCCCTCCGTGGACATTTGGTAAGAAATTACGCCGCTGGGACTCGGCAAAGTCCACGCGGCGCGCTTTGGCAGCGGCTCATCTTACCAAGTCGGAGCGTACCACGGCGGCCATCTCAACGCAAGGTTCGGCGGAATCGGCCGTCCCCGGGCGTGCCCCGCGCAAAGCGCTGGTCACGTGCCGTGGCCGAACCGGATCTCCCGCCTGTTATTCCCCCGCGCAGATGCTGCCACCCTCTGGCGACGCTCTGGCCTCTCTCTGTTTCGCCCGCGAACGGAGACAGGAGGCAGCCACCTTCACCACGGGGTGCCTCCCACGTCGGGCTCGCGCTGCTTCTAATTCTAGTCGGACAAAAGCCTCGGTCCAGAGCTGCCCTTGTGCCCGCGGCAGCGTGCACGCCACGGGCGGCTCGCGCGGCACCTGGACCTGCCGTGCATCGGCCGCACCACGCCGGTCGACGCGCGACCACGGCGCAACTTGCCGCTGCGCCGTCGAGCAGGTAGCATAGCCCTTGCGGCCAGCCCGTCCGCGGCCGCCCGACAGGACCCGCCACCCCGGATCGCGCGAGTTGTACCTATCATGCTCGTCCAAGCGGACTTGAAAGGCAGTGTCGCCCTGGTCACCGGCGGCAGCCTCGGCATCGGCCGCGCCAGCTGTATCGCGCTGGCACGTGCCGGCGCGCAAGTTGCAGTCAATTACCGATCCCACGCCGAGGAAGCGGAACAGGTGGTCCAGGCCGTGCGCGACAGCGGATCACAGGCGATCAAAATCCAAGCCGATGTGGCGGATCAGCAGGCCGTGGAACGGATGGTGGCCCAGGTGGTGGACCACTTCGGCAAACTCGACATCGCCATCGGAAACGCGGCCTACAGCGACCGCGAACCGTTCGTCGAGGCCGATATGACCGGCTTCCGGCGGACCATCGAGGTGACGATGTGGGGGGCGTTCTACCTGACCCGCTCGGCAGCGCGGGAAATGATCCGCCAGGGCCTGCGCGGCGCGATCGTCCTGGTCAGCTCCCCCCACGCCAACATCCCCGTCGGCGGCGCAATGGCGTACAACATGGCCAAAGCCGCCGTCGAAGCCATGGCGCGGACGGCGGCGTTGGAACTGGCCAATCACCAGATTCGAGTCAATGTGATCCAGCCGGGCTGGATCGACACCCCCGGGGAACGCAAGTACGCCAGCGAAGAAGCCCTGCAACGCGCCGGGCGCCGCATCCCGCTCGGACGCCTCGGCACCGCCGAAGAAATTGCCCAGTCGATCATGTTCTTGTGCGATCCGCGCAACGAGTACACGACCGGCGCGACCCTGCTTGTCGACGGCGGCATCAGCCTCCCGTGGTGGGCAGGCGATGCGGAGACACCCCGCATGGATTGACCTCGCGGTGCAATCCGGCATGCCGTGCCGCGACGACGCCCCGCCGTCCGGCTGCGGCATCCGCCCGGTCCTTTGTGAAACGGTCCTGCCATGAAACATCTGCTTCCCTGCCCGTGCGGCAAGTCGGTGGCTGTCGAAGCCTCGCAAGCCGGCCAGCACGTCCGCTGCGCCTGCGGTCGGATGTTGGAGGTCCCGGCGATGCGGCTTGTGCGGCAACTGCCGCCCGCGGATCGCGTCGCGGCCGTACCGCGCCGGCCTGCGCGCTTGTGGCCGCGCGCTCAACGCATACTCTTCGCCGCCGGCTTGGCCGTGCTGTTTGTCGGGACCGCGACGGCCGCCTACTACCAGTGGATCCGGATGCAGCTGCAGACGGAGGAGTTCGTCTGGGACGACCTGGAAGGGGCGTGCGCAACGATCGCCCAGATGAACATTGACGAGGCGTGGGAGCTGTGGACCATCATGCGCGACACGGACATTGGACCGTACATTCCGCCCATCTTCGTGGAACATCGGCGCTTCGCCGCAGAGCTGCTGCGGTACGTGCTTGGGGGGTCTGCCGCCGCCGGTGTGGGGCTGGTACTGATGCTGCTGGCAGTACTGCTGCGACCAGCCGCCGTCACCACGCGCGCGCGCCCGGCGTCCCGGGCCTGAATGGAAACCCGCTATTGCCTGGAAGGCATTCCCGGCTTCGCCCTGCGAGCGGGACAGAGCCCGGCGCGCCGCCCGGGTCAGCCAATCCATTCGTCGCGCTGCACGGCCGTCGCCTCGCTCCAGCGCCCCGACCAGCGCGTCCCGCCGGCAACGTGCAGCACATCCAAGGTCTGCTTGTCCACCACCAGCAGCACGCGATGCCAGAACGACGCCCCCACCAGAATGTGCGCCGATTGTGTTTCGGCCATCTTCCAGCGCTGCCAGCGGTCGAGTTTCGGGAAGGCACCCAGGATGCGGGCCATCCGCGGGTCCGCCTTGGTCGTTGCGGAGAGCCGCTGGCAGGCACGACACCGATCACCCTCCAGGCCCGAGGGGCTGACCTGCTGCCGGCACATCGGACACATCCGGAAGAGCGAGCTGAGCGCCCGCTGGCCCGACACCGGGCACGTCTGGAGATGTGCCGGCAGGACGTGACGACCGGTGACCGCACAGCATTCCAGGTCCTGCGTCAGGACGCGCCGCCCGGACGCGGCGCAGACGGCGATGGCCTCGACCACGGTGATGCGTCCGTCATCGGTGGTCGTCAGTCGGTAGGAACTCAGTCCGGTCAGCGGGCACGTATAAGGGGGCGGCTGCACGCGCCCGTCGGCGAGCAACCGGGCCCATCCACCGAAACTGACATCGACCGACTTCAGTCCAATCGAAAACGTCAGCTTGCCTTCGGCGTAGCGACACCACACGACGGTCACGGCCAGCAGCGTCCCCGCGTCCGCACCCGCCCGCGCCGCACACCGCTGGCGGATGACACTGATCCACTGCTCGATGACCGCGCGGTCCAGGGTCGGCACACGCCAGGAGGGAACGGCCAGTTGATGGAGCTCCAGGTTGTCAATCAGGTCGGCTGACACCAGCGTGCCGTCGGTGGCCCCAAAACAATGGACCAGCGGAGGCGCGGACGCGCCGGACGTGCCCCCGATGAACGATAACCGCAGAAAGGGACGGTCCTCCAGCGTACAGCCGGCCAGGTGCGCGTGCCCCCCCTCCACCACGTAGGGCGCGAAGAGCTGGCTCGTCAGTTCGTGTACCGTCAGCGGCTGGCGCGCCGCTACCGCCTGCAACGGGAGAGCCGGTCCCGCCAGTTCACCGCGCAGCCAGTGCATCAGCGGCGAGTCAAGCGCCACCTGCTCGACCGCGCCGTCCCCCACAGCGTCTCCCGCCGCAAACCGGATGCGCCGGCCTGCCAGATGCGCATAGGGATGAGGTGGCGCCGGCTCAGCCCCGGTGCCGGCCAGCGGCACCTCGAGACGATACACCCCGGACGCCTCGGCCTGGACCTCCACACCCAGTGCTCCCAGGCACCACAGCACAAACTGCGGGAACGAAGCATCTTGCGTGTCAACCCATGCCGGTCGGCTGCTGGACATCACCGTGCGTTGCCTCTACTTCTTGCGTAACACCAGGATCAGGTCTTCCGAGGTCGACGTCACGGGTACGGCTACGCTCAGGTCATACGAAAAGTCGTGCGTCGCGGCTAGCTCCCAGGCAGACACTTCCCGCAACAGCCGTCGCAGCTGCGCCCACGTGTACGTCCGAAATGACACCTCGTCGGTCAGCCGCAGGTGCCGTGACGGTGTCACCACGTCATACGTGACACCACACGTCTCCAGCCGCCGCCGCAGGTCGCGTCGCTTGACCCACAGTCGAGTACGGACGACCAGATGACCCCGCCGGGCCTCCCACGACTCTTCGCTGGTCGGTACCCCCTGCGTCGGCGTCAGATGCAGCCCGAGCACATAGACCCCGCCGCGCCGCACCGCCCGGGCCATCCGTTCCAGATGCCGTCGGGCACCGGCTGCGTCCTGCAGGTGCCGGAAGCTGTTAATCATGTTGAATGCCGCGTCGACCGGGCGCGGCAGCTCGAAATCGGCCATGTCGCCGGTCCAGACCCGGCCTCGGACTCCGTGCCGGACAAACCGCCTGCGGCAATATTCGACCGCGCGCGGGTTGAGATCCAGCCCCGACACGTCGTAGCCGGCCCTCCCCAGGCGGAACAGCAGTCGTCCCGTGCCACACGCCGGCTCAAACACGCGCCGGACCGGACCATCCGCGTACCGCTGAAAACTCCCGCACAGGAAGTGGTATTCGGCCTGCCAGTCTGACCCGTACACCAGGTCGTAATAGGCCGGAAAGTCGTACATGCTTCCGCGAACGGTCTCCATCTGCATCCCCGTTGCCGGTGTCGGATTTTTGTGTACGTGGCAATTGGTTGGGTCGTAACGAGGATACCGAGCCGTGTGTCTCAAAGCCAGACGATCTCACAACTTACGACCGGCGCGCAGCGCCGCTTCCAGCTTGACATCCCATACCCCCCAGCTTATCATCGAGCCATGAGGTTCTATCGCTCGGCCCTGCACTTCCTGATGGCAGTACGCGCATGATCCCGCTGCTCGTTGGCGTCTTCGTGGTCATCTTGTTCATTGTGACCATCGTCCTGTCGGCCTCAACGTGGCGCGCCTGGCACATCGTGGCAGCGTGCTTGACGTTTCTCGCCGCGCTGGGCCTGCTCGTCGTGGGCTCGATGTCGGTCAAGACGCATCTGCATTGGCGCAAACAGTATGACGACTTGACGAAGCAACTGGCGGCGGCGCAGCGGCAAGGGCTGCTGCTCGAGCGTGGTGATCCCTTGCAGGTCGAGCCCCCTCGGGGCACGCTGAGCGACTGGTCGGTCCGCGACCTGCAGATCAAGCTGGACCGCCTGATGCTCGATCGCGGCCGCGTCTGGCGGCGGTGTACTCCCGGTGTACCGGCCGCTGGCGGCGTGCAGGTATCGACGGTGCCGCCGATGGCAACGGGCGAACCGGGTGATCCGAGCACGGCTCCGGCCAACGGGATCAGTGCCAACACGGTGCTGTATGCGTTCATCGAGAACGAGAACCGGCATCCCATTGCGTTCCTCGGCGAGTTTCACGTGGTCGATGCCCAGCCCGCCAGCGTGACGCTGCAGCCGACGCTGCCGCTGGATGGCCAGCAACAAGCGCTCGTCGCGGTGCAGCCGGCATTCTGGACGCTGTACGAAACGATGCCCGTCGACGCCCACTTCGTGTTCTCGAATGACGATCCCCTCGGTAAGAGACTCGCCGACACCCCCGAACCAGTTTTCGGAGTCATGGATGAGGCGAAGCTCCGGGAGGTGTTCTCGGCCGTCACGCTACAGCCGGCCGAGAGTGACCTCGTCACGATGTTCATCGAGCCCTACCTGAAAGACGGCAGGCCGGCGACGGAGGACGACGTCAATCGGTACCCGGACAACGTGTGGCGCAAGCTCGAATTCCAGGTGGCGCGAACCGAGCAGGTGGACAGCGACAATCCGGACACCGGCCTGAGCGGCAGTGCCTTTGACGCGCAGGGTCTGGCGCAGGCATCTCAGCTGCGGTTGGGCGACAAAGCCGCACTGCGGGTCAAGGACATCGGTTTGTTTTCGTACGCCCACGACGACGACAAGCGCCAGGTCGACAGTTGGATCACCGAGGGTGTCTGCACGAACTTGGGGCCGTACTACGTGCGGTCGTTGCGTGATTACCGGGGCGCGTTCCACGACCACCAGGCACGGTTCATGAAGTGCCTGGAGGATACGCGGCGAGCCCAGCGGGATGTGGCCGCCCTGCAGCTGTCGATCGAAAAGGTTCAGGCGCAGACAACGTACCGGCAGGATGAGCGGCTCAAGCTGCAGCATGATCGGGACGGTGTCGAACGCGACCGCACGCAGCTCACGGCCCTGGCCAGCACGATGGCCGCCCAGCAGACGGGGCTGAGCGAGGAACTGAGCAACCTGTTCCAGACGAATCTGGCGCTCGATCAGCAGTTGACGCTCTACAACACGACGGTGACCGACGAGATCAATCGCCGCACGGCGGCGGTGGCTGCGGCGCAGACACCGTAGGTCTTCCCTGCGAACGGACCGCCATGGGAATCCACGATCGCGACTACTATCAGGAGGATCCCCCCGCGGGGTTTCTCGTGGGCGGCGGCCCCCGGACGATGGTCACGCGACTCGTGATCGTCACGGTGGCGGTCTCGCTGATCGACATCTTCACGCCCCCGACGCCGGATCGGGACGGCTACTGGCTGAGCAACGTGCTGGCGCTGCAGGCGGACGTCTATCGTCGTCCCTGGGAAATCTGGAATCTGCTCTCGTACGGCTTCGCGCACGCGCCGCTGGGCAAGCCGGGCGGCGTATTTCATGTCGGCCTCAACATGTTCCTGCTGTGGATGTTCGGCCGCGTGATGGAGTCCCGTGTCGGGCCGCGGGAGTTTCTGCTGTTCTACCTGGCTGCCATCGTGTTCGCCGGGGTGGTCTGGGTTCTGGCGGAGAACCTCTGGTGGCTCGGGGCGTCGGCTGGCAGCGGGGCCGTCGCTGCGGGACGAGGCCGGCACGTGGTGGGCGCATCGGGCGGCGTGACGGCCGTGTTCCTGTGGTTCGTGTTTTGCTATCCGCGGCAAACCGTCTACGTCTGGGGACTGCTGGCGGTTCCCGCCTGGCTGATCGGAGCCCTGGCGATCGGCACCGACTTGCTCACCGCGGTTGGCCAGCGCTCCAGCACGGTGGCCTGGCAAGCCCATCTGGGCGGCGCGGCCTTCGCCTTCCTTTATTGGCGCCGAGGCTGGACCCTGAGCCGCTGGGGCGGCTGGTTCCGCCGCTGGCGTCCCGCGGGCCCCACGCGGCTGCGGATCCATCGGCCGGGTGCCGACGACAGCAGGTTGGATGAGGAAGCCGACCGGATTCTCGACAAGCTGCACCGGGAGGGTGAACGCAGCCTGACCGGACGCGAACGTCGCGTGCTCGAGCAGTACTCGCGGCGCATGCGCGAGAAACGCCAGCGCTGATCTCGCCGGCACCGCGCTTCAGTCGTACAGCACCGGGTCCGTCCGCCAGTCGCGGTTCGCATCGCGGGCCCATTCGGTCACGCGCGGACGGCGCTCCCGTAACGCGACCGACTCCAGGCCCAGATAGCAGCCCAGCGACCGGGGGTTCTTGCCGACACACTCCAGTCGCAGCGTGTAGTCCCCCGGTTCGGGCCAGAAATCCAGCAGATGGCACTCCCAGGGCATCACTTCGGGGGCGTAGAGATCGAGCGGCGGTCCGATCCGCACCCCGTTGAGAAAGGCCTGGTAGATGCCGTAATCTTCCGCCCGCGTCACTTTCAGCAGCAAGCGCCGCGGTTCGCGCCGCGACACGTGAAATGGAATCTCGACCCACGCCCCCTCCGCCTCCTGCGGCTGGTAGAACAGCTGTCCCTGGGGATAAAACGACAAGTTGTCCTGGACGCGCGCGACGCCCGCGCCGTGGTGTTGCGCCTGAGCGAACGGGCTGGCGGGAAATGACAGATCGAGGTTCGGCAGCGCACGGGCCCGCGCGTCCGGTACCGGGTCTCCCGCCGGCGGCACCCCCGTCTGGTACCAGAACGCCACGCTGGCAAAATCGTCCTCCCGCTCGTTCCAGCTGTGCCGCTCGCCCTGCGCATTCTCATCCGTGGAGATCCACCCCCAGTGCTCCAGGGTCACCTTGAGCGATTGCTGGAACACGATCGGATCCTGAATGTGCCAGCGATATGCCGCGGTATGGCCGCCCACGATCCCCCACTGGTCAAACGACGGCGTCCCGAAATACGGTGTGCCAGCCCGCTTGAGCCCCCAGGCGGACAGGAAATAATCCTCGGTTCCCGTACCCCAGACCGACGCGGTCTCCTCGCCGTCGACGTAGATCTTCTCATCCCCTTCTCCAAACCAGGACGGGCTGCGCGTCCGCACGGCCAACACCGTGCCGACGTAGTGCCCCTTCCCCTGTGTCTCCAGGATCACATAGTCCCTGCCGCTCCGCACAGGGTACTCCTGCCGGTACCGCGCATAGAAGTACGGCGTGCCGTCGGTCCAGTCGTCCAGCTTGATCCAGTCGATGTTGTAATACAGCAGGTTCAGCGACTTGGTGCTTTGGTTCACCACTTCGATCCGAATCGAGTCGCGAAACGGCATGCGCCAGAAGCAGTTGTACGAATCGCCGTCCTCGACCACGACGGGCATGCTGATGACTTCCGTCCGCTGGCCGAAGCAACAGGCAAAGAACTCGCCGAACGGCACCTCGATCGCCGGACGCGGCTGATCGTCGTACCACACGCGCAGCAGGATCTCCTGGTGATTGGCCGACCCCTGCGTTGCCCAGCGCTGACGCTCGGGACCCAGGAACGTGAACCACAGGTGAGTCACGACCCCGGGCCCTTGGGCGTCCAGCACCATTCGCGTTGCCCCGGGCGCCAGGCAAGAATTGTCCGCGTTGTCGTGCAGGTAGCGCCCCTGTGCATCGGCCGCCGTCGAGGTCGACCGCATGCTCCGTCCCGCCTTGGGCAACGCCAACTGGTCCATCGTCTGGGCCGCGGCCACTTCCGTCAGCAGACCCACGACACAGACCCCGATCCAGTACCAACACCGTGTCACCGCGCGCGTCAAGACGTGCATAGGAAAGATTCCTCCCGTCGAGTACCAGACTGTGGTGCGAGTATAGGACCCGCGACCAGACGCCGTCAACAAGATGACGGCAGCGTGTCAGATGGATTTCGGGCGGCGTCGTGCCGATACCGGCTGGCCGTAATAGAAACCCTGGTGCAGGTCGAACCCCAGGTCCACACACGCCTTCGCCTCGGCCTCGGTTTCCATGCCTTCGGCCAACGCTTGGATGCCCACTTCGCGCACCATTTGCACCAGGCTCTGCAGCATGCGACGTCGCTTGGAGGACGCGCAGGGCAGGTTCCGCGTCAGGCCAATGTCGAACTTCAGCACGTCCGGCGGGACCTCGATCAGCTCAATCAACCGCGCCTGGCCGGAACCGAAATCATCGTAGGCGATGTCGACGTGCATCGCCTTGAGTTCCGCGTGCAGCTGGCGAATCACGCCGGCATCCGTCACCGCCGCCTCGTGGATCTCAAGTGTCAGGTGCAGGTCCGGATACTGCTGGCGGAGCTCGCGGAGTGACTCCGTCAGCGCGTCGAGTTTCTGGAGTTCGATGGGATGCGTGTTCAGGAACAAGTGCGTGGTGGTGCCGTACTGTTGGCACTGTTCGACACCCACCTGCCGACACAGCCGACTCAGCTCGCCCTCGAGGTTCAACTGGGCCGCGGCCTGGAACATCAGGTCCGGGGTCTTGAGCCCGAACAGGGGACTGCGTCCTAACACCTCGTGCGCCACCACGGAAAAATCGCCCGCCCGCACAATCGGCTGATAGAACGGAATGATGGCACGCCGGTTCATCAGACGGTCAAACTGGATCAGCGCCATGGCGCGATCGCAGCTGTCGCCCTGCAGCGTGTCCACACCTCCACCCACGGCCTGGCGAATCAGGCGGAACACGATGTTCGAGAACTGGATCAGGTCGCCTTCTTCGACCTGCGTATCCACCAGTATCCGCACGCCATTGACATACGTGCCGTTTGTGCTGCCGAGGTCGCGCAGGACGAGCCGGCCTTCCTGCTGCACGAACTCCGCATGGATGTTCGATACCGTCGGACTGGGAATGCGCAGCGACACGCCGCACTTGCGCCCCACTTGAAACGGGGACGCATCAATAGGGACATCCCGTGTCGCCGTACCCTCTTCAACCTGGCCGCTAAGAAACCATGTGGCGCTTGCGGTCGATGTCAAACGGACTGTCATGATGCCCTACCGCTCATGCCATCCTCGTCTGGATTTCTCGCCACCAGGCGCCCCGTCGGCAACACGCTGCCTTACAAGACTAGGCTTTGAATCCGGCGCACAGCGGACGTCCCCCCCCGATAGAGGTTGCGAAACCGCGGCCTCGTCCGCGATGACCCGCGATATCTCGCACCACCCGCAGGGTCGATACAATGGACAGCACGCGGGGGGATGCCGTCACCCCGCGTCGGGCACGGGAGCAGGAGCTCAGTACGATGCGCGATGTGATTCAAGTGTCGACCACCACCGATCGGCGAGAAGTCGCGGTGGCGATCGCGGATGCCCTGCTGGCTCAACGGCTGGCGGCGTGCGTGGCCATTGGCGGTCCTGTCCAGAGCGTGTATCGCTGGCAGGGCCGCCTCGAAACCGCGCAGGAATGGACCTGCACTGCCAAGACGGTCCGTCGGCTTTACGCGGCGGTGGAAGCCTGCCTTCGCGCCCGGCATAACTACGAGGAGCCGGAGATCCTCGTGACGGATGTCACGGGGGGCAGCCGCAGCTACCTCGACTGGCTTCGGGCACAGGTGCAAGAAGCTCCGCGCGCACCCGACACCCAGGCGCCCGAGGCGGCGGGCGGGACGGAGCCCTTCCCCGCGGAACCCGGCGAAGCGCCGGAAACCTCCTGACCAAGCGGCCCTTACCGCTGGGTCATCGTCACGCGCCATCGCCCGCGGACGGCCGGACCGTGCGACGTCCAATCGAGTAGTACGTGAAACCCTCGGTGGACATCGTGACGAGATCGAACAGGTTGCGGCCGTCAACGATCACGGGGGCGGCCATGCGCCGCCGCATCTCGGCGAAGTCGGGGTTACGGAATTCGCTCCATTCCGTGGCGATGACCAGCGCGTTGACGCCCACCAGGACATCCATCGGATGATTGCCGTACAGCAGCTGCTCGCCGTAGATCTCCCGCACGTTCGGCATCGCGACTGGATCATGTACGTGGACCCGAGCGCCGCCGGCCAGCAGCCGGTCGATGAGCGTCAGCGCGGGTGCGTCACGAATGTCGTCCGTGCGTGGCTTGAAGGCGATTCCCCACACGGCGACGGTCTTGCCCTGCAGCTCGCCCTGGAAGTGGTCATTCAGTTTGTGGAACAACACCAGCTTCTGGCGGGCATTCACGGCATCCACGGCTGTGATCAGGTCCGCCGCCTGACCCAGGCGGCCTGCCAGCGCCGCCAGGGCCCGCATGTCCCCGGGGAGACTGCTCCCGCCATACCCGATGCCGGGGAACAGGAACGCGCAGCCGATCCGCTGGTCGTGCCCGATCCCTCGCCGCACCTCGTTGATGTCCGCGTCCAACTGCTCGCACAAGTTCGCCATCTCATTGATGAAGCTGATGCGGGTCGAAAGCAGTGCGCTGGCCACGTACTTGGTCATCTCGGCACTCTCCGGACTCATGACCAGGAACGGCCTGTCGGTGCGCAGGAAGGGTGCGTACAGTCTCCGCAGCATGTCGGCCACCTCGGGACGCCGGACACCGACCACGATGCGGTCAGGGAACAGAAAGTCATGCAATGCAGAGCCCTCCTTGAGGAACTCGGGATTGCTCGCCACATCGCAGGCCCGGCCGGTCTTCTGCCGGAGACGCTCCGTCACTTCGGCCTGGGTCCCGACCGGCACGGTACTTTTGATCGCCACCACGGCATGTTGAGCCAGGCAGGGTGCGATCCGATCGATGACTTGCCGCAGGGCGGTCAGATCCGCCGTCCCGTCGTCGGCCACTGGCGTGCCGACGGCCAGGTAGACCACCGCGGCAGCCCGCACGGCGTCCTCCAGCCGCGTTGTGAAGTGCAGCCGTCCGGTCGAAGCATTGCGGACGACCATCTCCGCCAGACCGGGTTCATAGAGCGGTACCTTGCCCTGCGAGAGTTTCTCGATCTTCGACTCGTCCACATCGATGCAAGTCACCTCGTTGCCGGTGTCGGCCAGGCACGTCCCGGTGACCAGTCCCACGTAGCCCGTGCCAATGATTGCGATCTTCATCGGATCGTCCTCAGCTCAAGGATGTCGGCGGTCGACGAGCCCGCTCCCAGTATGGCATATTCCGGCGGCACAACCGACACCCGGCCCGCGATTACCGCGACTGGAAGTAGGCCCAGGTGTCGCCGACGGTCTGGCGGAGCGGAATGCGCGGGCTCCAGCCCGTGGCGGCGGTGATCCGCGAGATATCCGCGATCGGGCTCTGCCGCCGTCCCGGCTGCAGTTGGACGACGTCCGGATGACGACCGCTGCAGGCGGCCAGCAGTGCGAACACGTCGCCGCTGCGCACGTTGATCCCACTGCCCACGTTGTAGACCCCGCGGGTGTGCGGAGCGTCCAGCAGGTGCCGGTAGGCGCGGACCACATCGCGGACATCGCTCAGGTCGTTGTAGCTGTCGAGCGTGACGACGCGGATCGGTTCGTCGCCGAGGTGGGCGAATTGCGCGGCCCACTCGGGGAGCATGAATTTGGGGAGCTGGCGGGGGCCGGCGTGCTGGAACGCACGTGCGACGATCGCGTCCAACCCGCCTGCGACCGCCGCGGCGCAGAGCCGTTCGCAGGCGAGCTTGGTGACCCCGTAGGCGCTCCGCGGCGCCAGCGGTGCGTCCTCCGCCACCTGGGGCCGGGCGGGATCCACCGGGGCATAGACATGGGCGCTGCTGACCACCAGCACCCGCGGCGCGGGACGCAGCTGACCGGCCAGCTCGAGCACCGCCCGTGTTCCCGCCACGTTGACCGCCTGCGCCAGCGGCGAGGGATCGTGGCCGCCGCACTCGCCAGGAACGCTGATTGCCGCCAGATGAAACACCCAGTCGACCGGCCAGGCCTCCAGCACCGCCCGCAGCGCCGCCGGGACCGGCTGGGTCAGGTCCCAGGGGATCAGCCGAATCTGCGCCTGCAACGCCGGCGCCACATCGCGACTCCACGTGTCTCCCCAGGTCGTGCCCAGCACCTGGTCACCGCAGTCCACGAGATGCTCCGCCAGGTACTGCCCCGCGAATCCCGTGATGCCGGTGATGAACGCTCTCACGCCATTTCCTTCCGCACACGATTCAGATCGGCGTCCACCATCATGGCCACGAGTTCGGGGAAGGACACCTCCGGTTCCCAGCCCAGTACGCGCCGGGCTTTGGCGGAGTCGCCGCACAAGGTGGTCACTTCCGCGGGCCGCAGGAACTTCGGGTCGACTTCCACGTACGGTTCCCACGGCAGTCCCACGTGCGCAAAAGCGAGCTCGGCGAACTCCCGCACCGAGTGCTTCTGGCCGGTGGCAATCACGTAGTCATCGGGGCGGTCGTGGTGGAGCATCATCCACATGGCGCGCACGTAGTCGCCGGCGAACCCCCAGTCGCGCAGCGCGTCCAGGTTGCCCAGTTTGAGTTTCTTCTGGACGCCGAGCTTGATCCGCGCGACCGCATCCGTGATTTTGCGCGTGACGAATTCCTTGCCGCGCAGCGGGCTCTCGTGGTTGAACAGAATGCCGCTGCAGGCAAACAGATCGTAGCTCTCGCGATAGTTGACGGTGATCCAATGGCCGTACACCTTGGCGACCCCGTAGGGACTCCGCGGCCAGAACGGCGTCGTCTCGGTCTGCGGCTCCTCCCGCACCGACCCGAACATCTCGCTGCTGCTCGCCTGGTACACGCGGATCGAGCGATCCACCGTTCGGACCGCCTCGAGGATCCGCGTGACGCCCAGCCCCGTGAACTCACCGGTCAACAGCGGCTGCTCGAAGCTGGTCGGCACAAAGCTCTGCGCGGCCAGATTGTAGAGATGATGCGGCCGGACGGCGTCGACCAGGCGGACCAGGGACAGCTGATCCAGCAGATCCGCCTGATGCAGCTGGACCTTGTCCCGCAGATGGCCGATGCGGTCGAAGTTTTCCGAACTGGACCGACGCACCATGCCATGCACCTGGTAGCCGCGTTTGAGCAGGAATTCGGCCAGGTAGGCACCATCCTGCCCGGTGATGCCCGTGATGAGTGCTCGCTTGGTCACGCACGTTGCTCCTCGCAGTTCGGTTCAGATACCATCGCCTGACTCAGCCTCTTCGTCCGCCTCACGCTCGTCGTCCTGCTCGCCGTCCGCGTCCTCGTCCAGTTCGAACCCGTCGTCCACATCCTCGTCCGCCGCGGGCGATGCCAGGGTCGTGGCTGGCCCAGGCGGGGCGTCGGCACGCGGCAGCGGGGGTGTCGTCGCCTCGGCCACGTCCTCGTCGTTCACATCCTCCTGCGGCACGCGGACGATGGCGGCCAGCACGTCCTCGTCGTCCAGCGTCATGATGCGCACGCCCTGGGTGTTGCGGCCGATCACGCTGATTTCGGCCACGGCCACACGCTGGATCTTGCCGCGAGCGGTCATCATCAGCACTTCATCGTCATCGTGCACCCGGGCGATCCCGATGACACGCCCGTTGCGTGGCGTCGTCTTGATGTCCCGCAGCCCTTTTCCGCCGCGGTGCTGCGTGCGATACCGGGCGGCCGAGGCGTTTTCTTCCTCGGTATCGTCCTCGCTCAGCGATCCCACGCCGAACGGGGTCCGTTTGCCGAAACCGTTTTCGCAGGCGGTCAACAGGGTGGCCGTCGGGTCTGCCACCACCATGCCCACGAGCTCATCATCCGCCTGCAGCGTGATCCCTTTGACGCCCGACGTGTTGCGCCCCATCGGCCGGGCATCGGATTCCTGGAAGCGGATGGCCATGCCGCTGGCCGTGGCGAGCAGGACTTCGTCGCCTGGTTTGGTCACGACCACGTCTACCAACTCGTCGTCGTCGCGCAACTTGATGGCGATGATGCCGCCCCGCTTGGGTCGGCTGTATTCCTCCAGGGGGGTCTTCTTGACCAGACCCTTGCGCGTGGCCTTCATCAGGAAATGGCCGGGCAGATTGAAATCCCGCACCGCGACACAATCGGCGATCTTTTCTTCGGGGGCGAGATTCAGCAGGTTGACAATGGCCCGGCCGCGGCTCTCGCGACCCAGTTCCGGCAGTTCGTAGACCTTCTGCCAGTAGACCTTGCCCTGGTTGGTGAAGAAGAGCAGGTAGGCGTGCGTGCTGGCAATGAACACGTGCTGAATCGGGTCCTCGTCCTCGGTGCTGGCCCCCTTGAGCCCCTTGCCGCCCCGCCGCTGCGCTCGATACGTGCTGACCGCCGTCCGCTTGATGTACCCCCGGTGACTGATCGAGACCACCATCGTCTCTTCCTTGATCAGATCCTCCAGGTCGATACTCCCAATCTCCTCGCCGCTGATCTCGG
>JALOQX010000285.1 GCA_025459265.1 Pirellulaceae bacterium | reverse complement strand
AGGGAGGGCGAGGCTCCTGCCGAGCCGCGGCGTCGAGAGAATAGAAAGTAGTGAGGAGAGCACGTAGGGAGGGCGAGGCTCCTGCCGAGCCGCGGCGTCGAGAGAGTAGAAAGTAGTGAGGAGAGCACGTAGGGAGGGCGAGGCTCCTGCCGAGCCGCGGCGTCGAGAGAATAGAAAGTAGTGAGGAGAGCACGTAGGGAGGGCGAGGCTCGTGCCGAGCCGCGGCGTCAGGCCCATCAGGGAGGTCACATCCCCTCGTCGTTCGTCACTCCTTGCTGGCTGTTCGTCACTGCTTCGTCATTTCCCCCAGACGCTCAGTCACCCCGGGCATACGGCACGTTCAAGAACGCATCCCACACCGCCAGTGCCGGCTTCGGCACCTTGTCACTCGTCTGCAGGCCGGTGTAGGCCCAGATGCGGGCGAGATCGTCCACGGGCGGGGGGAGTTTAGCGCAGAGGCGTTCGAAGTCGGTCGTGGCAAACTGGATCACAAACTCATAGCGATCCCGCGCGGCCGTACTGAGCAACAACTCCACCCATTGCTTCTGATCGGCCTGTGAACCGCGGAGTGTGAGGCCGAACGCCTTCAGTTCCACATCCTGCGCGGTCATGCCGCACTCGGCCACGGCAATCGGTTTCGCGAACTTCGTGGCGAAATCCAACAGATCGGTCGGGATCGGGCGCGGTAGATCATAGGTCATGTGCGGATAGACACTCATCGCGAAGATGTCGCTCTGCCGCATCAGGTCCGCCACTTCACCCTCCTGATCCCGGTTCCGCGCCTCACTGGCGAGCTTCTTGTAGTGCAGCACCTCCGTGGTGAAGAACACCGGCAGTGTCGGATACTGCTGCTTGACGGCGGCATAGGTGTCGCGGTGGAGTTCCTTCAGCTGCGTCCACTTGGCGGGGTCCTTGGACAACAACACGTTCGACTCAATCCCGATCGCCAGGTAGTCCGGCTGCATGGCTTTCACGGCCCGGAGTGTGAAGGCGAGATAAGCTTTCTTGACTTCCGGGCTGTTGAGTTGCAGTCGGTTCCACGGCTCAGGGAGCGGCAGGTTGTCTTTGTCCCCCCAATACGGAGCGACGTCACTGCGGTCCTTGTTCAAGGGAGAGATGGACAGGAACAGCTTCTTGCCGGCGGGCGGCCGGTAGCTGAGGTTCCCTTCCACATCTTGGGAAAACGCCTCGCCCGCCAGCGATTCAGGCCACGGAATGCCGCCAATGAACATGACGGACACGATGTCGCCATGCGCATGGGCGAAATCCTGGGCGGTCTGGAATCCCTCCCAGGTCAGATCGGCCGGCCAGCGCGTGAAGCCGAGATGGAAGGGGCGCGCGGATGGGACCGTTACTTCTTCGGCCACTGCGGGACAGAGGCAGGTGAACGCCACGAAGAGCACCAATACAGTACGCTGCGACCCATTCACAGAATCGTCCTTTCACTCATGCACGACAGGTCCGGACAGCCGGCGGTCCGTGCCCGGCGCGGAGGGCACACACGGTGACGGACAGCAGTCCTCCGCCCGCTTCTATTCCGGCGTCACCTTGTACACGGTATCGTGTTCGCGGGCATGTTCGGCCACTTTTATGCCGACGCTCTGGCCCACCGTGGCCCGCTGCACGTTCTTGCCATCGAGCTGCATCGAGTCGACATGCTGGGTGAAGTCGCTCGTGTGGCCCTTGATGTGAATCGTGTCGCCCACCGACAGCGCCTGCTTCGTGATTTCGATCGCCGCCACATTGATGTGACCAAAATAATGCGTGACCCGACCGATTTCTTGCTCTGCCATGGTAGTACCTCCCTCGCGGCCGGTCGGGTAAGCGAGCGTGTGGCCGCCGGCAAGATCCACGCGACAGCCGCACTCGCACCAAATCGACCGGCCAAACTGAAACAGAGTTACGTCGTACGCCGTCCCACACCGAGGACATACAATCGCCATGGTTTGCCCTCGGCACTGATTATGACGCCCCAGCGCCGGTTTCGCCACCAGCGGGGCGATGGCATAATTATCCCTGACCGGCGCGGGGCCGGGATCCTGCTCCGAATCGAGCATTGTCGCACGGCTCTCCGAGCCGTGATTTCTCGACTCGGAGAGTCGAGCGCGGGACCTCAGTTCGGTAGCTTATCGCCACGCGCGCCGGTGTGGTGGTGCCACGGGAGATGTTCCCATGCCGAGAATTCTCACCTGTGTCGTGGCGTGGGCGATGTTGGCGCTGAGTGTGGTGACTGCCCGCGCGCGGGCGGAAGTAGTGACCGACGCAGATCTGCAGGCCAGCCAGCAGTGGGTGCAGCACCACCTGGCGGAGTCGCATCCGCGCGAGCCCCGCCAGGCCGAACTGCAGGTGTGGTCGTGCCACGGTGGATTGCTGCGCAATGGTCGGGCCGGCCGACCGCTGGTCATTGCGGACCGGGAGTTCCACCGCGGACTCCTTGCGCACGCTCCGAGCAAGATCGTCGTACAGCTCGCGGCGCCTGGCCGCACGTTCTCCGCGCTGGTCGGACTCGACAGCAACGAACGGACTCGGCCGGGGCTGGGCAGCGTCGTGTTCTCCGTGTCCGTCGCAGGCAAGCTCGTCGCCCAGTCGTCCATCCTCCGGGAAGGTATGCCGGCTGAGTTGCTGTCGGTCGATCTGGGAGGGGCCACGAGGTTTGTGCTGGAAGCGAGCGACGCCGGAGACGGCATCGCGTCCGATCACGCGGACTGGGCCGACGTGCAGGTCGTGTTGGCAGACGGCGCGACCTTGTCGTTGGGCGACGTGCCCGAGGCCACTGCGGGAGACATCCTGCCGTTCAGCTTCACCTACGGCGGCACGCCGGCAAAGTGGCTGCTGCCGTCCTGGGATCGCCGGGATGAATCGCAAGTGCTCGACCAGTCACGTCTGCGGCGCTCCACCACGTGGACCGATCCGTTCACCGGTCTGGAGGTCCGCTGCGTGTCGATCGCCTACCAGGATTTTCCGGTCGTCGAATGGACGATCTCTTTCCGCAACGGAGGTGCGAGCGATACGCCGATCCTGGCAGACATTCGGACCGTGGATGTGCGATGGGCCGGACCGGCGACCGGAGAGTGTGTGCTGCACTGCTGCAAGGGCGATGCGTGCACACCCGACAGTTATCAGCCGTATGTCCTGCCGCTTGCACCCGGCACGCGACACACGTTTGCGCCGCCCGGCGGCCGGCCGACGGAGGAGGCGTTTCCGTATTTCAATCTGGCGTGGCCGGGCGGCGGTGTGATCGCCGCACTTGGCTGGCCGGGACAATGGAGCGCCACCTTTTCTCGCGACGCAGAAGATGCCGTTCAGCTGACGGCTGGCCAGGAGCTGACGCATTTCCGACTCCTGCCGGGCGAGTCGGCCCGCACGCCACTGGTGGCGCTGCTCTTCTGGCAGGGTGGCGACTGGATCCGCGCCCAGAACATCTGGCGGCGGTGGATGGTCGCCCACAACCTCCCGCGGGCCGGCGGACAACTGGTCCCGACCCACTACGGTTCCTGTTGGAGCGTCGACTTGAATCCGAGTGCCGAAGAGGAACTGGCGATCGTCGCGGGCTTCGAGCGCGAGGGCATCCACCTGGACTATTACTTCATTGACGCCGGATGGTACCCGCACCAGGGCAGCTGGTGGCAGGTCGGCACGTGGGAAGTCGACACCGCGCGATTCCCGCGTGGCATTCGCGAAGTTGCCGATCGGGTTCATCAGAATGGCGCGAAGTTTGTCTTGTGGTTCGAGCCGGAGCGCGTCGTGGACGGATCCTGGCTGAGCGAGCATCATCCGGATTGGATCCTGAGCGCGGGTGGGGCACGTTTGGTCAATCTGGGCCATCCCGATGCCTGGCGCTGGGTCGTGCAGCGTATTGACAGCCTGATCACCAGCGAAGGAGTGGATGTCTATCGCCAGGACTTCAACATGCAGCCGCTGGCGTGCTGGCGCGGGGCTGACGCTCCGGACCGCCAGGGACTGACCGAAATGCGGCACGTCGAGGGGTACCTGGCCTTCTGGGATGAACTGCGGCGCCGGCACCCGGACCTGTATATCGACACATGTGCCAGCGGCGGGCGCCGCAACGACCTGGAAACACTGCGTCGCTCGGTGCCGTTGCTGCGCAGCGATTGCTTCTCGCCGGCTGAGGCGCAGCAGGCACACACGATGGGACTGGCCTTGTGGATGCCGTACTTCGGATCGGGCATGTATCCGGGCGACGACTACTGGTACCGGAGCTGCATCTTCCCGGCCTCGCGCGTGGGCATGGACACGCGCCGGCACGACCAGGATTATGCCCGGCTGAAGCGGATGATAGCCGAGTTCCGACAGGTCGAGCCGTTCTTGCTGGGCGACTTCTATCCTCTGACGCCGCACAGTCTCGGCCTGGACGTGTGGGTCGGCTGGCAGTACGACCGCCCGGAACAGGGAGCGGGCATCCTGCAGGTGTTTCGGCGCGGGGAGAGCCCCTATGAAACCGCGCGGCTCAGACTCCGGGGACTGGACCCTGCCGCCACTTATTGCCTGCAGAACTTCGATGAGAACCAGAGTACCGAGCACCGCGGCGCGGATCTTATGGAAACTGGTGTGCTTATCAGCCTGCCGCAGCCCCGCTCGTCCTGCATCATCCGGTACGAACGCCGCGCGGGAGAACAATGATTGGGAGGAAAGTCCGATGCGCCGACGACGATTCATCCGCCTTCTCACACAGGCTGCGGCGGCTGTGACCGTGACAAATGCCGCGGAGAACGTCGCCGCACGACGCCAAGACGAAAGTCCTCAGGACGCCGGCAAGCTGACCTTCCGGGACCGGGGATGGGTGTGGGAAGGACAAGGCATCGACCCTCACGTGCCGCCCTCCATTTACGGCCTCGGACAAGGGGCACGCTACTTCGGCTTGTCGCGTGCCAATTTCCTGTTTCACCCTAACGACGTGCACGCGCTCCGCCTGCTGCAGGATTACGATGAGGTCACCTGCGACATCAGCAAGTGGGGCTGGGAGTGGAATGCCGACGGCCGTCCCGCGTGCCAGCCCCAGGGTGATCCCGAGACGGTCCAGAGCGAGGGCGAACGCGTCGCACGTCTGGCCAAGCAGTTTCCCAATGTCACCGGGGTCTACTGTGACGATCTGGCCGGCCTGATGACGCGGTTCGGGTACGGACCCGAGCGGTTTGCCAGCATACGCGCCGCGATCCGACAGGCCAACCCGTCCATCAAGCTCTGGACTGTCGTGTATGCACACGAACTCGGACAGGCGGATTTCTGGAAGGAAATGCGCCCCCACATCGACGTCGTCTCGTTCTGGATCTGGGATTCCAATGACATCAGCCAGATGCCGGCCTACATCGACCAATGCCGGGAACTCTTCCACGCCAAAGCTATCGTGATGGGGGTGTACCTGCGCGACTACGGCAAAGCAGCACCAATTCCTGTCGAGCGTGTGGTGCAGCAGATGGAGGCGATCGCGAGACTGATTGACGAGGGTCAGCTTACCGGTTACGCGATTCTGGGCGCGGTTCTGATCGACGGACATCGCCCGCAGGCGGACGCCGTGCGGGATTTCATCTCCGCTCAGTCAGCAAGTGGGTGAACAGACGGCGAGTCTGGCGCTTCGTCAACGCTCAATCTTGGGTTTGGGTGGCTGGGGTCGAGTTTTAGCTCGCCCCCAGCCACCCCAGAATGAAGCGTAGCCGGAATTACGCACTCCCGTATCGAAGTATTGCATTCGGGGCGACGCGAGAACATACTGGCGCGCAGTGGCAGCCGACAACTCATTCGAGGCTATGTTCAGGATGAGTCCTGCGGCTGCCGATTGCCGGTTCACGCACCATCTGTCTCAGGAGACCGGCTATGTCACGCGCTCTCGGCGACCTTGTGCGCCGCTCAGACAAGCCCTGTCACCGTCTGTGGTCAACAACGTCGTGCAGCATCGCGTTGCCAGTGATCCTGTGCCTGACTTCCGCGATCCAGGTGACCGACGCGGGTGCGGGCGAGATCGGGAGCGCAAACCCGATCGGCTGGACCGGCACCTACGCCGGGATCCGGCATGGTCCGTCGGACATGGAGGATGACAACGACTGGTGGGCGTTCGTCGTGGAGGACGATCATCGCGGAGTTTCGAATTCGGTCAGCGAGGTACCGGACCAGGGCGATGGGGATTTCTATGACGCGTCGCATGATGTCAACGGGGGCGGCGTGATCCGCGCCTATGCCAGGACGCAGCCTTACGGATTCAGTGGTTTCAGCTCCGCACGGAACTGGTACCAGAACGCGTTTGGATTCCCGTTCAACTCGGTGCAGACGGGAGGATTCTTCCGGGACGAGCTCTACTTTGAGACGGTCGACGGCGCGCCGGGTTCCCTGGAATTCGATTTCCACGTCAGCTTCTCGCTCGAACTCCTCGAGGACTGGGACACGGAGGAGGTGCCGGCAGGCTCTTACGCCGAGTTCCAGATGAATGTGCTCGGCTACACGGGTGAAGGACCCGCGGGGCCGGCGTTTGAGTCGCTCGATACGTTCGAATTGCGGTTGGATGCCGGCGGTGACGAGCACTTGGCCTATGATGACACGGTCACCATCGCGACGAACGCAAACGGGCACCTGTTGCGGAGCGGTAACTATATCCCGCTGTCGTTCACCAAGTGGACGTACGCCAACAATGGTGAGATCGATTGGATGAACACGGTGACGCTGGAAGACGTCCGCGTGTATGACGCCGAGGGGAACTTGCTGGGACCTCAGCAGTACACGCTCCGCAGCCCGAATGACCAGTATTTCGGCTTTCAGAACGAAGTGCCCGAGCCAGGAAGTGCGCTGCTGTTTGGAGTGGGTCTGCTCGGACTGATCGGCATCGGCTGGTGCCGGTCGCGTCAAAAATAGAGACGATTTCTGTTGGCAGCTCGGCGCCTGTAGCTGGCCAGTCATGCTCCCGCCGACGCGCACGTCGGCGGTGAGCGGAGTCATGGCGAGCGTTGGCCTGTAGCTGGCCAGTCATGCTCCCGCCGACACAGGGTCGGCGGTGAGCGGAGTCATGGCGAGCGTTGGCCTGTAGCTGGCCAGTCATGCTCCCGCCGACGCAGGGTCTAATGGCATCAGGATAGGGCGCAACTACTTGGTGCAAAATGATATAGACACAAAAACGGCCTCCTGCTTTGATTCCGGTTCGTGTCAGAACAGAAT
>JALOQX010000284.1 GCA_025459265.1 Pirellulaceae bacterium | reverse complement strand
GCGTCGGGCTGCACGTGCCGCCTCAACCGGGCCTGCGAGAAATCGTGGTCGGAGACCGAGTGTACGCGGTGCGTCCGGGGGACGTCGTGGCGATCGACGCTACGCGGTGAAGATCGACTGCGTGAAAGCGCAAGGAGAAGCGATGACAGATGTCAATGGCGTGATGCTGCAGTACTTTCACTGGTACCTGCCGCCCGACGGGACCTTGTGGAACGAAGTGGCGGCGCGGGCGGCGGAACTGGCGGCCAGCGGATTCACGGCAGTCTGGCTCCCACCGGCTTACAAGGGCGCGGCAGGCCCGCAGGATGTGGGATACGCCGTCTACGATCTGTACGATCTGGGCGAATTCGATCAGCGCGGCGCTGTCCGCACGAAATACGGCACGAAGCAGGAGTACCTGCAGGCGATTCATGCGCTCCAGGGTGCTGGGCTGCAGGTCTACGCCGACACGGTGCTGAACCAACGGGTCGGTGCCGACGCGACCGACATGGTCCGCGCGACGCCGTATTCTCAGGACAATCGCCTGCACCCGACCGGTGCCACCCGTGAGATCGAAGCCTACACCCACTTCCTCTTCGTTCCAGTGGCGGGCCCGGCATTTCGATGCCGTGGACTGCGATGCCCGCCGGCCCGACGAACGGAACACCGTCTACTTGTTTGAAGGGAAGCAGTTCGACGACGAAGTCGCACTGGAAAAAGGGAACTTCTCCTACCTGATGGGAGCCGATCTGGACTTTCAGGATCCGCAGGTGCGCGACGAGGTCACGGCATGGGGCAAGTGGTACCTGGACACCACGGGAGTCGATGGTTTTCGGCTGGACGCCGTGAAACACATCTCGGCGTGGTTCTTCGCCCCGTGGCTGGAGGACATGGAACGCCACGCGGGTCGTGAGCTGTTTGTGGTGGCGGAGTACTGGACGGCCGATCTGGCGGCACTGGAGTGGTTCCTCAATCGGCTCGGCCGGAAGATCACCCTGTTCGGCGTCCCGCTGCATTACCGGTTTCACACGGCCAGTCGCAGCAGCGGGCACTTCGACATGCGCGGGCTGCTGGACAATACCCTCATGCGACAGCGGGACCAGAATGTGGTTACGTTTGTCGAGAACCATGATTCCCAGCCGCTGCAGGCGCTGGAGTCGGTCGTCGAGTCCTGGTTCAAGCCGCTGGCCTACGCCGTGATTCTCCTGCGGCGCGAAGGCTATCCCTGTGTGTTCCATGCCGACTACTACGGCGCCGAGTACGAAGACGTGGGGCGCGACGGCCAACGCTACCGGATCACCCTGCCCTCCCATCGGTCCCTGATCGACAAGTTCCTGCATGCCCGCCGGCACTTCGCCTACGGAGCCCAGCGGGATTATCTCGATCAACCCAGCTGTGTCGGGTGGACGCGGCTGGGCGACGATGAACACCCGCGCGCCATGGCCGTGCTGATGAGCGACGGCCAGCCGGGTGCGAAATGGATGGACGTGTCACGCCCGAACGCACGCTTCATCGACATCACGGAGCATGATCCGCAACAGGTCGTCACCAACAGTGACGGTTGGGGTGAGTTCCGTTGCCTCGGGGGATCGGTGTCCGTCTGGGTCCAGGAGTAGGAGCCGATCCGAACCGCTCCGTGGGACGGACCTCCCGGTCCGTCACGCGAGGACGCCCGTCCTACGGCGCGCGACGGGGCGAGGACTCCCTTCCTGCGACGCGGCTCACTTCTTTCCGACGCGCCAGGGATGGGTTAGGATGAACCGCCGGTGGCTCAGCGGACAGCGGACCCCAGTGGGGAGCAGCGGACATGTCGGTCGTCTCCGCCAAACGGATGTTGGTCGAGGCCGTGACGGGAGGCTATGCCGTCGGTGCCTTCAACGTGACAAACGTCCTGCAGATGCAGGCGGTCATGGAAACAGCGATCGCGCGCCAGGCACCCGTCATCATTCAGACCTCCGTGTCGCCCACGAAATTCCTCACGCCGGAAGTGATCGTGGCGGTGTTCCGGGCGCTGGCCGAGCCGGCACCGGTCCCGGCCTGCCTCCACCTGGATCACTGTACCGATGCGGCATTTGCCAAACGCTGCGCCGAGTTGGGTTACACGAACGTCATGTTCGATGGCTCCCAACTGGGTTTTGAGGAGAACGTGCGGGCCACGCGGGACGTTGTCGAGCATTGCCATCGGGTGGGGGACGTCACGGTCGAGGGCGAGCTGGGAACTGTGTCGGGCGTGGAGGACCAGGTGCGCGTCGCCGAATCGGCTGCCGAGCTCTGCGATCCCGAGCGGTCGCGGGAGTTCGTCGAGCGGTCGGGCGTGGATCTGTTCGCGCCGGCCATTGGCACGGCCCACGGCGTGTATCTGACGGAGAATCCAAAGATCGACTTCGATCGATTTGCGCAGATTCAGCAGAAAGTCAATGGTCGCGTCGTTGTCGCGCCGTTGATCGTGCATGGCGGCACTGGCCTGAAACCGGACGTTGTTCGCAGGCTCGTTGCGCTGGGGGGCGCCAAGTTCAACGTGTCGACAGACCTCAAGCACGCCCTGATCGACGCCACGTACGACTACATCGCCACGCACCGCACGGAATACAATCCCGGCAAAATTGACACCGCGGCGAAGGCGGCCGTCGCCCAGCGCGTCAACTACTGGATCGATCTGCTGGGATGTGCCGGCCAGGCGCAGCGTGGGGGAGCGGACGGCGCATGAGTCGAGTCCAGGCCTTCCTTTTCGATCAGGACGGTGTGATCGTCGACACGGAACGTGACGGTCATCGCGTGGCCTTCAACCGCACGTTTGCCGAATTCGGACTCAATGTGGAATGGGGCGTGTCCGAGTACCACGCCTTGCTCCAGGTCGGTGGCGGCAAAGAGCGGATGAGGCATTACCTGCAGACGAAAGGGTTCGGCATCAACGTGCCGCCGGATCAGGCCGCGGACTTGATCCAGCAGCTGCACCTGCGCAAGACGGACGTGTTTATTGAACTGATCGAAAGCGGCGCCTTGCCGCTGCGCCCCGGCGTGCGCCGGATCATGCAAGAGGCGGCCGACCTGGGGCTGACGCTCGGCATCTGCACGACGTCGAACGAGCGGGCGGCTGCCGCCATCGTCGGCCGCCTGCTCGGCGGCATTCCGCTGTCGTTTGTGCTGGCGGGCGATGTCGTGGCGGCCAAGAAACCGGATCCGGCGATTTACACCCTGGCACTGGAGAAGTGCGCCCTGCAGCCTGACGAGTGCGTGGTGTTTGAGGATTCGCACAACGGCGCCGTGGCCGCCAAAGCGGCCGGAATGCACGTCGTGGCGACCACGAATCTGTACACGCAGCACGAAGACCTGAGTATGGCGGATCTGGTCGTCGATTGCCTGGGTGATGTGGGCGGTCCACCCTCCCAGGTGCAGGCTGGCCCGGCCGATATTTGCGCTGCCGACGGCTGTATCCACGCGCATGAGCTGGTCGCGTGGTTCAGTCGCCTTGCGTGAGGAGGAACGACGATGATTGATTTCTCGCAACTCGACGCGCGCCGTCTGGCCAAAACGCTGGATTTCTCCATCCTGCCGAAGGAGACGACGGAGGCGGAGATTCGCGAAGGATGCGCGGTGACGCGTCGTTACGGGTTTGCCGCGTTCTACACCAGCAGCGCGTATTGGGCGCACGTGGTGCGCGAAGAGCTCGCCGGCATGGACGACGTGGAAATCGGCACGGGGATCGCCTTCCCGTTCGGCAGCGCACCCGCCGTCGTCAAAGCACTCGAGGTAGAGGACGCAGTGCGGCGGGGCTGCACCGCGGTGGATATGGTCATGAACATCGGTGCGTTACGAAGCGGCCACTTGGGGATCGTCGCCGAGGAGCTCCGCGCGTTCAAGCAGGCGGCGGCCAGCGCCGTGACCAAGTGCATTCTGGAGGTGTGTTACCTGACCCACGCAGAGATCGCCACGGCGAGCAAGCTGGTGGCCGAGGCCGAGATCGATTTTGTGAAGACGTCGACCGGCCAGTTTGAGGGGCCGAGTCTCGAGCAGTTCCTCGTCATGCGCGATGCGGTGCGGGATGCGCCGGTGAAGCTGAAAGTGGCCGGCGTGAAGTTCCCCCGCCCGCAGAACGCCCTGGTGTTCCTCCGCGTGGGCGCCGACCGGATCGGCACGCGGGCAGCACCGGAAATCGTCGATGCGCTCGCCACGCTGCAACGCGAAGGACTCGTGCCGGAAGCGTCGGATGTATGTGGGTGATGGGCGGAGGGCGGAGGACGGAGGACGGAGGACGGAGGGCGGAGGACGGAGGGCGGAGGACGGAGGGCGGAGGGCGGAGGACGGAGGGCGGAGGGCGGAGGACGGACGGAGGGCGGAGGGCGGAGGGGAGTGACGAGTGGTGAGCAAGGATCTTCGAGCGACGAGGGAATTCCCCTCTGAGCTCGTCACTCCTTGCTGATTCCTCGTACCTCAGTCGGAGAGACGACGGACAACGGGGTTGTGTTCCCGCTGCCGCGAGGTAAACCATGACGCAGTACCTGGCCGGTGTCGACGTCGGGACAACCGGTGTGCGGTGCGCGCTGTACGATCTGCGTGGGAATCCGGTAGGGGGTCATTATTGCGACTACGGCGCCGACTATCCGCAGCCGGGCTGGGTCGAACAGGATCCGAGACTGTTGATCGCCCGAACCGTGGAAGCCTGCCGCCGCGCCGTGACGACGGCCGACATCGACGCGCGGCAGATTACCGCCATCGGCTTCTCCGCACAGCGATCCGTCACGTGCGTCGTGGCCGCCGATGGGACGCCGATCCGCCCGATGATCTCCTGGCAGGATGCGCGGACCGTCCGCCAGGTGGAGGCTCTGCGCGCGCTGGTGTCGGACGACGAGTATTACGCTCAGAACGGACTCCCGTTGGGCACGACCTGGATCATTACGAAGCTGCTTTGGATGCGTGAGCACGAGCCCGCGCTCTGGGCGCGGACCGCACGTGTCGTGCAGAACCAGGACCTGGTGCTGCGGGCGTTTGGCGCGGACGACTATTTCACCGACCTCTGCTGCGCGGTCTTCTATGGCGTGTGGGACGTGCGGCGCGCGACGTGGAACACACCGCTGCTGGAGCGACTGGGTCTCGCTCCGGAGTTGTTTGGTCGGCCGACGCGCCCGGGGACGCAGGTTGGCGCGATCAGCGCCGCCATGGCGGCTCAGACTGGCTTTGCCGTCGGGACTCCGGTCTGCGTGGGGGCCGGGGATCAGAACTGCAGTGTCCTGGGGATGGGGGCAGTGGTGCCGGGCATGGCGACCGTGACGCTCGGCACGGCTGGTCTGGCCATCCTGGCGACGGCGCGGCCGCTGGCCGGATTCGGCGGGATGATGATCACGCATCACGCGGTGCCCGGCATGTGGGAAGTGGAGGGGTTGTCGAATGCCGCGGCCGCCGCGCTGCGCTGGTATCGCGATGTCATTGCCACGCACGAAAAGGAACGGGCTGCCGCGGCCGGGGGCGATGCTTACGCGGACCTGGACCGACTGGCGGCCACGTCACCGCCGGGGAGTCGCGGCCTGCTGTTCCTCCCCTATCTGGCGACCGCCGCCACGCCGCGCTGGAACCCGCACGCGCGGGCCGCCTTTGTGGGGTTGTCGTTCGCACACACTCGCGCGGACCTCACGCGCGCGGTAATGGAGGGCGTGGTGCTCGAGATCCGGGACATGCTCGAGCAGTGGCGCGGCGCCGGACTCGACGTCGACAGCCTGCGCATCGCCGGAGGTGCCACGCGCTCGGCACTCTGGAACCAGATTCAGGCCGACGTCTACGGCCGACCGGTCGAGACGCTGCGGGTGAGTGAGTCGACGAGTCTCGGTGCCGCCATCCTGGCCGGACTCGGTGCCGGCGTGTTTGCCGCTCTTCCTGAAGCCGTCGACGCGATGGTGCATGTGTCGGATCGGATCGAGCCGGTCGCGGCTCACCATCGCTGTTACGAAGAACTCTATCGCGCCTACGCACAAACGTATGCGGGACTGGCCGCACATGGAGCGTTTGACACGTTGGCAGGCCTACAGGCGCGGCGGGACGAGTCCCGAACCGCCGGCTCGTGACGCCGGAAATCTTTTCGCGGGAGACATGAGACCATGGACATCTGCCGTTTGCTGGTGTGGAGCCTGGTGGCACAGCTGCCTGCCACCGGACAGACTGCCCCGGCCGTTCCAGCGATCGGGCTCTACAACCCCACGCCTTGGGAGGTGGCCGTGCCCGTGGAGATTCCCACCGGTCGCCTGGCCGCGCCGGGACTGGTCGACTGGACCCAAGTGCATCTCGAGTGCGCCGGAGTCACCGTGCCGCACGCCCTGCGCAGCGGGCGAGCCACGTGGCAACGCGCGACGGCCGACCGGCGTCCCGCACCGCGGGCAGAGGACCTGCTGGTGTTTTCGTGTGCGGTGCCGGCCCGCCAGTGGGTACATGTCCAGGTGGTGCCCGGTGCCGTCGCGGGGGTTCCCGCCCTGCGACACGAGTCGGGTAAGTTGGTCGTGACCGCGGGGGATACGCGGGTCGTGATCGACCAGGAGACGGCATCCCTCGAGTCATGGGAGGCGTGGGGTACCCCGCTGCTCGAGCGACCGCTGCGCGTCACGGCGGTACGCCTGTTGGATCCTGGATATGCGTTGGAGGGCTACTTGTCGGTGGGCTACACGACGGCCGCCATCAACGTCCGCAAGGGCGATGTTGCAGAGATGACGGTGCGACTGGCGGACGTGAACGCGGCGCCGGCTCTGACGGAGGTGAGTTTTGACCTCGACGTTGCGCAAGGGCCGTCCGCCACCCTGATATATCGCGTGTCTGCGTCGGGCCAGCTCGAGATCACGTGCGACGAGCGTCCGTGGGAGGGCCATTCCCCGTGGCTCCGTCATGCACTGCAGTACAGTCTGGATGTTGTCGGCCAGTCGCATGATGCGCTGGCCGAGTTGGAGAATCGCTGGGCCTTCTACGGCTTCCGGGACTACACGGCTGCCGTCAAGAGCGTTGCCCGCGTGCACAGGCAGGCCCATGTGGGCGTGCTGGAAACAGGTGAGGAGTTTGTCAACGGACGGCACTTTGCGCGCCGCCTCACGCCCATCGCATCGCCGGATCCGGCCCACGCTGAACATCTGGCTGAACTCCTCGACGAGGGGCTGGTGACAAGCATCCAGCCGCTGACCACCGGGCCGCTGGGGGGAGGTGTGTACCTGGTCGACGCGACCAGCTCGCCCGCGATTGTGACGGAGTTGGCTGAGGCGCTGGTGGAAGCGGGTGTCGAGTGCGCGTCCTCGGCCGCTCCGGGCCACCTGCCTGTACGACTTGGATTGGTGCCGCCCGAAGAACGCGACGGCATTGCGGGCGACGGATACGTCATTGGGCTGCAGGATGGCGGCGTCTCGGTGCGTGCGGGAACACGGCTGGGCCTGTACAGCGCCGTGCGCACCATGGCACGCCACCTGCAACGACATGGTCGCGACGGTGGTGTGCCGCTCGTGGCTCGGAACCCCGTCGTGGACCTGCGCGGGGGCGGGTTTGGCGGCGGCAACTTCGAAGTGGACTTTCCCTATGGGACGGAGACTGAGTGGTGTCGCGTGCTGGATAACCTGCTGGACTCCGGCATGAACGTCTTTGCCTGCATGGGGATGTGGGCCAACTGGAAGATGCCGGTGAGCTATCAGCACATGCCGGAGCTGCGTTCCGACGCGCCCGATGCGTACGATGAGTCGTCCGGTGCGAAGTTCGTCGAGCTCGACCACCACCGCGAGCACGGTCTCCGGTTA
>JALOQX010000283.1 GCA_025459265.1 Pirellulaceae bacterium | reverse complement strand
TCCTACGTGGGGAAAGGCATTTACGATGTGGATGCCTTCCAGCGCGCCGTCGATGGACGCTTCCCGGAGAACATGGTTCTCAGTCACGACTTGCTGGAAGCGTGTCATGCACGTTCCGCCCTGGTCAGCGACGTGGAGTTCTACGAAGCATTGCCAGCGCGCTACGACGTGGATGTGGACCGGCGCCACCGCTGGATGCGCGGCGATTGGCAGATCACGCAGTGGCTCCTGCCGCGGGTGCCCGGTTCCGATGCCCGTCGCATCGCCAATCCGCTGTCCGCGCTGTCCCGGTGGAAGATTTTCGACAATCTCCGGCGCAGTCTCGTTCCCGTGGCTCTGATGGTGTTGATCCTGGGCAGCTGGCTGCTCGTTCCCCAACTCGGCCATCTGGGATTGGTGCTGGCCGTGTCGATGATCATACTTCCCGGACTGTTATCGACACTGGTCGATGTGTTTCGCAAGCCGACAGACTTGCCGTGGGCGATGCATCTGCGCGGGGCGACCGAGTCCTGCGCCCGGCAGGCGGGGCTGATCTTCCTGACCGTGGCATTCCTACCCTACGATGCCTACATCAGTTTGGACGCGATCGGCAGGACCGTGCTGCGCCTGTGCGTGACCCATCGGCGGCTCCTGGAATGGCAGACTTCGAGTGATTCCGAACGGTCCATGCGTGCGGATCTCGCCAGCTTTTTCACGGCAATGTGGAGCGCGCCGGTCGTTGCGTTGCTGAGCGGCCTCTGGCTGTTGTCGCGGCATCCTGCTCAATTGCCCGCGGCCTTACCCATCCTTGGCGTCTGGCTGGCGGCACCCTGGATCGCCTGGTGGATCAGCCAGCCCTTGGACTCCGCGGCTCCGGATCTGACGGCGGAGCAGTGGACCTTTCTGCGGCGCACCGCCCGCAGGACTTGGTACTTCTTTGAAACCTTCGTCACGGCGGAGGAAAACTGGTTGCCGCCGGACAATTTCCAGGAGGTCCGCTCCCCGGAGGTCGCTTCACGCACTTCGCCGACGAACATGGGCCTGGCGCTGTTGGCCAATCTGGCCGCCCGCGACTTGGGGTACCTGTCACTGGGCGGGCTGATCCAGCGCACGCGCGACGCCCTGGCCACCATGCAGCGTCTCGAACGGCATCGTGGGCACTTCTACAATTGGTACGACACACGCACGCTGCGACCTCTGCTGCCGCTCTATGTGTCGAGTGTCGACAGCGGCAACCTGGCGGGACACCTGCTGACGCTTGCCGCGGGACTAAGGGAGCAGGCCGATGAGAAGCTGTTCACGCCACAGGTGCTGGTCGGACTGCGCGACACCGTGAGCATGCTCCACGCGTTGGCCCGCGACCATGCTGCGCTGGCGGCGCTCGATGCAGCACTGGTGCCCGCGCCCACCGATCTGTGGGCGGCGGACGCTGTGCTGGAAAAGGCGACGGACGAGGCCACCAGGATTGCAGCTGCGCTGGTGGACACGGTGGAAGGAACCTCTGGATGGGCCCGGACTCTGCAGCGCACCTGCCAGGGCCACTGGGAAGAGCTGCGGTTTCTAGCACCGTGGCTGGCGATGCCAGGCGTCGCTCGCAGTGTTCGGTCTGAGGCAGGTCCCACCGTTCCGGTCGTGGCCGGGAGCCACGATGGAGGTCTCCCCAGGTCGGTGGCGGCAATGCTGGACGAGCAGCTCGCCCGACTTGACCACGCACCTACGTTGCGGGAGGTGGCGCAGTACGAGCGCACCTTCTGCCCGTGGATCGAAGCCGCGTTACAGGAGCTCGCCGCGGAGCCGGCCGAATCCCGGCAGGTCCGACATACACAGCTCACTACCCTGCTACACGGTATTCGTGAAGCGAGCGACCATGCCGGTCAGTACCTGCTCGCCCTGGAAAGCTTGGCCGAGCAGAGCGACACGCTTGCCGCCATGGATTTCACGTTCCTGTACGACCCGGCGCGCGAGTTGTTTTCCACCGGGCTGAACGTCGCCGCATGCCGGTGTGACGCCAGCTTCTATGATCTGTTGGCTTCCGAGGCGCGCCTGTGCGGCTACGTCGCCATCGCGCTCGGGCAAGTTCCGCAGAAACACTGGTTCTCGCTGGGCCGACTGCTCGTCGCTACGCGGGGCGAGCCGATACTGGTGTCGTGGAGCGGCTCGATGTTCGAATACCTGATGCCGCTGCTGGTCATGCCCAACATCGAGAACACGCTGCTCGGTCATACCTGCTATGCGGCGGTGCAACGACAGATCCGGTACGGGCGACTGCGCGGCGTGCCGTGGGGCATTTCCGAATCGGGCTACAACCGGACCGACGTCCACCGGAACTACCAGTACCGCGCCTTCGGCGTGCCGGGCCTGGGTTTGAAACGCGGCTTGGCCGACGACCTCGTGATCGCGCCGTACGCCACGGCGATGGCACTGATGATCGCGCCGCGGGAAGCCTGTGAGAACCTGCAGCGATTGGCGGCCGAGGGACGCGAAGGGGACTACGGCTTCTACGAAGCGGTCGATTACACCCCGACCCGTCTGCCGCCTGATAAGGCGAGCGCCACGATCCGATCTTTCATGGCACATCATCAAGGGATGAGCTTACTGGCACTGGTCAATCTGTTGCGGGACGACCCCATGCCGCGGCGGTTCATGGCCTGTCCGGCACTCAGGGCAGCAGACATGTTGCTGCAGGAGCGCGTGCCCAGGACAGCCGCGAGCGTGCTCGTCGACACGATGGCCCCCGAGACTGCGCGGACGTTGTTTGGCGAGGGCGAGAGCGTGACGCGCGTGTTTACGGATCTGACCCGCTCGACCCCTCAGGTACATCTCTTGTCGAACGGAAGCTATCACCTCGTGATCAGCAGCGCCGGCGGCGGCTACAGCCGCTGGCGCGATCTGGCGGTCACACGCTGGCGAGAGGACGCCACCCGCGATTGCTGGGGCTTGTTCGTCTATCTGCGCGATCGGGCGTCGGGCGAGTACTGGTCGATCGCCCAGCAGCCCACGTTGCGTGCCGCGAAAGGCTGCGAAGTCATCTTTACGCAGGCGCGTGCCGAGTTTCGGCACCGTCATGCCGGCCTGGATATCCACACCGAGATCGGCGTGTCGCCGGAAGACGACGTGGAGTTGCGGCGCATCACGATCACGAATCGAGCGCCGGAGGAACGTGTGATTGAGTTGACCACGTACGCGGAAGTGGTGCTCGCGAGTCCCGCTGCGGACGCGGCACATCCCGCTTTCAGCAACCTCTTCGTGCAGACCCAGTTCTTGCGCGCTTCCTCCGCCGTGCTGTGCACGCGGCGTGCCCGGTCCGAGACCGAAAGGCCGCCGTGGCTGCTGCATCTGCTGGTGGTTCCCGACGCTGAAGCGGGAGACATCTCCTGCGAAACCGATCGATCCACCTTTGTCGGACGCGGCGCGACCTTGGTCTCTCCGGCCGCCATGCACACGGTGTCGTCCTTGTCCAACACGGCCGGGTCTGTGCTGGATCCGATCGTGTCGCTCCGGCGCACGGTTACCGTACCGCCCTACGGGTCCGCCATCGTGAACCTGATTCTGGGTGTGACCGACAGCCGTGAAGCGGCGCTCGCGTGGGTGGAGAAATACCAGAGCGCCCGCATGGCGGACCGCGCGTTCGATTTGGCGTGGACGCACAGTCAGGTCACGCTGCACCAACTCAACGCCACAGAATCGGAAGCGCAACTCTACGGCCGGCTCGCCGGCGCGTTGATCTATGCCGACCCCACTCGTCGGGCCAGCGCGGGCATTCTGCGCAACAACCGCCGCGGCCAAAGCGGCCTGTGGAGTCATGGGATTTCGGGGGACGCGCCACTCGTCCTGCTCCACATCAGCGACGCGGCGAAGATTGAGATCGTGCGCCAGCTCGTCCAGGCGCACTCGTACTGGCGCATGAAGGGACTGACGGTCGACCTGGTCATCTTGACCGAAGACGTGTCGGTGTACCACCAGTCGTTGCACGATCAGATCGTCAGCCTGATCGCTTCAGGGACCGAATCTCAACTGCTCGACAGACCAGGTGGTATCTTCGTCCGCCGCCTGGAGCAAATCCCCCATGATGATCGCGTGCTTCTACACTCCGTGGCACGCGTCGTGCTCGACGACGAAAAAGGGACTCTCGCGGAACAGCTGGAGCATCGCCGGCTGTTGGAACCCGCGGTGCCGATGCTGACTCCGACTCGTTCGGAGGCGGCTGCCCGGCCCGCGCCGCTCCCGCAGCGCGAGTTGATTTTCGCCAACGGCTTGGGCGGTTTCACGCGCGACGGCCACGAGTATGTCATCATCCTCCAGCCCGGCCAGTGGACGCCGGCCCCTTGGGTCAACGTCATTGCCAATCCGTCATTCGGGACGGTCGTTTCCGAAAGTGGCAGTGCTTACACCTGGTTGGAGAACGCCCAGGCCTTTCGGTTGACACCCTGGAACAACGATCCCGTGCAGGACGTTCCGGGCGAAGCCTTCTACCTTCGCGATGAGCAGACTGGCCGTGTCTGGTCACCTACGCCGTTGCCTGCTCGGGGTCAGACACCCTACGTCATTCGTCATGGCTTCGGCTACACCGTATTTGAACATACCGAACACGACATCACCTCGGAGCTGTGGGTGTATGTGGCGATGGACGCCCCAGTGAAGTTCGCCGTGCTGAAGGTGCGCAACGCCTCGGACCGTCCGCGGCGCGTGTCCGTCACGGGCTACTGGGAGTGGGTGTTGGCGGACCTGCGGCAGAACAGCCTGCTGCATGTGCAGACCGAGGTCGACCTGAAGACCGGCGCGTTGCTGGCGCGCAATTACTACAACACGGAGTTTCCGGATCGCATTGTGTTCCTGGACGTCAATGAGGCCACGCGCACGGTCACCGGAGATCGGCAGGAGTTTCTGGGTCGGAACGGTACCCTGTCGCAGCCTGCGGCGCTGAAGTGCGCGCGGCTGTCCGGCAAGACCGGTGCGGGGCTGGATCCGTGCGGCGCGGTTCAAGTCACCCTGAACTTACCGGCAGGCGAGGAACGTCAAGTCAGTTTCCGCCTCGGTGTGGCTCGCAACGCAGCGGATCTGCAGCAGTTGATCCAGCGGTATCGCGGCGTTGACGCCAGCCGCACGGCGCTCGAAGGTGTCTGGGAATTCTGGAATCGGACGCTCGGCGCGGTCACCGTGGAGACGCCAGACAGCGCCGTCAATGTCCTGGCCAACGGCTGGCTGCTGTATCAGACCCTGAGCTGTCGACTCTGGGGTCGAACGGGATTCTATCAGTCCGGCGGCGCCTACGGATTCCGTGATCAGTTGCAGGACGTCATGGCCCTGGTGCACGCCGCGCCAAATCTCATCCGCGAGCACCTGCTGCGCGCCGCCGCGCATCAGTTCCGCGACGGCGATGTGCAGCACTGGTGGCATCCACCGACGGGCCGCGGCGTGCGGACGCTGGTGTCTGACGACTACTTGTGGTTGCCCTACGTGACCTGCCGCTATGTATCGTGCGTCGCCGACACCGGCGTGCTGGACGAAGTGATTCCCTTCCTGGAAGGCCGTCCGGTCAAGCCGGAGGAAGACGCGTACTATGATGTGCCGAATCGTTCCGAGGAGTCGGCCACGCTCTACCAGCATTGCGTGCGCGCCATCGAGCACGGACTGACGTTCGGCGAACACGGATTGCCGCTGATGCGTGGTGGCGACTGGAATGACGGCATGAACCGCGTGGGGCACGAGGGACGCGGTGAGAGTATCTGGCTGGCGTTCTTTCTGTACGACGTGCTCACCCAGTTTGCCACCCTGGCGCGCTCCCGCGACGACCTCCCCTTTGCCGACCGGTGCGTCACGCAAGCCCGGCAGCTGCAACAGAACATCGAGCAGCATGGGTGGGACGGCCAATGGTATCTCCGCGCCTACTTCGACCGAGGAGATCCGCTCGGCTCCCACACCAGTCTGGAATGTCAGATCGATTCGCTGCCGCAGAGCTGGTCGGTTATCAGCGGTGGCGGCGATCTGCGCCGCGCCCGCCAGGCGATGCAATCCGTGGACCATCGGCTGGTCCGCCGCGATGCCGGACTGATTCAGTTGTTTGATCCACCCTTCGACAAATCTCCGCTCGATCCCGGGTACGTCAAAGGCTATCTTCCGGGGGTGCGCGAGAACGGCGGCCAATACACCCACGGCGCCGTATGGGCCGCCATGGCCTTCGCGCTGTTAGGAGAAAGCGAACGCGCCTGGGAGTTGTGTGCACTCCTCAATCCGATTCACCGCAGCGGGACACCGCAGCAGGCCGCTACCTACAAGGTTGAGCCTTACGTCGTCGCTGCGGACGTCTATGCCGCCGCGCCGCACATCGGTCGGGGTGGCTGGACGTGGTATACCGGTTCCGCCGGCTGGCTGTATCGGCTGCTGATCGAGACGCTGCTCGGCGTGAACCTGGAGGGCGAGCAATTGCGTTTGGCTCCGCGACTGCCCTTCAGCTGGACAACGTTCAAGGTCCGCTATCGCTATCGCCACACGGTGTATCACATCACCGCCAGGCGACTCGCCGCGGATTCGGCCGACACGAATCGGCTCTCTCTGGACGGGCAGGAGCTTCCCGGCCAGACCATTCCCCTCCGCGACGATCGACAGGAGCACGCCGTGGAGGTGAGTGTTCCCGGGCCAAACACTCCGGATAAAATCGCCGTGGTGGCCGGCACCCCCAAGTACGTGTTGATGGAAGGCAATCGCCGCATCGGTCCGATGGTCCTGCAGTCCGACGTGGGGGTGAGTTGCGCGCCGATTTTTGGATTTTCGGCCGCCGACGCGTATGCCCGGTTCCGCCTGAACTGTGAGCAGGCACTCACGCCGTACCCGCTCGTGAAAGTCTACCTCCGGATGCAGGCAGGCGACGCGGGCGATGCCCACAAGCTGATCGTTGTTGACGCACCTGGGCCGCGCGAGCCACGTCTGCACGCCGCGACGATGGCGGCTGTCTTGGAGGCCCATGAGCAGGGAGCGGCACAGGTAACCGCCACGTACGAGTTGGTGTTCGATCAGGAAGCCGGCGCGTACAGGGTCCAGGAGGCCTGTCGATGACTGTGACCTCCCCTGAGTGGTGCAACAGATTGGCACTGTCTTGGCTGACCTTGCACGTGCGAGAGACTCCATCACATGACTGACTGAGCGTACTTTGACTACAAGGAGCTGCATTGTGGACAATCCCCAGACCAACCACAGCGTGCCACCG
>JALOQX010000282.1 GCA_025459265.1 Pirellulaceae bacterium | reverse complement strand
GTTCGATGTTCGATGTTCGATGTTCGATGTTCGATGTTCGATGTTCGATGTTCGATGTTCGATGTTCGATGTTCGATGTTCGATGTTCGATGTTCGATGGATTCGCCCTTCGCCGCTCCCCCCTTCGTCATTCCCCATTCCCCCGCCGGTCCCAGGCTCCGCCCTCGAGCGATTCCTGCGGCGCGTATTCCATCAGCTCGATGACGCCTCCGTCGGCCGTCTCGTAGAATCCGACGACGGCCAAACCGGCGTCGAATGGTTCGAGGAGCACATTGAGTCCGCGGGCGGCTTCGCGAATGTTGTCGACCCGATAGGCGACGTGCGGCAGGTGACGCACCGGTCCGGTCACGGGGCTGTCCGGCTCGAATCGCAACCATTCGATGCGGAACGGGTGGACGCGAAAGTCGGTGACCCAGACCTTCGTGGCGGCCACGTAGATCTCGTCTGCGTGCTTCTCGGTCGTGACGATGCCGATGTGGTCAAATTGCATGCCTGGGGTTCTCCCGCGGAAAGTAGACGATGTGTCCCGACTGTGCGGACTCGACGGCGCCCGCGAGCAACTCGACGGCTGCCCGGGATTCGCGCGGCGTGATCCGTTCGGGCCGTTGGCCGGCGGCGACGCAGTCCGCAAAATAGCGCAGCTCGGCCCGCAGGATCCCGAACCGCTGGCCGTACACGTTGGGCCAGTAGAGCGTGTCGGGGCGGCGGTTCCCCGCGGCGTCGTGAATTTCCAGTCCGGCCTCACCGCAGTTGATATAGATCGCGCCCTGAGTGCCGATGATTTCCATGCGGGCGTCAATCTGGTACGGCGTGCTCTCGGGCAGGTGCCAGATGGATTCGATTACGGCGATGGCGTCGTTGTCCAGGCGTGCCATGGCCCAGCCGCCGTCGGGGTATTTGTGCGGTCCGGGATGAATCTCCTGCGCGTAGACGCTTACGGGCCGCGCCTGGCTGAACCACAGCATCAGGTCCCCGTCGTGGATACCGTCACCCAGGAGGGCGGAGATGCTGTCCAGGACGAGCCGGCCGATCTTCACGGACAGGTTGCGGCGCGCGTGCATGGACACGATCTGGCCGATCTCGCCGGCGTCGATGGCTTGTTTCGCCAGCGCGACCCGCGGGTCGAACCGGCAGATATGCCCCACCATGAAGGAGCCGGGAGCGCGCTCGGCCGCGGCGAGAATTGCGTCGCAGTCGGCCGGCGTGGGCGCCATCGGTTTTTCCAGGAAGACGTGCTTGCCGCTGCACAGCGCCTCGATGGCGATGTCGCGATGATCCTGGATGTGCGTCGTGATGCCGACGATGTCGATGTCGGGATCGGTCAGCAGCTGGCGAAAATCGGTGTACCGCCGCGGTACGTCAAAGCGGTCCGCGACTTCGCTCAGCCGCTGCGGACGCCGCGTGCACACTGCCGCCAGCTCGATGCCCGGCATCGTCGACAGGGCCTCGGCATGGACTTCTCCGAACCACCCCAGACCGATAATCCCCCAGCGGATCGGCTTCATTGGGCACAACTCCCGGTGGCAGCAAAGACCTGTTTCATCTTGACGGCGGTGTCGCGCGCCAATTCCAGGTCGGGCAGGACCATGTTGGGCAGGCGGCAGAACGGCAACATCTCGGCGGTGATCGGGCCCGTGTAGCCAACCTGTTCCAGCGCGGTGATCACGGCGGGAAAATCCACGTCGCCGCGGAGCAGGTCGTCGCCAAAGCCGTGCAGAACACCGCCGCAATCATCACGCTGGAAGTTCTTCACATGGACGGCCGCAATCCGCGGACCGAGGATCCGACGTCGAAATAGCAGCCGATGTACGGACTGGCGAACTGGTCGATGAACGTCCGGAACTCGATGGGGCCGAGCAGGAACTTGTTCCAGACGTTTTCCAGTGCGAGGGTCACGTCGTGGTCAGCCGCCACCGGGAGGAGTTCGCGGAGCGACGCCGTGGCCAGGTCCCACACCTGCTGGTAGGGAGTCACGGGCACGGATGGGTCCCAGCCCACGTCGACGGCGCCCGGGATAACCAGGATGGTGCGGATGCCCAGCGCGTGGGCGACCTCGATATAGCGGCGCGTGAAATCGAGCGCGGCACGGCGCTGAGCCGGGTCCGCCGACGACAGCGGGCAGCTCCAGTAGTTGCCGCTCACCATGGTGCAGAGCGGCATCTCCAGTTCCTCGGCGTCGCGTCGGATCTGCGCGCAGGCGGCCTGCGTCGTGTCCGGGCCGAGCACTCCCGCCCCGAACGCCAGTTCCAGCCCCTGGAAGCCGCAGGACTTGGCGGCCTGCAACGCGTCGCGGATCGGCAGGCGGCCTTCGAAACCGCCGACCGTCCAGTACGTGACCTGCAAGACATTCTTCATGGTCGTGGTTTCCTTTCGGCGGCAACTGCCCGCCGGATACCGATCATATCAGCGTTCCGCGGCACAATACATCGGGGGCAATGCACGGGCCCGCCAGCGCTGCCGATTGACACGCGCCGCCGGCTCGGCGGAGAATGACGGCCAGGCGACAGTACCCGCGGGCCGGAGGACGTAGCGATGACGGTCAAAGTAGGCATTATCGGCATGGGTTTCATGGGGCGCATGCACCTGTCGGCGTACCGGAAGCTGCCGGGGGTGGAAGTCGTGGCGTTTGCGGACACGGACGCGAGCAAGCGCGCGGGCACCGCCGGCGGTGCGGGCAACCTGGGCGACACTGATTTCCAGACCGACGTCGCGTCGTTCCAACAGATCTACGACTGCGGCTTCGCACTGGTCGACGACCCCGACATCGACCTGGTGGACATTTGCGTGCCGACCTGCGACCACAAAGATCTGTTCCTGGCCGCCGTCGCCGCGCGCAAACACGTGCTGTCGGAAAAACCGATGGCGGTGGATCCGGACGACGTCAAGGCCATGGTCGCCGCGGGGAAGAAAGCCAAGACGGTGGTCATGATTGCGCACTGCATCCGTTTCTGGCCGGCGTACGTGCTGTTGAAGGAGTGTGTGGACACGCAGCGGTACGGGGCGTGCAAGAGCCTGATCTTGCGGCGGCAAGGGAGCAAGGGGTTGTGGAGTCCGTGGTACTTCGAGGCAGCTGTCTCCGGGGGCGCCTTGTACGACTTGCACGTGCACGACACGGACTACGTGAACTTCCTGTTCGGCAAGCCGCGCGCAGTGAGCTCCGTGGGCTCGCGCGGCGGCACGACGGACGAGGGTGTGGATCACGTCGTCACGCACTACTATTTTCCCAAACGCACGGTTGAGGCGGTCACGGCGATCGGCGCCTGGCACCAGCACAAGACGTGGCCGTTCTACATGGGCTATACGGCCGTCTTCGAGCGCGCCACGCTGGACTTCGACATCAACCGGCCGCAACCCGTCATGCTCTACACGGACGAGGCCGCGACGGCGATCGATGTCGCACCGACCGACGGCTGGTTCGAAGAGATCAAGTACATGGTGCAGTGCGTGACCCAGGGCGAACCGCCGGCGCTCAACACGATCGCCTCGGCGCGCGTCACCATGAAGATCGTGCAGGCGGAAGAACGCTCGATCCGCAGCGGGAAAGTCGAGAAAGTGAAGTGAGCGAGGCTTCCCGCGAGTCGTTTCGGCCGCGCGTACGGGACTACCTGATCACGCCGGTCTTCCTGGTCGTGTTGCTGAGCATCCTGCTGGTGTTTCACCTGCTGCAGGTGGTGGCGCGGCGCGTGAGTGTGCGGCTGCAGGAGCACATGTACGACGGCCTGTGCGGCGCGCTGCTGTTGAATTTGAAGATCGTGGCGCGGGCCCGCTTCGACGTGCGACTCCCGGCTGAGTTCCCGCCGGGGGTCCCGCTGGTGTTCGTGTCGAACCACCAGAGCATGTTCGACATCCCGCTGCAGGGCTGGTACCTGCGGTCCTTTCGGCCGCGGTTTGTGGCCAAACGCGAGCTGAGCCATGGCGTGCCGGCGATTTCGTATGCCCTGCGCACGCTCGGGCACGCGCTGATCGATCGCGACGATGCGCGGCAGTCGATCAGTGCCATCAAGGAATTCGCCCGGGCCCTGCCCGCCGCGAGCCGCTCGGCGGCCATCTATCCCGAAGGGACGCGCTCGCGCGATGGCACCATGGCGCCGCTCAAAGGCGCGGGCTTGCTGGCGGTGCTGAAGGAGCTCCCCGCGGCCCACGTTGTGCCGATGACGGTCGACGGCACGTGGCGCATTGAGCAGTATCGTCTGCGGCCGGTGCCGGCCGGGGTCCGGCTCACGCTGCACGTGCTGCCGGCCGTGCGCCCGGCCGACCTGCCGCGCCGCGACCTGACCGACCACATCGACCAGCTGATTCGCAACGAGCTGACGCGGATCCGAGCCGGTGAGCCGGGGAACTGACGGGGCGGCGGGGCGAGGATGCTGTGTTTTCCCGCGAAACCGGGTATACTGCGCGACGTCGCCGTGCCGCACGAGCCTGCTGTGGCGACGGCGCGAGAACGTGAAACATCTTCCTTCGTGGATCTTGTGAGCCGGGAGAATCACCATGCCCCAGTCAGCGTCGCGACGTAGCTTCCTGCAGGCGCTCGGCGCTGCCGCCGCCGCTGCCAGCCTCGTCCCCGCCGCGCCGGCCCAGGAGACGGAGATCCCAGGACTGGCTAACGTGCCGAAGGATGCGAACGCCTCGGAGGGCTGGCAACCCGTGTCCGACCGCAAACTGCGCGTGGGCATCGTCGGCTTCGGCGTGTGCCAGTTCGGGGCCGCGTTCAGTTTCCAGGACCATCCGAATGTCGAGGTGGTGGCGGTGAGTGATCTGTTTCCAGACCGCTGCGCCCAGCTGGCACAAGCCTGCCGCTGCGCACGGACCTATCCGTCGCTCGAGGAGCTGGTCAAAGACGACCAGATTGAAGCGGTGTTCGTGGCCACGGATGCACCCAGCCACGGACGCCACTGCCTGGAAGTCCTGCGCCACGGCAAACACGTGGCCTGCGCCGTGCCGGCCGTCTTCGGGTCGCTGGACGAAGCGGTGGAGTTGTTCGACGCGGTGCAGACCAGTGGCCGGCATTACATGATGTTCGAGACGTCGTGTTTCCATGCCGATCTGCACGCCATGCGTACGCTCTACCAGGCCGGCGCGTTTGGCAAGCTGCTCTATGCCGAGGGCGAATACTATCACTACGCGGCCGACCCGATTCCGTCCTACCGCGAATGGCGCGTGGGCGTGCCACCCCAATGGTACCCCACGCATTCCAATGCCTACTACGTCGGCGTGACGGGCGGCAGTTTCACGGAAGTGTCCTGCATGGGGATGCCGAGCGCGACCAGTTGGTTGCAGGCGCCCAATAACCGCTATGCGAATCCCTTCGGCACGGAAATTGCGCTCTTCCGCACCAGCGAGGGCGGCATGGCGCGCATGGCGGTCAGCTGGGACTCGCCAGGTCACGAAGGGGAAATGGGCCGTGTCCGCGGCCAACGGGGTTCGTTCTATGGCCAGTTCGCGGGTCTGACCGGCAACCTGCCGGACCAAGCCCGACCGCCCTTGCCGCCGAGCGTCGAGGCGGGCGGGCACGGCGGTTCGCACGGATATCTGATGAACGAATTCGTGACCGCCGTGTTGCTTGATCGGCTCCCCATGGTCAACATCGCCTGGGCCCTCAACATGACCGTGTCCGGTATCGTCGCGCACCAGTCGGCGTTGCGCGACGGGGAACTCATGAAGATACCGCAGTACGCAGTGTGAATATTCCGACGGACCACCGACCGTAACCGCCATCGACGTTGACCCTGTGCCGCGCTGCGCACAGTCATTTTCGTTACTTCTTGTGTGGGGGTTCGGACATGGAGATCGAAAGCATTCATGCCTGCGACTGCGCAAATGGTTTCACGTACGTGGGAACGATTTCGGTGCAGAAAGTGTCGGGGCACGGAGCGGCTCCGTCGCGCGAAGAACTGGCCCTAGCCCACTACTTCGTGATTGCCACGAAGACACTGATCGATCGCACCTGGACCAAAGAAGTCGGCGAAGACAACAAGGAACATCTCAAGTACGTCCCGTACTCGCAGGTCGTCAGCACGCTCTACTGCCGTCTGCGCGATCAGGGAGCGCTCAACAAGCGGCAAGTCAAACTCCCGCAGGTCAATGCCAACCACGAGCTGGACGTGTAGCCGACTTTGACCACCTTACGGCCCGTTTCTGGACCCTCCTGGGCGGGAGGTTTCATCGTACGCCCGTTCGGGCTTGCCGCAGGCCGGAACTCATCTCGCTGCGGAACCATGTCGGCGTTCCAGTGTTGATATCCTGTGCGGGTCTTCCATGTCGGCAGACTGTCGGTGTTTCGGCGGCCGTTCGGGTGTCAGGAGAGGCGTTCAGGTGGGATCCGTTCCGAGACTGCCAAATTTCTTCCTGCTCGGTGCGGGTCGTTCTGGCACGACATCACTGCATCAACAGTTGGCGCGGCACCCTCAGGTGTTCATGTCCCCGATCAAGGAGCCGACGTTCTTCTGCGACTTTTTCGGCATGAAGAACCCGTGGGATTATGTGCAGCTGTTTCAGGCGGCGTCGGACGAGCCGGTCGTGGGCGAATGCTCGCACGCGTATCTGAGTTGTGCGACGTCTGCGCCGATGCTCAAGGCGTACACTCCGCAGGCCAAGTTTGTGGTGGTGTTTCGCAACCCCGCTGATCGGGCGTATTCGCTGTACAGTTGGATGGTGGCCGCGGGCAACGAATGGCTCTGTCCCTTCGAAAAGGCGCTGGAAGCGGAGGAGCGGCGCATCCGCGACCCGCGGTTCTTCCGCCGCAACCCGCAGTACTTCTACAACTACCTGTATTTCCGCTCGGGACTTTACGGGCAGCAGGTCGCGCGGTACGCCAAGTTGTTTCCCCGGAGCCAGTTCCTGTTTCTGCGCTTCGAGGAGCTGGCGAGCAACATGCGTGGAGTGCTCGAGCGCATTTGCCGTTTTCTGGGAGTCGACCCGGGCTTTTATCCGGGTGACTTGCCGGCGGCCAATATCAGCCACCAGGTGCGCTCGACGCGGCTGCAGTACTGGCTCCGTCGCCGCCTCGAACCGGCGCTTGTCAAACTGCGGCTGTATGCGCTGCGGCCGGCGATCGATCGCCTGGCCGGCTGGAACGTCCTAGCCCAGCGCCCGGCGCCCCTGGCACCGGCGACGAGAATTGAGCTGGGGGACCGGTATCGCGAGGACCTGGAGGTGCTGGAGCGCTTGACCGGCGTCGACACGTCGACGTGGCGTGGAAGCCCGACCAGCCCCTCGTCCCGCCGGGGCTCGTCCAATTCGCCGTCGTCCCACCTGCAAGGGTCTGGCCCTTACCGTCTGAAGTGGTAAGATAGCGTGCACCGTAGCACCTGCTGGAGAGGCCTCGCCGTTCCATGCCGACGAGCGGTTCCAGTTCCAGTTCGCAAGGGGTGGTCACGATCCGCCACTTGCTCAGTGACACTTTCGTCTACGGTGCGGCGGGTGTCGCGAACCGGGCGATCGGTCTGTTGCTGTTGCCGATCACGACGGCCATTCTCGATCCGGCCGACTACGGAATTCTGGGCCTGTGGGGCGCGGCGGCCAGTATCCTGTGGCTGATCGTGTCTCTCGGCGTGCCCTCCGCGTTCTATCGTTTCTACGCCGCGAGCGATCAACCCGCGCGGCGCGGCCGATTGATCGGATCATCGCTGGCCTTGTGTGTGTTGCTGACGGTCGTCGCACTGCTCGTGACGGGGGCGGTCGGCGTGCATTTTTCCCGTTGGTTGTTTGGCATTTCCGCGACGTGGCCGTCTCTGCTGCTGATGGGCAACGCCATCTGCACGATGTTGATTGCCTTGGGCACAGGCCGCTTGCAGGCGGACGGACACGCGTACCGTTACTTGACGGTGAACCTCGCATCGGTGGTGGCTTCGCGAGGGATCGGGTTGACACTCCTCGTATTGGGTTACGGGCCCTGGGGGTGGATCGTCGGTGAGTTGGTTGGCCTGGTGCTGTCCCTGCCCGCGCTGGTGGTGCTGGCGTGGCCGCGCGTGCGATTGTCGCTCGACGTGACCACGATGGCCGAGACGCTCTGGTATGGCGCGTTGCTTACGCCCGCGTTTGTTTCGCAATGGGTGATGGTCGGCTGCGACAAGCTGGTGATGAACGCCACGCTGGAGGATCCGGAGCGTGCGATCGGGTTATATTCCGTAGGCGAGCGGATCAGTTCGATTGTGATGTTTGGCAACGTGGCGTTTGCGCTTGCCTGGCGGCGGTTTGCCTTTCACAACATGGCGATTCCGGGTGGTGAGCCGTTACTGGCGCGCGGCATGAAGCTGTACATGCTGGGCAACGCTGTGCTCGCGTTGGTGCTGGCCCTGTTGGGCGATGACTTGACGCACTGGCTGATTCGGGACGTATTCGCACAGGGGACGGTGGTGATTGTGCCGCTCACACTGGCCGGCTGGCTGGCGGGTTTGGCCGACACGGCTCCGGTGGGGCTGCATCGCGTGCAGCGTCCGGGCATCATCAGCGTGGTGAACGTTGCGGCTGCGGCGCTGAACGTGGCACTGAACTTCTGGGCGATCCCGCGATTCGGGATTCTGGGTGCCGCCTACGCAACGCTGGTCTCGCAAGTACTTCGCGCGCTCACCATCTGGGCGGCGTCGCAGCGGGTGTTTCGACTGCCGTTCGACTATCGCGGGTCGGGGTGGGGTTTAGCCTGGATGGCCGTCGTGTTCGTGGGCGCGTATGCCGTGGGCGCTGGGTGTGTCCACGGCTTGCCTGCCCCCTGGGGCTGGTTGGCCGCCACGGCAAGCGAGTCCGCGGCCGTCCTGGTGGCGCTGCTGGGCATGTGGTGGTTGCCCGTGTTGGACGAGGAAGAGCGGGCGGCGATCCGGCGGTGGTGCAGTCGGGCCCGCGGGCGAGCAGGCGGTGCCGAAGACACGGGTCATAACCGTTCTGACGGGCAGTGAGAGATGCCTCTCGGCCTTCCTCCTCGATTTGACACGCACGGGGCTCAACCTAGGTTTTGGCTGTGGCTGCGTCAAGTCGCCACCTGCGGCGGCGACTTGACGCAAGATGTTCGACGATCGCAGCGCTCAGTT
>JALOQX010000281.1 GCA_025459265.1 Pirellulaceae bacterium | reverse complement strand
GGTGGCGGGCCCCAGCCCCATCCGCCCCAGGGCGGGCCGCCCGGCGGCGGGAACTGACGCCACATCGGGCGCTCAGCGCGGGGACCATACGGTGGCGCGGGAGGTTGTGGCCCGCCGCGGTCCCACGCACCGCGCGGAGGTGAGCCGAACGATCCAGCGCGGGGACGGTCTCCAGGTCCGCGAGGCGGAAGGTTGCTCGAGCGCTGGAGATCGGCACGCTGGCGGTTGATCGCCCGGCGCAATTGACGGACTTCGTCGATGAGGGTGTCGAGCTTGGCTTCTAACTGGTCGAGTCGTTGCGCAGGCTGCAAGGCGGCGCGCTCGCGCGGGGCCCGGCCGCCCGGCCACTGCCAGGGAGCGGTACCGTCGGGCCAGCCGCGTCCCGGTCGTTCGCGGCGATCGGCTGCGGCGCGCGCGGGATCGTCGGGACGTGCAGGCGGGTCGGACGCTTCTTGAGCCGACGCGGCCACGGCGGCCAGCGTCAGCAGCAGCGGACTGCCGGTCAGCAGGAAAGTTCGCAACGGATGCGATGCGGTCGGACAGACCATGGGAAGGCTCCTTCGTTCCGGGACAGGACGATGGGTGCACGCGGTAGAGATCCAACCCGCGTGTGCCGGCGAGGTTTCGCGAGTCGGCGCGCAGTGTGGATGGCGTACGCGCGAGCGGAGTCGTTTCAGCCGCTGCCGCAGGTTTTGATGTTGCGTATTTCCCTCCGCCGGGCGTTGGCCGAAGGCCAATCGTTTCAAGCCACGGGCAAGGCTTCACCCGCCACCGCCGGCAAGGTGCACCGGCCGATTGTTCGCTCGCTGCGGCGGCGCGCGGCGGAGGGAAAAACTTAACGACGTGCTTGACTGAAATACGATACAAATGTACAGTATCAGAGAGGTGCTGGCATGCGTCTGTTGCGAAGTCCTTCTCCGGGAAGTCCTGCTCCGGTCTCGGCGTCGTTGGTGGCCACGCTGCGCGAGCAGTTAGGGCGGTGGGAAACGCGGCGGCCGCAGCAGGACGCTGCGCCGGTGTCGAGCGGTTGCCCGGCTTTGGACCGGCTGTTGCCGTGGGGGGGGCTGCCGCGGGGCGCTTTGGTGGAGTGTCTCGAGCGGGACCCGGCGGTCGGCGGGGCGGGGATGTTGGCGTTGCTCTTGGCGCGGCAGGCTGCGTTGCCAGGGGGTGCGATCGTGGTCCTGGATCCCCGCGGCTGGTTCTATCCGCCGGCCGCGGTGGGGCTGGGGATCGAGCTGGACTCGGTCCTGGTGGTGCAGGCCCGGCAGGCTGGCGATCAGGTGTGGGTGGTGGACCAATGTCTGCGGTGTCCGGCCGTGGCAGCCGTCTGGGCCCCGCTGGAGCGGTTGGGGGCGCGGGAGTTCCGGCGTCTGCAATTGGCGGCCGAGAGTGGCAGCGGCTTGGGATTGCTGGTGCGCAGCAGCGCGGCGCGGCGGGTTCCCTCCTGGTCCGACGTGCAGTTGCAGGTGGAGCCGCGTGCAGGTGGGGCGGACGATGTGCGCAGCGGACGTCGCTTGCAGATCGAAATCACGCGCTGTCGGCACGCGCGCCCGGGCGGGGTACTGGAGTTGGAAATCGATGTTGTGACCGGTGCGATGCAGGCAGTGAGTCGTCCCCATGAAGCGTTTCTTGTGCCTCCGACTGCCGGGTTGGCCGATTCAACGACTGGTCGTCGCTCAGCCGGCGCTTAAAGGTTGTGCCATCATCCTGCACGACCGCGTGCCGCGCCGCGGGCAGCTGGTTGTGGCGTGTTCCCAGGTCGCCTATCGCGCCGGCGTGCGGCCGGGCATGCCGTTGGCGGAAGCCGTGGCCTGCGATGAGCGGGCGGCGATCTTCGCTGCCGATCGGCCCGCGGATACCGCCGCGCTGCGCGCCTTGGCGCAGTGGTGTGAACGGTTCAGTCCGCTCGTCGGGCTGGGAGCGCCGGACACGCCGTCCGACTTGGGTGCCAAGCATGTTCCCGGGGGCCCCGACCATTTGTTGCTCGACGCGACCGGTGTGGCGGCGCATTTTGGTGGGGAAGCCGCCCTGGCGCGGCAGGTGGCCGAGGCGTTTGAGCAGCGCGGTTACTGTGTCCGGGTCGCGTTGGCCAGCACGCTCAGCGCTGCCTGGGCGGTGGCGCGGTATGCCGCGCACACCGTCCCGGCGGTGGAGTCGTCGGCCGTGGTGGCCTTACCCGCCGGCTCCACGTACCGGGTGGTTCCGGCCGCCGCCATGTGGGAAACGCTCCAGACGCTGCCGGTTCGCGCGCTGCGCCTGCCTGCGTCCACGCAGGCGCTGCTGGACGAGTTGGGACTGGTCCAGCTGGGTCAATTGGCTGTCGTCCCCCGCGCCGCCTGGTCGGCGCGGTTTGGAGACTTGCTGATCCAGCGCTGGGACCAGTTGACAGGTCGGTCCCACGAGCTGCTGGTGCCGCACCAACCGCCTCCCGTGTTTCGAGCCTGCCAGACGCTGGAGTATCCGACCAGCCAACACCAGCTGCTCACGGCGGTGCTGTTACAGCTGGTGCAGGATCTGAGCCGGCAGTTGGTGGCGCGACAGGTGGGCGTCCTGGAGCTGATCTGTCGTTTTCATTGTGCCCCGGTGTCTGATCGGTCGGACCGCGCGCCGGCGGCGCAGAAGGGCTCGTCTGAATCCGACTCCGTGGCCATGCGCCTGGGGCTGTTTCAACCGACGACGGCGGTCGACCATCTGACGCAGCTGGTGCAGCTGCAGCTCGCGCAGCTGGTGTTGCCGGGGCCGGTGGAGCAGTTGGCGGTGGAGGCTGCGCGCACGGCGCCGTTGACGAGCCGTCCGCAGGCCTTGTTTGCCGACAGCGCGTCCCGGGCGGCCCGGCAGCTGGGACCGCTGGTGGATCGGCTGGCCTGTCGCCTGGGCCCGGCGGCGGTCGTGCAGCCGCAGCTGGAGGTCGATGCGCAGCCCGAGCGTGCCTATCGGTATCAGCCGCTCACCGTCCCGGGGCGTGCTGCCGCCTCCACGCACCGCGCAGCACGACACGCACCGCGCCAGCCGCACCTGGTCCGGCCGCTGCACCTGCGCGACCCGCCCGTGCCGCTGGACGTGCTGGCCGTGCTGCCCGACGGTCCCCCCATCGGTTTTCACCTCCAGCACCGCGCGCATCGCGTGGCACGGTACTGGGGCCCGGAACGGCTGGAAACGGGTTGGTGGCGCGGTCGTTCGGTACGCCGCGATTACTACCGGCTCGAGACGGACGGCGGGCTGTGGTTTTGGATTTTCCGCGAGTTGGATGAGGGGCAATGGTTCTTGCAGGGACTGTTTGGGTAGTGCCGGGGATGGGTGCGTATCAGGAATTGCCGGTGTGGCAGCGGGCGGTGGAGCTGGCCGAGGTGATCCACCGCGGTACGGCGACCTTTCCGCCTGCCGAGCGTCAGGAGCTGGCGCGCGAGCTGCGCCGCTGGTCGCTCGTGATTCCGCTGGCGATTGCCGAGCACTGCAGCCTGCAGGCGGCCGTGTTTCTGCAGGGGGTGGCGGCGGCCCAGCGCGCCTGGCGGCAACTGGAACATCGCGTCCTGCTGGCCGACCGGCTCGGCTACTGGTCGGCACCGCAGGCGCAGGAAGTGCAGCATGGCCTGGCGGAAGTGGACCGCCTGCTGCATGCCTTCGTCCGTTCGCTGCAACCGGCCGACGGAGTCTCGCGGCGTGAACTACGTTGAGTTGTACTGCAAGACGAATTTCTCGTTTCTCGAGGGGGCCTCGCATGCCCACGAGCTGGTGGAACGTGCCGTGGAGCTGGGCTACCAGGGGCTGGCGATCACCGACCGCAACACGCTGGCCGGTGTTGTGCGCGCGCATGCCGCCGCCCGTCAGCAGCCGTTACGGTTGATCATCGGTGCCGAGATCACGACGGGTGACACGCCGCCGCTGGTCCTCTGGGCGCCGGACCGGGCTGCCTACGGGCGTCTGGCCCGACTCATCACGCTGGGACGTCGCCGCGCCGCCAAAGGAGACTGCCAACTCACGTTTGACGATGTGGCGCAGCATGCGGACGGTCTGCTGGCCGGCTGGGTGCTGCCGGCCTGCGCGGAGCTGTCGGCCGCATCCCCGCCTCGGCCGGGAATCCCGGCCGGCTTACGGCAGTTTCGGGACCTGTTTGGCGACCGGGGATATCTGCTGGCCGCCCTGCAGCGCGGCCCGGACGATCGGCGCTGGCTGGAGGAATTCCTCGGCACGTCGCGCGCCAGCGGGATTCCGCTGGTGGCCTGTGGCGATGTGTTGTATCACGTGCCGGCTCGGCTGCCGCTGCACGATGTCCTCACGGCCGTGCGGCACGGCACGACCGTCGCCGCGGCCGGAGCCTGGCGGCAGCCCAATGCGCAGCGCCATCTGCACCCGCGTGCAGCGATCCGCACCACCTTCGCCCGTGTGCCCGCCGCGCTGCGCCGGACGCTGGACATCGCCGCCCGCTGTTCGTTTTCGCTCGACCAGCTGCGTTACGAGTATCCGGAAGAACTGGCGCCGCGCGGGCAGACCCCCTTCGACTACCTGCAGACGCTCACCTGGAACGGCGCGCGAAAACGGTATCCGCTCGGCATTCCGGACAAGGTCCGCCGGCTGGTCGAACATGAGCTGGCGCTGATCCGCGAGCTGCAGTACGAGGCCTATTTCCTCACGGTCTGGGACCTGGTGCGGTTCGCCCGCGGCCGCCGGATTCTCTGCCAGGGACGCGGCTCGGCCGCCAATTCCGCCGTCTGCTTCTGTCTGGGTGTGACGTCGGTCGATCCCGAACACATGGACGTGCTGTTCGAACGGTTTGTCAGTCGAGAACGCCGCGAGGCACCGGACATTGATGTGGACTTTGAACACGAGCGGCGCGAGGAGGTGCTGCAGTACCTGTATGACAAGTACGGGCGCGAGCGAGCCGGCATGACCGGCGTGGTGATCACCTACCGCACCCGTTCCGCCGTGCGGGATGTCGGCAAGGCGCTCGGCCTGTCGCTCGATCGGGTCGACGCGCTGGCCAAGCAGGTAGATGGCCATGCGGACGATCCGCAGCTGGCGGAACGTTGCCGGCAGGTGGGCCTGGATCCGCAGTCCGAGACCGGCCGGCGACTGGTCTACCTGGTCCAGGAACTGATCGGCTTTCCGCGGCACTTGTCGCAGCACGTCGGAGGCATGGTCATCACCCAGGGCCCGTTGTGTGAGTTGGTGCCGATCGAGAACGCCGCCATGGCCGACCGGACGGTCATCGAGTGGGACAAGGACGACCTGGACACGTTGGGCCTGCTGAAAGTCGACTGCCTGGCCCTGGGCATGCTCAGTGCGATCCATCGCTGTTTCGACCTGGTCCAGGCGCAGACCGGACAGGCCTGGACACTGGCCACGATCCCGTCGGGCGACCAGCGCGTGTACGACATGATCAGTCGGGCCGACACGATGGGCGTATTTCAGATCGAGAGTCGCGCACAGATGAGCATGCTGCCGCGACTTAAGCCGCGCTGCTTCTACGACCTGGTGATCGAGGTGGCCATTGTGCGGCCCGGTCCGATCCAGGGGGACATGGTGCATCCGTATCTGCGGCGGCGCGCGGGGGAAGAGGCCGTGACGTATCCCAACGCCGCCATCCGCGAGGTGCTGCACAAGACGTTGGGCGTGCCGATCTTTCAGGAGCAGGCCATGCGTCTGGCCATGGTGGCGGCCGGGTTCACGCCGGGAGAGGCGGACGAGTTGCGGCGGGCGATGGGGGCCTGGCGACGTCCCGGGGTGATCGACCGCTTCCGCGCCAAGCTGCTCGACGGCATGCGCGCACAGGGGCTGTCGGAGGAGTTTGCGGACCAGGTGTTCCGGCAGATTCGCGGATTCGGGGAGTATGGATTCCCCGAGTCGCATGCGGCCAGCTTCGCGCTGCTGGTCTATGTCTCGGCGTGGCTCAAACACTACTATCCCGCGGCTTTTGCCGCCGCGTTGATCAACAGTCAGCCGATGGGGTTTTACGCCCCCTCGCAGCTGATCCGCGACGCGCAACAGCATGGCGTGGTGGTGCGCCCCATGGACATCAACGCCAGCCATTGGGACTGCACGCTCGAACGTGAGATGCACGACGGGTCGGGCGACGCGGTGGCGTCAGCCAGCGGGTGGCCGGTGCCGCTCCCGCCGCTGGCGCTGCGTCTGGGCCTGCGTCTGCTCAAGGGGCTGCCGCGCGCGGCGGCCGATGCGATCGGCCAGACCCGGCAGCAGCACGGTCCGTTCCGGTCGTTGGCCGATATCACGCGTCGCACTGGCCTGGGACGCGCCGTGGTGATGCGGTTGGCCGCTGCCGACGTCTTCCGGTCGCTCGACCGCGATCGTCGCGGCGCGCTGTGGGAGGCGCTCGGCCAGCCCCGCGCGGCCGAACACTACCCGCTGCTGGCCTCTCTGCCGCCGGAGGACGAACCGCCGGTGCCGCTGCCGGCGCTGAGCCCGCAAGAAGAAGTGCGCGCCGACTACCAGACGGCCGGCCTGTCGCTCAAGGCCCATCCGCTGGCGTTCCATCGCCCGGCGTTGAACCAGCTGCACGTGTCGACGGCCGTTGGGCTGCGTGAGCTGTCCGATCAGCGCCGTGTCTGCGTGGCGGGCCTTGTGCTGCTGCGTCAGCGCCCCAGCACGGCCAAGGGCATCACGTTTGTGACGCTGGAAGACGAGACCGGCACCGCCAACCTGTTGGTCCACGCCTCCACCTGGGAGCGGTTCTACCAGGTGGCACGACGCGCGCCCGCCTGGCTGGCCCATGGGCGGCTCGAGCGGCGCGATGTCGTGATCCATGTCATCGTGGACCACTTGGCCGACCTGTCCCACGTACTGGGCCACTTCCCCATCGCCGCACGCGACTTCCGTTAAAAAACCGTTTGGCCCGCAAAATTGGCCTATGTCGGGTTGACCTACTACACGCGATCGGTCGACGCGCGCGAGCAGGCCATTGTGCGGCAACAGCAGAACGAATACGCGCAGGCTCGGTAGAAACGCCTGAGCCGGCTTCGCCTGGAAATGGCCCAGGACGCCCTCGCCGAGCACTTGGGCGCCGCCGACCAGCCGGACGTCGAGGTGCGCATGGTCGACCAGGAGTCTGTGGCCGACGCGCTGGTGGGCACGCTCGAACTTGTCCGGGCGGCGGCCGATGGCTCCCGCCAGACGAGCACGCATCGTTTCCGGGTGGAGTTCCACGAAGACGGCACGGTCCGCACCTGCAGTGTCGAAGACGAGGGACCGACCGAGACGCCACCCTGAACCAGCACTCGTAGCGGCCAGCCGACGCGAGCGGCTCACGGGATGGA
>JALOQX010000065.1 GCA_025459265.1 Pirellulaceae bacterium | reverse complement strand
CGATCAGTGCGTCGTCGCGCGCCCTGGCGCGGACTTCTTCCGTGATCTTCATGGAACAGTACTTCGGACCGCACATGCTGCAGAAGTGCGCGCTCTTGAACGCATCCTGCGGGAGCGTTTCATCGTGGTACGCCTGAGCCGTCTCGGGGTCGAGCGAGAGCCGGAACTGCGTGAGCCAGTCAAACGCGAACCGCGCGCGGCTCAGCGCATCATCGCGGTCCTGCGCCCCCGGGCGTCGCCGGGCGACGTCGGCCGCGTGCGCGGCGATCTTGTAGGCGATCACGCCCTGCCGCACGTCGTCGTTGTTGGGCAGGCCGAGGTGTTCCTTGGGGGTCACGTAGCACAGCATGGCCGCGCCGTACCAGCCGGCCATGGCGGCGCCGATGGCGCTGGTGATGTGGTCGTAGCCGGGCGCGATGTCGATCACCAGCGGACCCAGCACGTAGAACGGCGCGCCGTGGCAGACGTCGACCTGCCGGCGGATGTTCATCTCGATCTGGTCCATCGGGATGTGTCCCGGGCCCTCGACCATCACCTGCGTGCCGGCGGACCAGGCGCGCTGGACGAGCGCGCCGAGCACATCGAGTTCAGCGAACTGCGCGGCGTCGCTGGCATCGGCCAGCGAGCCGGGCCGCAGGCCGTCCCCCAGGCTCCAGGTGACATCATATTGTCGCATGATCGCGCACAGATCGTCGAAGTGCGTGTAGAGCGGGTTCTGCTGCCGGTGGGCCATCATCCACTTGGCGATGAGCGATCCGCCCCGGCTGACGATGCCGGTGACGCGGTCGGCGGTCAGGTGCAGATGTTCCCGCAGGATGCCGCAGTGGATGGTCATGTAGTCCACTCCCTGCCGCGCCTGGTGTTCGACCATGTCCAGGAAATGCTGGGGACGCATCTCTTCGATGTCGCCGCCGAGTTCCTCCAGCATCTGGTAGATCGGCACGGTGCCGACGGGCACCGGCGAGTGGTCGATAATCTGCTGGCGGATCCGGTCGATCTCCTTGCCGGTCGAGAGGTCCATGACGGTGTCGGCGCCGTACTTGAGTGCGGTCCGGAGTTTCTCCAGCTCGATGTCCTGGTCGCCGGTGACGGCCGAGTTGCCGATATTCGCGTTGATCTTGCACCGCGCGGCGACGCCAATCCCCAGCGGCTGCAGGATGCCGGCCAGGTGCACCGTGTTGGCAGGAATGACGAGCCGTCCCGCGGCGATTTCCTGCCGCACGCATTCCGGCTCCAACTGCTCGGCCCGCGCCACGAACTCCATCTCCGGAGTCACATCCCCGGCCCGCGCCGCTTCGATCTGGGTCTTCGACATCCGCAGTCTCCGCTGTATGGTCAGTGCGGCGCGCGAGGGCGCGCCGCAGCACTGAGAACGATGGTTTGCCTGGCCGTGACCGGCCTGCCGTCATCCTACCGGTCCGCCCCTCTTTGTCAATCGACCGCTGAGGGCTCGCGTCGTTCGTCCTCTGCCACCCGGGATTCGCGGAGTCACGCAGTTCCATGTCGGCCGTGAATCAGCGATAGGCCAGGTAGGGACGCAGCCACGTTTCGACTTCGGTGACCGAGAGCCCCTTGCGCGCGGCATAGTGCTCGATCTGGTCGCGTCCCAGCCGTCCGACGGCAAAATAGCGCGCCGCCGGGTGGGCCAGGTAGAGTCCGCAGATGCTGGCCGCCGGCTGCATGGCCAGCGTGTCGGTCAGGTGCATGCCGATGCGTGCTTCGGCCTCCAGCAGGGCGAAGAGCGTCCGCTTCTCGGTGTGATCCGGCTGCGCCGGATAGCCCGGTGCCGGCCGGATCCCGCGATACCGCTCGGCAATCAAGTCCTCCGCCGACAGGGACTCGTCGCGGCCATACCCCCACTCGCGCCGCACGCGCGCGTGCAGCCACTCGGCGCCGGCTTCCGCCAGCCGATCGGCCAGCGCCTTGACCAGGATGGCGTGATAGTCGTCGTGCCGCTGCTCGAACTCGGCCGCGCACGCATCGGCACCGATGCCTGCGGTCAGCGCGAAGCCGCCCACATAGTCGCGCCAGGACGAGGTGCAGGGCGCGACATAGTCGGCCAGCGCGCGGAACTCCGACTGACCACGCTTCTCCGTCTGTTGACGCAGCGTGTGCAGCTGGGCGCGCGCCACCGTGCGCTGCTCGTCCTCCCAGAGCACAATGTCGTCGCCGTCGGCGCCGGCCGGCCAGAACCCGTACACGGCGGCGGCCCGCAGACGACGGCCGGACACCAGGTCGGCCAGCAGCGTCTGCGCGTGCGCGTAGAGCTCCCGTGCCGTCGCGCCAATCTGCGGATCGTCGAAGATCCGCGGGTACTTGCCGGTCAGCTCCCAGGCCATGAAGAACGGCGTCCAGTCGATGTACGGCACGAGCGCCGCCAGCGGAATGTCGTCCAGCACGCGCGTTCCCAGGAAGCGCGGCGTGGGAATCGTGTCTGCGTCCCAGGTCAGGCTGAGCTTGCGGCGACAGGCCTCGGCATACGGCACGAGCGTCAGCTGCTGCTGCTCGAAGGACGCGACCAGGTCGCGCTGCCGCTGGCGGTTCTCCGCGATCAACCCGTCGCGCAGCTCAGCGCTCATCAGCCGATCCACGACACCCGGCGTGCGCGACGCGTCACGCACATGCACCGTGGGACCGGAATAGCACGGCGCGATCCGGACGGCCGTATGCCGTTGGCTCGTGGTCGCGCCGCCGATGAGCAGCGGGACGCGCAGGCCCACCCGCTCCATTTCCGATGCCACGTGCGTCATCTCCTCGAGGCTGGGCGTGATGAGCCCCGAGAGCCCGATGATGTCTGCGCCGGCGGCGCGGGCCTTGGCCAGGATCACCTCGCAGGGCACCATCACGCCCAGGTCGATGACTTCGTAGTTGTTGCAGGCCAGCACCACGCCCACGATGTTCTTGCCGATATCGTGCACGTCCCCTTTGACCGTCGCCAGCACAATCGTGCCGCGCGTCGTACGCGCCGCGGCACTCCCCTCCGCGCGCTCCGCCTCCATAAACGGCAGCAGATACGCCACGGCTTTCTTCATCACGCGCGCCGTCTTGACCACCTGCGGCAGGAACATCTTACCGGCCGCAAACAGGTCGCCCACACGCTGCATGCCGTCCATCAACGGTCCCTCGATGACCTCCAGACATCGGCCGCGGCGGGCCCGCGCTTCCTCCACGTCCTGCTCGATGTACTTGTCGATCCCCTTGATCAGCGCGTGCGCCAACCGCCCGTCGACGCTCTCGGTGCGCCACGCCAGATCCTCCCCCGTCTTGTGCGCCTCCACCTGCTTGACCGTCTCGGCATAGGCGATCAGCCGGTCGGTGGCGTCGGGGCGCCGGTTCCAGAGGACGTCTTCCACCCGGTCCAGCAGTTCCGCCGGGATCTGCTCGTACACGGCCAGCTGTCCGGCGTTGACGATGCCCATATCGAGCCCGGCCTGGATCGCGCGGTAGAGAAAGGCGGCGTGCATGGCCTCCCGCACCACGTCGTTGCCGCGCAGCGCGAACGACACGTTGCTGATCCCCCCCGACACCTTCACGTCGGGCATCTCCTGCTTGATCTGTCGCGTCGCTTCCACGAAGTGCAGCGCATAGTCGTCGTGCTCCCGCATCCCCGTGGCCACGGTCAGTACATTGGGATCGAACACAATGTCCTGGGGCGGGAACCCGGCCTGCTGGGTCAGCAGCTGGTAGGCGCGGCGGCAGATCCGCACCTTGTCCGTCACCTCGACCGCCTGACCCGTCTCATCGAAGGCCATCACGACGACGGCCGCCCCGTAGCGGCGAATCAGCCGCGCCCGACGGAGAAACTCCGCCTCGCCGTCCTTGAGGCTGATGGAGTTGACCAGCGACTTGCCCTGCGTGCACTTGAGCCCCGCTTCCAGCACGGACCAGCGCGAACTGTCGATCATGATCGGCACGCGGTTGATGTCCGGCTCGGCGGCAATCAGGTTCAGGAACCGTGTCATCATCGCCTCGCCGTCCAACAGCGCATCGTCCATGTTCACGTCGATGATGCTCGCCCCCGCCTCCACCTGCTCGCGCGCGATGGCCACCGCTTCCTCGAACTTCTCTTCGCGAATCAAGCGAGCAAAACGCCGGGACCCCGTCACGTTGGTCCGCTCGCCGATCATCACGAAGTTCGTTTCCGGACGCAGCGTTAACCCCTCGGTGCCGCTCAACCGTGTCAACGCGTCCTGGGCCGGCGGCCGCCGCGGCGGCAAGTCACCCACGGCCCGCGCCATCGCCTCGATAAACCGCGGCGTCGTGCCGCAACAGCCCCCCACGATGTTCAGCCAGCCCTGCGCCGCAAACTCACGCAGTGTCTGGGCCATCTCCTCCGGCGTCAGATCGAATCCACCCCACTCGTTCGGCAAGCCCGCGTTCGGATGACAACTCAGATAGACCGGAGCGATCTTGGCCAGCTCGGCCACGTACGGTCGCATCTGTTCCGGACCCAGCGCGCAATTGATCCCGACACTGAGCAAGGGAAAATGGGCAATCGAATTCCAGAACGCCTCCACCGTCTGCCCCGATAACGTGCGGCCGGCCCGGTCCGTAATCGTCACCGATGCCATGACCGGAATCGACGCCCCGCGCTCGTGCGTGTAGCGATCAATCGCAAACAGGCAGGCCTTCAGGTTCAACGTGTCGAACGTCGTCTCCGGAAACAGGATGTCGACGCCACCTTCGACCAGCGCTGCCACCTGCTGGTAATACGATTCCACGTGCTGGTCAAAAGTCACCGAGCGGTGGCCCGGGTCTTCCACACGCGCTGACATCGACGCCGTACGGGTCGTGGGCCCGATCGATCCGGCCACGAAGCGGGGCCGCGCGGGGTCCCGCGCCGTGAACTCGTCCGCCGCCCGCCGGGCACACCGCGCTGCCGCCAGGTTGATCTCCCGCATGAGGTCGGCCGGCAGGTCGAATTCGTCCATCCCAATCGGACTGGATCCGAACGTGTTCGTTTCGATGATGTCCGCCCCCGCCGCCAGGTACTGACGGTGGATCTCCGTGACCAGCTCGGGTTGGGTCAGCGACAGGATATCGACGAAATTCTTCAGGTCCTTGTGGTGCGTCGCCAGCCGCGGCCCGCGCATCGCCGCCTCGTCCATGCCCAACGCAAAGACCGTTGTGCCCATGGCGCCGTCGAGCACCAGGATGCGCTGCGTCAACAGGCGTTCCAGCTGCTGGCGGACACCGGGTCGAGAATCTGTAGTCATGCGGTCGGCTTTATCGCGTTCGACAGCTCGGCGGCCACCTGCGACGCGCACGCGCCGAGCTCGGCAAATGGACCGCCCGCAAAGGCACCGGGGACAACAGGCACGGCGGATCGCCCCGCGCGATTCGCCGGCTCAAGCGTAGGTGAGGGAAGCACTTACTGGAACTCCCCGACCCACACTGTGGGCTATCGCCGCCAAGCCTGGCCACGGACCTCGGTTATCTATCGTGCATTGCGTATTTTGTCCAAGCTGTGTGAATTTCGCCCAATATCTAATCGGGAGAAGCTCGCTGAGGCTCAAGATCGTCACAATCGGAACCGATAAGTGAGTTACGACGTAACGCGCGTCAGCGCGCCGCTACGCGCCGTGCGATACAGTCGACCAGCTGACAGGGATGTTGCTGATGAGTCGTCCGAGTCATCCGTCACCTTGCCGGGAACCGGTTTCCCGTGGCTCCGCCGCGGAGCGGGCACGATCCGCGGCGCGGACCGAACGCTACGATTCTGAGACGTTGCCGGTGTTGCTGCGGTTGCCTGACGTGTATGGGACGTGCACACGGCCGCCTGTAACGTTGCAGAGTCAGCACGACGTGGATGCACTCGCTGGTGCGGCGAGCAGCGACACGCCGTCACCAGCGCAGAGACGCGGAAGTGAGCCGGCTGAGCCGTCATCGACGGGCGGCTGCACGACGTCGAGACGCACCCCGCGGACGGAGCGGCGGCGAGCCGTCGCGGCCGACGCGCCAGGCTGGCTGCCCGGTGTACGACGCTTTCTATTCGCGGTGCTGATGGCTGCCGTCCTGCTGGCGGTGATCATCACGATTGAGCAGTGGAATGGGCCGGCGCCGCGGGCGGGAGCGCCGACCTTGCCCAAACAGTCAGCCGCGGCGGTGCCAGAGGCGGGGCTGCCTGAACTCGCGCCGGCGGCGAATGCGACCTGGACTCCGCCGGGCATCCCGGAGGATACGGCGCGGCACACGGCGCCCGAAACCGGTGGTGTTGTGCCGGCCAGTGCGACCGTGTCGGATGCATCCTGGGCGGCGCGCGTCGACGCGGTGCCGAGCGGCACCGGTTGGGCCGATGCCGGTGAGTCACCGGCGACGGCGACCGCCGCAGGCACGGCGAATGTGACACCGATTGCCCCGAATGCGGCCGGGTATGCGGATGGCGTCGACGTCGGGACAGTCCCCGCCGCGTATCCGTCGACGGGACGCGGGCCGGTGTTGCCGGACCTCCCGGCGCCGTCGGCGGCATCACCGCCACCGTGGCCACGGCCGGCCGGACAGCCCGCGGTGCACCGCGCCGACCGCAATCCGCCCGGTGCGTCGTATCCCACGAGGTAACCTTTGCAGCACTGGGTACCGCCGAGAGGAGGCTTCATGAACGCTTTGGACCGCGCCTTCATCAAGGCCTTTGCCAAGGATCGTCCCACCGCCAGCAGCGTGCGCGCGGAGGCGGCGACAACAGCGCGGCAGCAGCCACCGGCGGCGGGTGTGCAGAGCCAGATGCTGTCGACCGGCAACCTGCCCGGCAGGCCGCGGCAACTGCGCGTCGACCGCCCTGTCGCTGCGGAGCCGGTGTTCCTGGTGCCGCATCTCGTGATGCCGCTGGTGCAACATCGCGAGAGCTACGATGTGGCGTCGATCGGTACCACGTCGGTCGAACCGGTGTGGGTGGAGGATCGGCTGATTGATATGGACCGCGCCGCGCCGGCCGCGCCGGCGCCGGCGTGCGGAGTGCAGCGGGAGGCCACGGTGCGGCCCGCCGACCGGCGCGCGCCGCGCACGGATCGGCGCGATCAGCCCGCCGATGCCGTGGCAGCGCTGGAGCGGTGGTTTCTGTGGGTGGTGCCCGCGGGCGACAGCTCGGCGGGACGGACCTGCCTGTGCGCGTGCCTCGATCCGTCGACCGCGCGGGCTGCCGTCGCAGGGCGGTGCACGACGGTTGTCGAGGCGGGCCACCTCAACGTCGACCCGCGGGCGTGCACGCTGCCCGATTCGCCGGCGATCGAACCGCCGTCGGTGCGGTCGGAACACGCGCTGCCGGCCGCTGGACGGGAGAGGCTCCAGGCCGCGGCGGAAACGCCCGCGATGAGCGTCACGCCGCGCGGCGAGGCACAGGACAACGCACCGTTCCGCCCTGTTTGGGAAGTGGATGGCTTCGGGTGGCCGGAGGCGGTGCTCCGGCTGGATGAAATCAGCCATGAGCAGTTGTCTCAGACCGGGGAAGCGCTGGCCACCGCGGTCCAGGACGGGCTGCGCGTCGTGGCCGTGACCAGCGCAGCGCGTCAGGAAGGACGCACCACGGTGGCACTGGCTCTGGCACGCGCGGCCGCGCTGGCGGGCAGCCGCGTGGCGCTGGTCGATATGGACAGCCAGCACCCGGACCTCGCCAGGCAGCTGGGCATCGACGCGCCGTGTGACTGGCCCGAGATTCTGGCAGCGGGCCAGCCGTTGTGTGAGGCCGCCGTGGCCTCGGCGGCCGACCGGGTGACGCTCCTTCCGCGGGTTGCGCCGAGCCAGCAGCTGGGGGGACCGCCGGAGGCGAGTCTCGTGACCAACCTGTTGCGGGACCTGCAGCGCTGCTTCGACCTGGTGATTGTCGACGCGCCGGAGGTGGCGTGCCTGACGGCGGCGCACGGAGTGGAACGGGATGCGGGCGCGGTGGATATGGCCGTGCTGGTGCGCGATGCGCAGCGGACCGCGCGCGAGGAGTGCCTGGCGGCGGCAGCGCGCCTGCGGCAGCTGGGTGTCCGCGCGGTCGGCATTGTCGAGAACTTCGCGACTTGGGACGCCACGGACGTGTAGCGTGGGGCCGGCACGCCATGGCCCGGACACATGTCGGTGCGGAGAGGTAGGTGAGCGATGTACGAAGCCTATTGGCAGCTCGAGACCAAACCGTTTGACGGCACCACGGACACCCGCTTCTACTTCCCCGCCGAGACGCACCAGGGCGCCTTGCTCAAGCTGCGCTACGCCATTGAAAACCGACGCGGCGCCGCACTCCTGACCGGCGGATCCGGACTCGGTAAGTCCCTGGTGGTGCAGACCCTGCTGAGACAGTTGGGCGACTGCTTCGCGCCGCGCGTGCCGGTCGTGTTCCCGCAGATGCCCGCCGATCAACTGCTGGCCTACCTGGCGGAATCCCTCGCGGGCGACGCGCCGAATGGTCCCACGCCGACCATCGCGCAGAGCGTGCGGCGCTTGGAACGCGTGCTGTCGGACAACGCGCAGGCGGGACGCCATGCCGTCCTGGTCATCGACGAAGCCCAGGACCTGGTCGACCAGAACACGCTGGAGACGATTCGGCTGCTGCTGAACATCGAGCACGGGGGAGTCCCGGCGCTGACGGTGCTGCTGGTGGGCCAGCCGTCCCTGCTGCCGGTACTGGATCGGCTACCCGAACTCGACGAACGCCTGGCCGTGAAATGCCTCCTGCGACGACTCAACCTGGAGGAAACGATCAGTTACGTGATGCACCGGCTGCAAGCCGCCGGGGCGACCCGCGCGATCTTCGACGCATCGGCCCTGGAGGCCCTGCACCATTGCTCAGCGGGCATCCCGCGGCGCATCAATCGCCTGGGCGACCTGGGACTGCTCATCGGGTTTGCCGAAGAACGCGCGTCGATTGGCCGCGAGCAGATTGAGGCCGTCGCGGAAGAGCTCGTCGCCGTCGTGCCCGACTGATCGGTCATGTCGAGCCTGCTGCAGGCATCGACCAGACGCCGCGCATGCAACTACCGCGCGGTGCCGGCGTCCGGCTATATTCGAGGTGTGAACGACGCACCTGCACTTTCGCGCCTGGGGCCCGCCGCGGGTCCGCACATCCCGGGCTGGACCGTCGCAGCCCTGGCGGGCGTGGTCGCGCTGGGGCTGGGCGTGCGGGCGAGTCAGGTCGGCGAGAGTTTGTGGCTTGACGAGCTGCACACGTCGTGGGTCGTCGCCGGGCGCGCGGACGAGGTCGCTCCCCGCGCACGGATGGGCAACCAGAGTCCACTCTACTTCGCGCTGGTCTGGTGCGTGCGACAGGGGCTGGGGCACGCCGAGTGGACGCTGCGGCTCATTTCGCTGGGGGCCGGAACCGGCCTGATCGTGGCCGTGTTTGGCGTGGTCTGGCGGTGGACGCGCAGCCCGGGTTCGGCACTGCTGGCTGCCGCTCTCGTGGCCGTGGAGAGAAACTGCGTGTTCTACGCGCAGGAAGCGCGTCCCTATGCGCTGCTGCAGCTTTCGGGCGTCGTGCACGTCGCGCTGTTGGTGGACATGTGGGACCGTCCCACGAGGTTGCGTCGCGCCGCCTGGGTGTTCGGCGCAGTCTGGATGTTCTATCTGCACTACACGAGCTGTCTGCTGCTGGCGGCTGAAGCAGGGTGTCTGATCTGGCACCTTGGCACCGCCCAGTCGCGGCCGGCCTATCGCTGGCGTTGGTGCCTGCTGGACTTCGCGGCCGTGCTCGTCCTGCTGCTCCCTGCGGTCGGACACGTGCAGCAGGTGGCTGCGGTAAGGGCGCACTGGGCACGTTATGTGCGACCCTGGCCGTTGCCCGGCCAGGAGTTGTTCCTCGTGTTCGTGGCCCTGCCGATCGTGGGACTGGCGGCGGGCCACTGGCTGCGGCTGCCCGAGAGCCGTTTCCGCTGGCGGTCCTTTGCCGGGCGCTGGACGATGGCGTGGTGGAGCCTGCCGCCGTTGCTGGCCGTCGCGGCGACCTGGACCGGCCTGGCGGCGCTGGCCATGCTGCGGTACGTCGTGGCCAGCCTGCCCGGCGTGATTGTGTTTGCTGCGCTGAGCCATGCCCGGTATGCGGCGCGATCGTATCGTCTGGCGATGAGCTGCCTGCTCGTGATGGGGACGTTGGTCACGGGCGGGATGATCGAGCAATTCTGGTGGGACGGACGCTGGGTGGGGGACCGTGTCGAGCCCTGGGACGAACTGGTCGACCAGCTCAACGTCGCCTGGGCTGCCGACCCGGTGCCGGTGCTGCTGTGCGCGGGACTGGTCGAGGACGCGGCGCTGCAGGCGAGCGAGGACGCGGCACTCCGCGCGTACTGTCTGTTTCCCCTGCGAGCGCTCTACGCGTGCCACGCCGCGCCGGTGGAACCGCTTCCGACCAGCCGGCATGTGCAGCTGAGTCCCCGCATCAGACGGTTGGTGTCGGAGCGAGGTGGCGCGTGGCTCGTCGTACGCGCGCGCCCGGCGACCGCCGGCGCGATCGCCGCGGCGATCGCGGCGCAAGTCGCGGCGCACCCCGACACCGTCGGCACGTACGGCCACCTCACGCTCGTGCGTGTGCGACTGGTCGAACCGCCTGCGCCCCGGCCGATCGTTTCGCCCGCGCCCAGCTGAATAGACCTGCGTCATACCGGGAATTTCCGGGTGGCTGGGGACGAACGAAGTGAGCCCCGACCACCCAACCCGAAGATCAAGCGTTCACCGGGCCAGTCCCGTGGCAGCGGCGTACAGGTCCAGGCCGGCCCGCCCGCCGATCATCGCGAACAGATCGCGAATCTGTCGGTAGCCGCCGGTCATCAAGAACCCCGGGTCGCGCCCGTAGCTCTTCGCACCCAGCACGTAGAAGTTGGGCTCGGGCGTGACCAGGTGCGCCGCGGGGAGCGGCCGAGTTCCCGCTCGCTCGGCGTCGGCTGCCCGCAGGAGACGCTCCGCAACGCCCAGCGGCCCGCCGGTGCGCGGCGAGTCGACGACACGCAGCTCCTCGTAGAGCGACCGGTCTGGCCGGTATCCCACGGCGACGACCAGCCGGTCAAATCGTTCCAGCTCGGCCTGGCCCGCAAACCACACCCGAAACTCCTCCGCGGACTCGTCGAACTCGACGGCGTCGATCACCGTGCCAGGTCGGAAGTCAACTTCGCTGGCACCCGGCGCCGCCAATGCGTTGACCGCGCGCACGAGACGCTGGCGTTCGGGCAACGGGTCGTCGTCGGCGACGTCCAGCGGACTGGCCGAACACTCGTCCGACCTCCGGTGCACGCTCCACGTGACCCGGGTCTGCGCCGTGCGCTGAGCCAGTTTCGTCAGTGCGACGACCGTCGCCGCGGCCGACATGCCGGCGCCGACGACCAGCACGCGGCGACCGGCGTAGAGCGCGCGCTGCGTGCCCAACACGTCGGGCACTCCATATTCGATGCGCGATCGGACCGCCGCTTCGCCGCGTGCTGCCACGCCCCCCGCTCCGCACGACAGAGGCTGTCCGTACACGCCCGTGCAGTCCACGACAATGTCCGCCGCGACGTGATCAAGCGGCGCGTCATCGCGCTCGACGAGAATGCGAAACCGGTCGGCCGCCCGATCCGCTGCGTCGGCCGGATCGTGTTTCAGCAGGTGCCGGCGAGAGACGGTCAGCACGCGAGTCCGCGTCCGGATGTGGTCGGCGATCAAGTCCGTCTGCGAGAGGGGCAGCAGATACCGGTCGCACCACTGGTGGCCGGTCAGTCGCGCATCGAGTTCCGGTGGGTGGTAATCGGGGTCCTGCGCCTTGAGGGCGGCCACGCCGAGGGTCGATCGCAGCTCGGCAAACGGGCTGAACATCCGCACGTGTCCCCAGTCTCGCACGTGAGCTGCCACCTCGCGTTGCTCGAAGATGACGACGTCGTACCCCAGATAGCGGGCATAGAGCCCCACCTCCAGTCCCATGGGACCGGCCCCGAGAATGGCAATCGTAGCGGGCGTGTCGACGGCCATGTCGTCTCCAGTGCGGGCACAAGCTACGAACGGGCGCATCTTACCATGGGGACGGCGGGAGTGAACCGCCAGCACGGGTGGGCTCGCGGCGAGCGGTGGCAGCGCTGGAACAAGCGTGGTAGTGTATGATGCGCTGGTTCGTCTCCTCTCGGTTCGGTGGCTTCTCGATGGCGAAGACGCTCAGTGCCAAGTCATTCCTGGAACTGGTGCAGCGCAGCAAGCTGGTCAGTGAAGGTCAGCTGCAGCGGGCGATGGCTGAGTTCGAGCAGGCGCGCGGGGGGGCGTGGCCGCAGGAACCTGAACCACTGGCGGACCACCTGGTGGCGGCACACCTGCTGACACGCTGGCAGGCGGATAACCTGCTGCGCGGCAAGTACAAAGGCTACTTCCTGGGCAAATTCAAGTTGCTCGGCTTGCTCGGCAGCGGCGGCATGAGCTCGGTGTACCTGGCCGAGCACACGTTGATGCGCCGCCGGCAGGCGATTAAGGTGCTGCCCAAGAAACGCGTCGGCGACGCGTCGTACCTGGATCGGTTCAAGCTCGAGGCGCTCGCCACGGCCGCGCTCGACCACCCCAACATCGTGCGCGCCTACGACATCGACCAGCAGGGTGACATCCACTACCTGGTCATGGAATACGTGGCGGGCCAAGACCTCCAGTCACTTGTCGTGCGTGACGGACCGGCCGAATACGAGGCGGCGGCCGCGTACATCGCCCAGGCGGCGCACGCACTGCAGTACGCCCACGATCGGCGTCTGATCCACCGGGACGTCAAGCCGGCCAACCTCTTGCGGGACGAACACGGCACGATCAAGATCCTCGATCTCGGGCTGGCCCTGTTCTCCCGCGATGGCGAAGCATCCCTCACGTTGCTGCACAACGAAAACGTGCTGGGTACCGCCGATTACCTGGCGCCCGAACAGGCTCTGAGCAGCCATGACGTCGATTCCCGTGCGGACATCTACAGCCTCGGTTGCACGTTCTACTACCTGCTGACCGGACATCCCCCGTTCCCGACCGGGACGCTGGCCCAGCGGATCGCCAACCATCAGACGAAGATGCCGCCGGACATCCGCCGCGATCGACCCGACTGCCCACCCGAGTTGGTCGAGATCTGCGTCAAGATGATGCAGAAACATCCGTCGCAGCGGTATCAAACGATGCGTGACGTGGCGGACGTCCTCGAGCGGTGGTTGGCCGAACGACAGCCCGCCGTGCCCCTTCCGCCCGCACCAGCGGCCATCGGCGTGGCCGCGACCAGCGCCGGACGGTGCGACATCCCGGTCACTGCGTCCGAAGGCCGTCATCGCGTCGGCAGCCACGTGCTCGAGCCGTTGCCTGCCACCACACCCGACGCGGCACACGCCACCATCGCGGCGACGGCTGGAGCGACCACGCGCGAGGACCGCGGTCCCGCATCCCCCATCATTCAATTGCGGGAGCCGTCGTCCGAAGAGCCGGAGGACCAGATGGACGGCAGCGACAGCGGCCGACTGGATCTCGGCATTGAAATCGTCACCACCGGACCCAGCAGCCGGCGGCCGCGCGCGGCGATCGACCAGCGTCGCGATCACCCGCGTCGTCTTGTCTACGTGTTGGTGCTGGGCATCGCCGCCATCGGCTTGACGGTGGCGCTCGTGTTGGCGATCCGCTGGTGGTCGTCTGGGGCGTCGATCCGCGAAGACTCAGCGGTGCGTGCGCTTGACCGGCGACCGATCGTCCGCCCGCGCGACTGACGCGTCAGCGCGGGATCGATCCATCTCTGCGGGGCCCGTGCGCCGGCCCTGGGCGGTCCGCGGCGACCCGGCTGGACTGCGCGACCGGTACCGGAATGCAGTCTATAACATGTTTATAAATAAGAAGTTGCGCTGTTCACTTGAATTTTCACGCAGTCCGTTTCTAGCATGAAATTGAAGGAACTGACGGACAGGAAGTGATGATCCTCCTTGACGTTGAGCGCGCCATGTCCCGAGGTTTTCGTCCGCACCTCCCGCACAGCACGCCGGAGCGTCGCCTGCAGCAAATCCGTTCCACGCGATCGCGTCGCAGTTTCGCCCATGGCAAGCGCGCGCGGGGATGGGAACGCCTGCATTGTCCGTACTTGCCGCCGGAAGACTGGTATGAACCGTCGGTGGAGGCGCCGCGGGATTACCGCGTCGTGGTGCAGGAACCTGGCGACGGGTATCGGCATGTCGTGACGCCCGAGACGATTCGTGAGCGGCTGGCCGCGCTTCCGCCACACATGCTCGAACGGCTGCGCGTGATTCAGCTGAGCCGCATGACGCGCAAGAAACGCACGCTCCCCTGTTACGGCATGCAGTGGGGCAGTGCCCTGTACCTGTATCCGGTCGAGGACACGCTGATCGAGTATTTTTCCCGGCCCCCGTTGGCGGCTGAACGACGGGAAGCCGAGATGTACGGCGGGCGCTGGGAGGAGGCCGAGGCGGGCGAATGGCGGCTGGTCTGGACGCCGGCCACAATCCGGGACTTCTATCTCAACAACATACTCATGCACGAGTTGGGGCATTTGCTGGACGATCGCAACCGGAGTTACACTGATCGGGAACGCTTTGCCGATTGGTTCGCGATCCAGTACGGCTACAAGAGTGCCTACCGCCGGGCGCTCGGTTCGTCCGCACCGCGGGAGACGGCACGCCGCCGCGCGGCGGTCGGTTGACGGAGGGACCCGGGGCGTCCGCGCCGAGCGTGTACAAGTCGAGACCGGGCCGAGGGGCATGTTGCGGGGTGCCGCGGCGCGGTATAGAAGTAGAGTCACTCACTGGGGGAGGCGTGGTGATGGACAGCGCCGTGATGAGTCTGGCCAATCGCGATCCGGTCGTGGCCGGCACGTTCTACCCGGGCGAGCCGGACCGTGTGGCACGGGCCCTGACGCGATGGTTCTCGGGCGACCTGCCGCCGGCGCGTCCGTGGCGGGCGGCGCTGGTGCCCCATGCCGGCTGGCTGTACTCGGGCCAGTTGGCGGCGGAGGTCCTGTCGCGCATTGCGTTTCCCCCGACGGTGGTCGTGCTGTGTCCGAAGCATCGTGCCGGCGGTGCGCCGTTTGCGGTGGCGCCGTGGCGACGATGGCTGTTCCCGGGTGGGAGCATGGAAGTCGACGGCGAGCTGAGCCAGCAGTTTGCGGCGGAAGTTCCTGGGTTCGTGTGGGATCATGTGCCGCATGCGGAGGAGCACGCGATCGAAGTGCTGCTGCCGATCATAGCGCGGCTGGCCCCCGCGACGCAGTTGGTGGCCATCACCATCGGACGCGCGGATCTGGAGCGCATCCACCTGTGCGGCGCCGCGATGGCCGAGATCGCGCGAGACCGGCTGGACGCGCTGCTGTTCATCATCTCGAGCGACATGAACCACTTCGCCGACGAGAGTGAGACGCGGCGACTCGATGCGCTGGCCCTGGATGCCATCGACGCACTTGATCCAGATCGGCTCTATGGCACGTGTCTGCAGCAGCGCATCTCGATGTGCGGCATGATGCCGGCGGCGATGGTCTTGTCCGCGCTCCGGTCGCTCAACGCCGTGCACCGTGCCGAACGCGTGGGGTACGCGACGAGCGGTGAAGTCAGTGGCGATGTGCACCGCGTGGTGGGGTATGCCGGCGTGCTGTTTGAGTGAAAGGACCTCAGAATGTATCGCACCGTGGTGAACACCGGCCTGACCGCCCTGATGGTGATGCCGATCGGGGCGTTCTTTCGCCCAGCCATGGTTCACGCTCAGAACAGTCTCGTGACCCGTCCGACGACAACCGGGACGATCGTGGGGTACGTGGATACGCCGCACATGCCCTGGACCGACAATCGCTACCGCGTGCACGACCCGGACCGGCCGATTCCGCCGATCGTGATCCCCCGCGAGCCGGGCTCACCGTTGCCGCCGGCGCCGCCGCCGTCGGATGCGATCGTCTTGTTTGATGGTCGCGATCTCACGCAGTGGAAACCGTCGTCCTGGACCATCACCGACGGTGTGCTTACCGCAGGCCACGAATCGCTCGAGACGCGCGACGCATTTGGCGACTGCCAGCTGCATCTGGAATTCCGGACGCCGACGGATCCGCCGGACCATTTCATGAATCGCGGCAACAGCGGCGTGTTGTTGATGGGGAAGTATGAGGTCCAGATCTTTGATTCGTGGCATGCGCACCCGGAGCAGATTTATCCGGACGGGCAGGCGGCGTCGATCTACGGTCAGACGCCGCCGCTGGTCAACGCGTGCCTGCCTCCGGGCCAGTGGCAGGCGTTTGACCTGGTGTTCACGGCGCCCGCGTTTGATGGTGACCGTCTGGCTGCACCCGGCCTGGTGACTCTGTTGCACAACGGGGTGCTGGTGCACCTGCAGCAGCCGATCATGGGCCAGATGGCCCACCGCGAGATTGTGCCCTATGAGCCGCACGCGGCTGAGTTGCCGCTGGTGCTCCAAGGACACGGCAGCCCGCTGCAGTTCCGCAACGTCTGGCTGCGTCGACTGGCCCTGCGCGGCGACAAAAAAAGCGGCGTGCCAGAGTGAGCAAATATTTGTCTTGTGACACACTCTCGGGCATCACGCCGCTGACTCTCAAGCTACCATATCGCGCCACGCCTTGGCAACAGTGCCTGGGCGAGAATTCGTGTTGGGGAGAACTGTCCGGCGCGCGGTGCGCCGTTGCCCTCCGCACGATTCCGGAATTTTTCCCGGATTGCGTGCGGGGTTGCGGCGAGTTTTGGTGATTGATTGACCAGTGGAGAGACGCTCCCTGGGCCTCTCCCGCGTACCGTGACGTTTCCCAGTGCATGTTTCGGGCGGGCTGCGAACGGAGTCTTGTAGTGCTGACCGCCCGCGGATTCGAGCCGGCTGGCTGAGCCCGTTCGGGTCCTGCTCGCGCCCCTTGCGGCAGAGTCTTGGTGTGCCGGCAGGCACTGCGTGACATCGTTCCTGGAGGATGACGATGCCACGACCGACCCTCACCTCGGCTGGCCGACGCCGGTCTGCCCGCCGCCGCGCCTCGCGCGTCTGCCGTTTGGAACGTTTGGAGCCGCGCCAGCTGCTGGCCGTGCAGGTGCTCCAGCCGCTGGGACAGCAGTACACCTGGGAAGATGGACACGATACGGTCGTCGACCTGCGCCAGGTGTTCGAGTCGGATCGGGACGCACTCCTGGGGTTCACCGTCGTGGACAACTCCCGCACCACGCTGGTGCAGGCGACCACGGACTCGTGGTACCTGCGCGTCCAACAGCTCCCCGACCAGCACGGTGAAGCCCGCATCACCGTGCGGGCCGAGGAACTCGACTCGCGAGAGTTCGCCACCGACACGCTCACCGTGACCACGGTAGCGGTCAACGATGCCCCGGCCGTGCGCGCCGGCCTGCCTGAGTTGACCGTCCAGGAAGGACAATCGGCGACGCTCGACCTGACCCTGTATTTCCAGGACACCGAGGAGGCGGCCAGCAGGCTGGCCTATTGTGCGGTTCCCTTCGACGCCAGCGACGCCGGTAATCCCATCGCCTCGGCGAGCGTCCAGGACGGAATCCTCACGCTGCAGGCCTCGCCGGATGGATACGGCTACGTTGCCTACGCCGTGTCGGCGCACGACAGCCACGGGGGCCAGGTCGCGACCACGCTGCATGTGTTGGTCGAGCCGGTCAACGACGCGCCGGTGGCGCGACGACTGCCCGACCGTGCACACAAAACCCTGGACACCGGTCAAGCACCCTTGGTCGTCATAGACCTGTGGCATCAGCATCTCTACGAGAACGCGGCGGGACCTTACTTCAACGACGCCGAGGACGGACCGTATCTCAGCTACTCGGTGGCCGTCTCGGACTCGCGCGTCTTCCAGGCCCCGCCCACGATCGATGCGCACAGCTTCCTGCTCTACTGCCCGACGGTTCAGCCCGGGTTCGTTGGCTCCGCCACCGTCACGATCACCGCGCGCGATCGCGAAGGCCTCGCCGCCCGGCTGGCCGATGGGACCTGGCCGTCGTTTCAGGTCACCGTCGACAACCGCTCGACCGTCCCCGCCGGTTCCGCGGACACGCGGGCGCTCGACGCTGCCGAGTCCGCCGCGTCGCAGCTGGTGGAACCGCCGTATGCCGAGTACCCGCTGCCGTCGCCGCCGAGCGTCGGTGACCCCAGCCCAGACTATCCCGGACCGGTACCGCCGCCGGGAAGTCCCTACCCCGCACCGCCCGATCCCGGCCTGCCGTATCCCGGGTACCCGACTCCGCCTCCTGGCGCGATCTACCCAACTCCGGAGCCACCCTATCCGCCCTACCCGCCGCCGCCGCCCCCAGGCAGTCCGTATCCGGGATTCCCCGACCCGGGCATTCCGTATCCGGGCTATCCGGCACCGCCGCCCCCAGGCGGTCCGTATCCGGGATTCCCCGACCCGGGCATACCGGGGCCGGGCTATCCGCCGCCGCCACCGCCAGGCAGTCCGTATCCGGGATTCCCCGACCCGGGCATTCCAGGGCCGGGCTATCCGCCGCCGCCACCGCCCTCAGTGCCCGGTGATCCGAGTGGGCCCGAGCCGTCACCTCCCGTGCCCGCGCCGGTGTTTCCCGCGCCGGTGCCACCGGACCCCGTGTATCCCGCGCCTCCGCCGTTTGATCCACCGACGCCCGGAATCCCGGCCACGCCACCCCCGCCCGACCCGGGCAGCGGGACGCCACCCACTGTTCCGCCCCCGCCCCCGCCCCCTTCTCCACCGCCCGCCACGCCGCGCATCGACCTGGAGTTGCTTGGTCCGCGCGTCGCGGACGTGTTCGAAGAGACCTACGGTGCGCTGGTCGCGGTGCATCGTGGCACGAGCGAGCGGAATTGCGGCACGGGGACCATGTTGGCGGGACCACACGCGCGTCCCGTCACGATCCTTACCACCGTGCCGGACAACGAGCCGGATCGCGGACTTGTGCACCGCATCGGAGTGGGCTGGCAGTGGTCCTGGGACTCGTGGTCGGAAACGCCCTGGCGAAGTTGGAGCGACGAGACTGTGCGCCCGGCCCGGTTCGTGTCCCATGTGGCGGGCACCGTCGAGTTCGACGTGCCGGAGGGCGTGCTGCTCTGGGTCCCCGCCTGGGCGCTGTACGGACCCGGGCCCTTCATGAAACCAGGCAGCCTGATGCCGCTGGGCGCACGATGGATCCGTGTCCGGCCCGGCGAACGGTACCGCGTGGACGGCGTGAGCAGTGCCGGAGGATTGCCGATGGGCGACACCTTGCCGTTGGCCATCGAAGGTCTGCACGAAGGCACGGGCCACCTGACGGCGCGCTTCACGCCCACGGCCGTCAACGCCCAGCTGTCCGACGCGGTCAAGATTACGGTCGTCGGCACGGACCTGGACATCGACGCGGACAACGACGATCCCCACGGCATCCCGAGCCAGTCGATGGCCGAGGAACAGGTGGAGGACCATTGGCGCAGCACCGGCAGACGGATCGTGGTGAACGCGGATGATGCGGACGGCGATCTTGTGCCGGATTTCGTCGACGGCTTCAACCTGGATGGACGCACCGGAGCGCCGGGTTCGGGACCGGCGGCGGACGACCGGACCGAGCCTGGTCCGGGTGTCGGCTTCGTGCCCCTGGTGGTCGAACTGTCGCCGCACATCGATCCACGGCGAGCGCTGCTGCGTTTTCAGTACCTGAGTGCTGACCCGCTGGAGGCGACCGTGGCCGCCAACGGGAATCGGCAGGTGCCCCGCTACGGGATCCGGGTGTGGAGCCAGGACGAGTCGGTGCCGCGCCGTCCCCGGGCCGCCGACGATCCGGAGTCGCCCGGGCATTTTGTTGCGTCCTATTTCGCAGCCGGCAACGGTTTCGTAGCCCCGCGTCGGTCGGAAGGCACGTACACGATGCAGCAGCTCACCGGAAATCCGCTCGCGCGCCGCTGCACGCTGTACGTCGAAGGTGTGGTGGCCGGCCAATACACGATCAGCGTCCTGGTCGATCCAGACGGCCGCGCGGACGCGGCCGGCGGCAGTCTTCCCGACCTGTTCCCCGGTTTCCTCTTGCGCGACACTGTGCGCGTGACCGTGGAAAGCGAAGTGCGGGTGTCGGCGATCAATGCGGTGGGAGCGGAAACCGACGACCCGGCGCGCGGCGACGTCGTGCAGTTTGAGATCAGCCGGCAGGCGGCGGACACGCGCGGTGGCGCGCTGGTGTTCTATCGCCTACACACGCTCGACACGTCCGGACCGGCTGCCATCGATCCCGCGCAGCATCGGGCGCGCGCCGACTACGACGTCTGGCTCGGCTATGGCGACTTCGTGGGGCGGGGACTGGTGGGGGACGCCTACACGCAGATCGGCGGCGTGTGGATTCCGGATGGCAGCTCCTCGGCGGTTTTGACCATCGTGCCCCGCAACGACGCCGCGCCCGAATGGGATGAATCCGTCACACTCGAGCTGATCGAGTGGGATGATTTCCGCCGGCTGCACGACGAGGCATCCGGGGCCACGCCAAACGACGGACTTCCCGGCGGCGTCTTCACGACGGGGACGCTCTATCGGTCGTGCTATCGCCTCGCCCGCGACGCGCAAGCACAGCTTGTGGGGAACTGGGCCAGCGCCTCTCTGCTCGACAACGATGCGCTGGTTGGTCAGGTGCAGGCCAAGCCGCCCGGCGACGACCTGGGGGTCGCCCCCCACTCGCTGACGCACGGCCATCTGACGGTGGATGTACACGGGGGACAGGCGGCCGTCGTCCTGCCCGTGTGGGGCCCCAGCTATCGCGAGGACGACCATCTGCGGCCCATCGTGGAGACCGTCGTCGCGTTGCCGCCGGTGACGGCTGCGCTTACGCGTCTGTCCGCCGTGTGTACCGTGGCGGGATTCAGCGGCGAACCACGTGTCTTCGACGCGACGACGCTCGACGCACAACTGGCCGCGGCACCCGGTCGGCAGCTGCGGCTGGTCGTGGTCGGACCGGAGGACCTGAGCGAGCGGCTGTCCAGCGGACATTATGACGCGGACGTGGTGGTGGCGGCCGAGTGGGAGGAGCGCACCTGGACCCGCACGGCACGCCTGAATGTCGATCTGATCAACCGCGTTGATGACGACCGGGGCACGAGCGCGCTGGGCCAGCGCTGGACGCTCAACGAATTGCACCAGCTGGTGCTGGCCGACGGGCTGACCGCGCCGGATGAGGCGGCTGCCCGCTCGCGCTTAGGTCCGCGCGGCGCCCGCACGGAATCGGGCGCGCTGCTGGTGCGCGGCGACAATGCCACGACGTGGTTCGCGGCGCCGCGGGTGACACCAGGCCGTCTGCTGGAGAGCTGCGACTCGTCGCCCGGCAGCGTCACCCTGAGCGACCCGGGTGATTGGATCGGCAATGCGGGAGAGGGCGGTGCCCGCTACCGCACGGCCATCGCCGGCCTGCGACAGCGGGACGCGTCGGTCACGTGGCATTTTGGCGGCTTGTCAGCCGGGCACGTGTACCAGGTGTTTGTGCACTGGGACGCGGCACCGCTCATGGCGTCCAACGCGGTGTATCGCGTGCACAGTGGTTCCGCGCACCGTCCGGCCACCAGCACCCTGCTGGTCGATCAGCGGTACGTGCCCGGCGAGCAGTGGATGGCCGGCCGCGCCTGGCGCAGCCTCGGCTTCTACACGCCGCTGGCCGCCACCGACTCGATCGACGTGTCGCTCGGCAGCCGCCTGGACGAGACACACTACGTCGACGGACTCCTCTCGGCCGGCGCCGTGATGTTGGTGGAACAGTGGGAGTTCGCCTCCCCCGACTCGTCGACTGCGACGCTGACGCGTGACTCCGAGTCCAACCAGTGGCAGCTGCTGACCAAGGCCGGCGACCGCTATCGGTTCGACGCACCGACGGGTCGACTCGAGTCGCGCGAGGATCGACAGGGCAATCAGGTCCTCTACCGTTATGCCGATGCCAACGGAGATGGTGTGCCGGTCGAGCTGGCGCAGATCGTTCGCCAAGGAGGCCTGACGACCACGCTGGCCTATGCCGCCGGCAAGCTCTCCCGGATCGTTGATTTTGCCGGACGCGAAACGCAATGGACGCTCTCCGACGGGCAAGTCGTGGCCGTCACGGCGCCGGAGCCGGGTGACGGCGGGCCGCGGGCGCAGTTTCAGTTTGCGTACGACAGTCCGGATGGACTCCTCACGCAGGTGCGCGATCCGCGTGGATTCAGTTCGCACATCGAACGCGATGCAGCCGCACGCCGCGTCAAGCGGGTGACGAACCCTGACGGAGCCGTGTGGTCGCTGATTCCCTCGGTCGCGGACGGCGCGGACGGTGTCGTGCGGTTGCCGGCAACCGGGCGGGTCGGCGCGCGCGAAGTCGCAGCGACCGGGGTGGTCGAAACCCGCGCGACGTACGTCGATCCGCGCGGCAACGCGTGGCTATTCCAGACGGATACGTTTGGCCAGTTGACGGCCGAGGCCAGGCCGCCCGTGCCCGGCTCGCCGCAGCAGGATGTCTGGCGGTGGGACCGGGATGCTCGTGGACTCGTGCACCGGTCGATCGCGCCGGCCGGCGGCGGGGGAGATACGCCGCTGCCGGCACTGATTACACGCCAGGAATTCGACAGCCACGGCAACCTGCGGCGGCGCGAAACGGCCGACGGGTCCTACGAAGAATGGTGGCACGAGCCGGTGTTCCATCAGGTGCGTGATTACCGCGATGCCGCCGGCAGACGCACGCGCTATGAGTTTGATGCGCGGGGCAACGTGACGACCAGGATCGAACGGGAACGGCAGTATGAGGACACGCCCGATCGGCTGACGCGGTTCGCGTACACCGCGGCGCCCGACACCATCGGGCAGCTTCCCGGCGGACTCCTCACCCGCCAGATCGTCGCGGCCGACTCGCCCGATGCCGTGACGACCGAGTACGAGTACTGGACGACCGCGCCGCACGTCGGGCTCGTGCAAGCCATTCACGAAGTGGTCGGGGCCACCGATCCGGAAGCGACGGGCACGCGGCGTTTCACCTACGACCAGCACCGCAATCCACTGACTGAAACGGACGTCCTGGGGCGCGTCACGTCGTGGGTGTACGACCCGTTGAACCGACGCATCCGGCAGACGGACCCCGATCCCGGCACGGGCGACCATGCTCCGCCAGTCACCACCCATCGCTACGATGCAGCCGGCAATGCAGTGGAAACGGTCGACCCGCGCGGCACGTGGACCCGCCGCACGTTTGACGCCATGAACCGTTTGACGAGCACGACCCAAGCGGAACCGGGTGGACACTCGGCGACGGATCCGCAGGCGCCCGTGACGTGTCGCTCGTATGATGCCAACGGCAACGTCGTGCGGGACACGGACCCGCTGGGGCGCTCGATCGAATCGCACTACGACGCGCGCAACCAGCAGGTGCGTCAGGTGCGCAGCGGACCGGTCCCGGTCGGCCTGCCGATGCCCCCGCAGGCGCCAGTGCCCGCCGCGTTCACGACCACCACGCAATACGACACACTGGGGAACGTGCGCGCCGTGGCCAACGCCCTCGGCGCGCTCACCACGTACCAATACGACGTCCTCGGTCGACTCACCCGCATCACCGCCCCGGATCCCGGAACCGGTCAGCACCCGGCCCCGCTCACCTATCGGATGTATGATGCTGCAGGACGGTTGACGGAGCAGCGCAGCGGCGCGGGGTCGGAGTGGCGCGTGACAACGTACCGTCACGATGATCTGGGAAGACTCCGCTGCCGCATCGATCCGGTGGACGGCGAGGGGCGTCGGCCCCAGCACGACCCAGCCCGACCCGGATGGTGCCGGGCCACTGGGGCCACCGGTCACCGCATGGCGTTACAACCGGGACGGCACGCTGCAAGCTCTCGAACAAGGTGATCCGCTCGACACCGCCTCGTGGATTGTCACGTCCTTCGCGTACGATCAGCTGGGGCGGCTGATCCGAGTCGCGCAGCCGGACCCGGACGGGTCGGGTCCGTCCCCCGCGCTGGCGATCGTGCAGCATTACGATGCGGCTGGCAATCTGGTGTCACTGATCGAGCAGCTGGGCGCGCAGGTGGTCCGCAGCGAGCTGTGGGAGCACGATCGACTGAACCGGCTGTGGCATCGAGTGGATGTCACGCCGGGGTCGCCGCTGCGCGAAGAGATGCTGGTGTACGATCGAGCCGGCCAGGTGATCAGACGGCTGGAACGGGTCAGCGCGCCCACCGAGCCGACTCGGTATCGGCAGTTCGACTACGCGTACGACGCCGCGGGACGCGTGGTGATGGAATCACTGCCGGCGGCCGCGCCGGGTGCCGCTCGCCCGACGACTTACTACGTCTACGACGCGGTGGGAAACCTGACGCACCAGCGCGATGCGGCCGGCTACTGGACGACCTACGCCTACGATGCGTTGCAGCGGATGGTGGCGACCACGGGACCGGGCACGGAGGATCATCCAGCGCCCCTCACGCGGTACGAATACACGGTCGCCGGCGACACGCGGGCGATCGTCGATGCGCTGGGACGGCGCACGAAATACCACTATGACAACTTCGGCCGCGAGTTGCTGCGGCAAGGCCCGCTGGTGGACGGCCGGCTGCCGTCAACATGGACCGCCTACGATGTGCTGGGACGCGCGATCGCGACGCGCGACAGCGACGGCCAGACGACGACCACCCAGTACGACCCGCTGGGACGACCCGTGGCCAGCACGGATCAGGGCATCGCCACACTCTTCACCTACGATGCGCACGGTCGCCTGACGAGCGCGACCGACGGGTCGGGCGCGGTCACACATTACGGTTATGACCGCCTGGGACGACGGACGATTACGCAGCCACCGCATCCGGCTGGGCGTGCCGCGGTCGCGCGGATACTGGATGACCAGCAGGCGACGTATCAGGGGCTCTGGCAGGCGGAGTCGGGCGGAGCCGGTGGTTCGTATCGCACGGCGGCGGCCGTCGCCGTCACGCCGGCGACCGCGACCTGGCTGGTTGCCGGTCTGCCTGCGGGCAGTCGCTACGAGATCCTGGCTACCTGGGACCCGCAGCCCAGTCACACGGCGTCCAGCGAGTTCCGCCTGACGGATCCTGCCGCACGCACGACAACGCGCGTCGTGGTGAATCAGCAGCAGATGCACGCGGATGTCGTTGTCGGCGGCCGTGCCTGGCAGCGACTCGGTGTGGTGACCGTGACGGGCGATCGTCTGGAGGTGACGCTCCAGGGCACCGGATCGCCCGGCCGTCTGGCCGCCGACGCGGTTCGCGTGGCAGAGGTCGTCGGGACGACCTACGCGCAGTACGATGCGCTGGGAAACCTCGTGGCGCACACCGACGGGGAGGGACACACCGTGCGGTACACCTATGATGCCCGCTCGCTGTGCACCGGCCAGACCGATGCGAACGGTGACACGACGCACTTCCAGTACGATGCTCTGGGGCGACTGTCCCGCGTGATGGATCCGTTGGGAAACGCCACGTCGTTCGCGTACGACGATGCAGACCGCCGGACGCGGGAAACCGTGGTGATCGATGGCGTGGCTTACGCCACGACCTATCAGTATGATGTGCGCGGCGACCTGACGCTGACCGTCGACCGTGCCGGTCGCGCCCGCCGCTTTCGTTATGACCCGCTGGGCAGACTGCAGGAAGAGGCGTGGTACGAACGAGCCAGCGACGCGCTCCAGGACCGGGATCGCTGCAATACGATCACCCGCGATTATGACGCCGTGGGACGGCTGCTGGCGATCGCCGACGATGCCAGTTCCTACGTGCAGACCTACGACCCCCTGGACCGCCCGACCTCCACACTCGCGGATCTGCCCGGCCTTCCCGCGGTGACGCTGGTTAATCAGTACGGTCGCCAGGACGGACTGCGCGCTGGCCTCGTGACGTGGATCGGGGGGATGCGTGATGTCGAGAATCGCTACACGTACGACACGCAGGCACGCGTGCAGCGGATCGAACAGGCGGGGCCAGGGGTGCTCCCCAAGCAGGTCGCTTTCCAGTACACGGTGTCGGGCCAAACTGCGCGTATCGATCGATTCGAAGCGGTGGCCCCGCTGCGCCACGTAGTCACATCGGCCTACGCCTACGACCGACAAGGTCGGCTCACGAGTCTCGTACACCAGCAAGGCGCGGCGGTGCTGACCGGCTACGGCTACCAGTACGACCACGCCGGTCGCGTCACGCGTGTCGTGTCGTCTCAGGATGGATCGGTCGACTACCGCTACGATGCGAGGGGTCAGCTGGTGGCCGAACTGGGCCCGGGTCTGTCCGAAGAGTGCTATGCGTACGACGCCAACGGGAATCGCGACGACCAGGTGCATGTGACCGGCGATCGCAACCGTGTCGAGTCCGACGGCGAATTTCACTACGCTTACGACCCCCAGGGCAACCGGACGCGCCGCACGGAAATCGCGACCGGAGCCGTCACCGAATACCGCTGGGATACCCTGAACCGGCTGACGGAGATCATCCACCGAGCCCGGGCCGACGGTCCGCCGGTACAGACGGTCACGTATGCGTACGATGTGTACGGGCGTCGTGTCGGCAAGGTGGTGCGTCCCGCGTCGGGACCGGCGGAAACGGAACAGTACATCTACGACGGCGACCACATCCTCTGGCGGTTCACGGACGGTCGCCTGGCCAATCGTTACTTGCACGGTCCGTTGGTGGATCAGGTGCTGGCCGACGAGCAGTTGGCGGCGGACGCGGCCCCGGCGAACGTGTTGTGGCCCCTGGTGGATCGACTCGGCACCGTCCGCGATCTGGCGGCCGCGGACGGGCCCAGTGGCCAGGCACGGATCGCTCGGCACCTGGTGTACGACGCGTTCGGACAACGGGTCGACGAGACGGTGGCCGCGGTGGATCACCTGTTCGGGTTCACGGGTCGGGAACACGATGAGGAATCGGGACTCTGCTACTACCGCGCGCGGTACTACGATCCGCACCTGGGTCGGTTCCTGAGCGAAGATCCGCTGGGCTTTGAGGCGGGTGACGCCAACCTCTACCGCTACGTTCAGAACGATCCCGTGAACAAGACCGATCCGACAGGACTGTATGAAGAGGACGTCCATTTCTACATGAACTACTACCTGGCGCGGTATCTGGGATTGGACCAGCCGTCCGAGTGGCTCAATTCACGCGGTAGACCGATGTCGGAGGCCCTGGCCATCGCGTACTTCGCCACGCGTCCCGATTACGATGCCAATACGAGACCGGCCGGCGCCGGGGTGGAGGCGCGGAGCCGCTTTCATTTCCCCGATCCGAACGACGGCCAGGGGGTCCGCGAGGGCGACCCGCGCGTGCGCCAGGCACTGCTGCGGCGAGCGCACTGGGGTATGATCGAGATGTTCGGCGCCCTCCTGCATGTGTATCAGGATACGTTTGCGCATCAGAGGTTTGGCGACGTGCTGGGCCACATGGCGCCGGAAGGCGGCCACCACGCGCCGGATCAGCCGCATCGCCGGCCGGACTGCACCGAGCGCATGGCGCGAGAAACCTACCAGGCGATGGTGTGGCTGCTGAGGGCGCGGCGCCGCATCCGCCCGGAACAGTCACTCGAAGGCACCGACCTGTTGAAGGGGAAGAGCTTTGAAGACTTCTGGGAGAAGATCCGACCGACGTTGCTGATGCTTCCGCCGACGGACGATGCGGAGGCCTTCGAGGACTTGCGTGTGACCACCTGGCAGAACTTGATTCGGTTGGACTTCCACGGTGCGTCGCCGCAGTTCAACGACACGAGCCCGGAGGCAGGGACACCGATGGCCCAGTATTTCCGTGAGGTATCCACCTGGATTGCCCGCTGGTACTGACGCAGGGACAGGCGTAGGGCGCCGGAGTGGTTCTGCATCGCCGTCGATCGGAACTCCACCGACACCACTGCTGCAAGTGAGGACGCCAGCCATGGACACGCGATCGGTCGATCGATCCGTCGTATGGTCGGTGGCGCACGCCGGCCTGGCCGGCGCGGTGCTGACGGCTGTGCCAATCGCGCTGAGCATTGAACTTGCCGGCGGAGGGCACGGTACGCTGGTGCCGTTTCATGGTTTCTTCGGTCCGGTGTGGCTCCTGTGGATGCTGACGCCCCGCAGCACGCCACCCGGTACCTGGGAGCTGGGGGCGGTCTTCACCGGGATGGTTGCCCTCTATGGGCTCTACGGTGCACTTCTGGCTCGTGCGCGTCGACGCCAGGCGGGTGTGCCCGCCTGGTGCGCCTGCCTGGCCATCCACTATCTGTCGATCATCTGCCTCGCGGTTTTCTTCGAACCGTCGAATCGCCCGCGCGATTTCTGTGCTGTTGTCGCCGGCGTGCCGGTGCTGTGGGTGATCGTATTGGTCGAGTACTTTGTGGCGCTGCACATCCTGGGCTATCAGTACGCGCGCAGCGGCCAGCCGTTTCGTCCGCGTCTGAGCTGGCTCGCGGTAGGTGCCCTGTTGGCGGGGTGGGGTCTGTTCAGCGGCAGACGGCTGGGCTATCGTCGGGTGGACGATCAGTGGGAGACTCATGATGGCGGATTTTTTTGTGCAGCAGGGTGAACGTGGCCACCACACGTTGTTTCCGGGCGTGGAGGCCTACACGATGGCCGGCGAGCGTTTGATGTTGTCTTGGGTCGACTTTGAGCCCCATGCGGTCGTGCCGGCCCACAGCCATCCGCACGAACAGATTGGCGTGCTGTTGGACGGGGAGCTGGTGTTCCAGATCGCCGACCAGCAGCGTACGCTGGGGCCGGGTGACATGTGGCGGATCCCGGGGGGAGTCGTCCATGGCGTCGAGGCTGGGTCCCAGGGGGCCCGCGCCCTGGATGTCTTTCATCCGGTTCGTCAAGAGTATCTGTGAACGTAGCTTAGTGCGGATAAGCTGATGAACATTCGAGCCCTGACGACCCGTAGGGGAGTTGGGGCTTTTTTCTTTGGGGGTTCACTAGACGTACCCCTCGTGGCGGCTTATGCCGACGTGCTCCAGGTCGGAGCGCGTAACATAACGAAGGCAATCCGCACGTGATGCTATGGGAACGCGGCATCCGGACGTTTGAGACGCGCACGCGGTTCACGCTGCCGTTGGCGTCGGTGGTCTACCTGATCTCCGCACCGTCATGATGCGTCCTCCGGCGGCGCGGGTCCGGTCGTTCGCAGCCGCCCTGTGGCGGCCAGCTGCGCGGCCAAGATCCGCTGCTGTGGTTGGGGGAGCGATACCAGCAGACTGCGGCTGGGCGCGTCCAGCCGAACCGCGCGCGCGACCGTGTCCGCGGATACCCCCGCCGCC
>JALOQX010000280.1 GCA_025459265.1 Pirellulaceae bacterium | reverse complement strand
TCCCGGGCGACGCGGCCAGCGCGGCGCGCCGTGGACGATGCCCGCTCGACGTTCTTGCGGCTGAGGACCTTTCGGCCGAAGAGCGCGCCGAAGATCGAGCTTCCGACGGAGATCGCCGTATCGACCGATGTATCACGGTATTCCGTCTGTTGCTGCTGGACCATCTGCTCGGCGCGGCGAATGCGCTCCTCGAGCGCCGCCAGCTTGCTCGCATAGCGGCTGCGCAGCTTCTCGACCGCCGCGTCGCGCTGCTCGCGCACCCGCTGCTCGAGTCGCAGGCGAAAGGCGGCTTCCGTCTCACCCGGCCGGGAGAACTCCTTGAGCACCGGACAGTGGAGCAGATCCAGGCGCTGCGTGCGGTACAAGGCGTCCTTGAGCTGCTGCTGCCACCGCGCGTACTTCCGGGGATCGGCCAGACTCGGCAGCAGGGAGTCCCAGGTACAGTCCGCCTCGGGTGTCTCGCGAGTCGTCCATGCCGCGCCCGGCGACTGGGCCTGATCCCACCAGTGCCCATCCGGTTCCTGCTGGACGACGCGCAACAGCTGCCGCGTTTCCCAGTGATCGACGCGATAGGCCGCACGGACGAAATGGACTCGCCCGCGCCCCCACAGCGCCGGCCGATACAGCAGGCGACATTCCTCCGGCACCGGCTGACTCGCTTGGACGTACGCCTGCGGAATACCGGCCGGCACGCCGGGTACACCCGATCCACTCGGGCTCGGCGTCACTTCCGGCGCCACTTCCGGCGCCGCTTCCGCGGACGCGGCCGCCGGTGTCTCGGCCGCTGTCGGCTGGACAGGTGTATCCGCCACGGCGTGCTCGGCCGACAGCCGGCGAACCTGATCGCGCGTCAACGGACCGCGCAGGTACGACATCGCCCAGCGCGTCTGAAACACAACCGGTGTCTTGTCGTGCACGTTATTCATCAAAAACGTCCGCCCGCCCAAGGCCGACAAGATCTTGTCGATCGACGGCCGGTCAAACACCGAACCGGCCTGCGCCGCGGCGCCTTCCAGACCATCCAGCACCCGGGCTTTGTCGCGCTCGGTCTGCAGCCGCCCCAGAAACCACGTACCGCAGTTGGCCAGTCCCTTGTAGTCAAGATCCACCGGATTCTGGGTGGCCAGGACCAGACCGAGGCCGAACGCGCGGGCCTGTTTGAGGAGCGTGAGCATTGGCTGCTTGGAGGGCGGATTGGCCACCGGCGGAAAGAACCCGAACACCTCATCCATGTAGAAGAGCGCGCGCAGGCTGGACGTCCCCGACTGACCGCGGACCCAGGTGAGCAGCTCGTTCAACAGAATCGTCACGAAGAACATCCGCTCGGCGTCGGACAGATGAGCGATCGAGAGGATGGAGATGCGCGGCTTGCCCTCAGCCGTGTAGAGCAACCGCTGGATGTCCAGCGTTTCGCCGGCCAGCCAGGCGGCGAACGCCGGCGACGCCAGCAGGCTGTTGAGGGTCATCGACAGGGCCAGCCGGTCTTTGGCCGGATAGAACGTGTCCACATCCATGACGCCGATGGTAGTCATGGGAGGAGACTGAATCTGCCCGATCAGCTGCGGCAAATCGACATTCTGCTGGGCGCGCCAGGCGCGGGCCAGCAGATGCGAGACGAGGATGAACTCCCGGCTGCGGACCGGATCGGCATCGATCCCCAGCAGGGCCAGCAGGCCGGCGGTGGCGGCCGACACGCGTTCGCGCAGCGCGTCGGCGTCCGCCAGCAGCGCCGGCGGCGGAGCGGCGAACGATTTCAGGATCGTCACGCCGGTGCCGGCACTGCTGCCCGGCGTGTAGATCGTCAAGTCCACCGCCGTGCGAAACCGTTCGATGCGAGCACCATCCTGGTCCCACTCGGCCAGACCCGCGCGCCACTGATCCGCCACCTGCTGCGCATACTGCTCCACCGTCTGGCCCTGCCGCGCCGCCTCGGCTTCGTCGACCCAGGGACGGAAATCTTCGGCGCGCAGCGCGGGAAACGTGAGCAGCAGGTTGCCGATGTCCCCTTTCGGATCGACGACCAGCGCCGGAATGCCGTCGATCGCCGCCTCTTCCAACAGCGCCACGCACAGCCCCGTCTTCCCGCTCCCGGTCATGCCGACACATAGCGCGTGCGTCGTCAGATCGCGCGAGTCGTACAGCAGATACTCCGGCGTCGTCACGTTGCGATCCATGTCGCGGACGCGCCCAAGATAGAAGACGCCCAGCTTTTCGAACGACTGCTCTGCCACGCGATACTCCCTCGACCCCCGTGACGGCCTGGTGTCTGCCCGTTCGGACTCACTCAGGCCGTATCGTACCACGAAGAGGACGGAGGGCAGAGGGCGGAGGACGGAGGGCAGAGGGCGGAGGACGGAGGACGGAGGACGGAGGGCGGACTGAGGGCAAGGCTGCGCTGTTCAGCTGCTTGCCGGTCGCACCAACCGGGCCACTTCCTTCACAATGACCGCAATCGCGATGACACTGGCCACGAAGGGGAACAAGAGGAAATAGGCGAGTCCCACCAAGGGCGATCCAAGCAGGACCAGGAACGCCGTAAAGGGACTGATGTCCTGCCCCGCCTGCAGCGCGGCCGCTACCCTGCCGGCCGCCGTTGCGCTCCCCGCAGACGCCGCCGACGCACCCATCTCTCCGCCAACCGCCGGCCCGGTCTGCGCCGTGGATGGTGCCGCGGCTGGCGTTTCACTCTCCTCGCATCGGACCGGCAGCGGGCGCGCCAGCGCGGCGGCCGTCACCGCTGTCAATTGATCGGGGGGCACCGGCTTCTGGAGGTAATCCGAGACTCCCAACCGCCTCGCACGCTCCGCCGACTCGGGACTGGGATAGCCGGTGATCACGATCACGCGCGTGCCGGGGAAGTCGCGCACGACCTCGCGCGACATCTCCAGACCATCCATGTCCGGCATGCGAATATCTGCCAGCACCACGTCGAAATGCTCAGCGCGACATACCTCCAGCGCCTCCCGGCCGTTGGACACGGTCCGCACATCATAGCCGGCATCCGCCAGCACCAGCCGGTAGCTCTCGCGGACGATTTCTTCGTCATCGACCACCAGGATTCGTTGTGTTGCGGCCACCATTGTCTCAGCCTGCCTTTCAGCCAGTGAGTGTCATGCTCGGGTTCCGTTTCTCACACGACCTCATACGGACCACCTGCGCCCACGGTACTTCGGTGAGCTCTTGGCAACCCATGTCGCACGTTTCCTTGGGACAAGTGCAATCGTCGTGCCGTGTCAGTCGAGCCATTCACCCCGTACCGCCTCACTTTCGCGAAGAGGCTGCTGGTTAACAGCTTAGCAACGCGAGAAGACACCCAGTCCGGCGCCGACTCTGCCGGGTCCTGGTTCGCGTTCCGGCCGAACTCACCGAACTTGCGGCGGTCCCGGTGCACATTTTCTCGCGACATGTCCCGCCAGCAAATGCACCCTTTTAGGTGGCTCGTGTATCCTCACGTGGGGGTCGCTCGATGCCGTAACGGCGCATCAACGCCTGGAAGTTCGAGCGATGCATGCCCACCTCCGACGCGGCGCGGGACACGTTCCCTTGGTGGCGCTCGAGGGCCTCAACGAGGAACTCCCGCTCAAGAGTCTCAACGGCCTTACGGCGGAGCTGCTGCCGTTGATGCTTCAGCTCTTGCAGGGTCGTGGGCACCGCCGAGCGCGAGAGAGACGGACGACGACCGATCTCCACCGGCAACTGGGCGGGCGTAACAAGAGCAGCAGAGCAGAGCACGCTGATTCGATGCATGGCATTCTCGAGTTCGCGCACGTTGCCGGGCCATGGGTAGTCCATGAGCAGCTGCATGGCCTCCGGCGAAATGTCGGGCACGTCGCGCTGGGCCTCCTGGCGGAACTTCCGCAGGAAGTGCATTGCGAGAGCGGGAATGTCGTCCGTACGTGCCCGCAACGGCGGCAGCGTGATGGGCACGATGTTGAGACGATAGAACAATTCCTGCCGAAACGAACCCTCGGCGACCATCGCCTCGAGATCCTTGTTGGTGGCCGCGACGAGTCGCATATCGGTCTTTCGTTCCCGGGTATCGCCGACCGGCGTGAAGACGCGTTCCTGCAGCACGCGGAGCAGTTTAGCCTGCAGGAGGAGTGACGTGTGGGCGATTTCATCCAGGAAGAGCGTGCCGCCGTCGGCGACTTCGAAGAGTCCCTTCTTGGTTGATGTCGCTCCGGTGAATGCGCCTTTGGCGTGCCCAAACAGCTCGCTTTCCAGCAAGCTCTCGTGAAGTGCGCCGCAGTCGACCGCCACAAATCGGTTGCTCTTGCGCGGACTGCTGAAGTGAATCGCGCGCGCCACCAGTTCTTTGCCGGTGCCACTTTCGCCGCGGATGAGAACGGTGACATTCGTCGCGCTGACTTGTTGGATCAGCTCATAGACGCTTCGCATGCAGGGGCTGTTGCCGACAATCGTGTCGATCGTATACCGGGATTGCAGCTCGCGGCGCAGGTAGCGGTTCTCGGCTCGGATGTCGCGGGTCTGCAGGGCCTTATCGACCGCCAGGACGAGCTGCTCGGGACGGAACGGCTTCGGAATGTAGTCGAACGCGCCGAGCTTGATGGCGGCCACCGCAGAGGCGATTTCCGCGTAGCCGGTCATGACGATGACTTCGGTGTCGGGCCGCACGTCCTTGATCGTGCGCAGGAAGGACATGCCGTCGAGCCCAGGCATTCTGAGGTCGACGAGAATCACGTCGAACTGCTGGTCCTGGGCCAGCGCCAGGGCCTGCCGCGAATCCTGGCTGGTACTGACGTCGTGGCCCCGTTCGGCCAGCAGCAGCGTGCACCCCTGGCACACGACCTGTTCATCATCGACGACCAGGATGGTGGCGTGTTTCACGTGTCCCTCGGTGCGTTTCCCTGTAGTAATTGGCGCGGCGATCCGACGGGAAGGGTGATGGTAAACGTCGTGCCCTCTCCGACCGTACTGTCCACCGTGATCTGCCCTCCGTGCTGTTCAATGATCCCGTGGGAGATCGCCAGCCCGAGTCCGGTACCCTGCCCCACGTCCTTGGTGGTGAAGAACGGGTCGAAGATGCGGCGAACATTCTCGGGTGCAATCCCCACGCCCGTGTCGCTGACCACGATCTGCACGGCGTCTCCGTCACTGCCCGCTACGGGCAGCGTGCTCGGACGGATCCGCCGCGTGCGGATCGACAAGGGACCGCCGTCCGGCATAGCTTCGCCGGCATTCACCAGCAGGTTCACGATGACTTGCTGCAACTGGTTCGCGTCGACCATCACGTCGACGACGTGCGGATCGTAGTCGCGGTGAACCTGCACGGCCTGAAAGCTCCGCTGGTGCGCCACCAGCGCAAGGGATTGTTCGATGATGCCATGCAGGTCGTGCAGCGATTTCTCCGGTTTTCTCTCCCGCGACAGATCGAGCAGTTGTCGGATGATGACCGCGCAGCGTTCCGCCTGCTGGCCGATCAGCTGCAGTTGTTGCTGTTCTTCGGAGCCAGGCGGGGCACGTTTGGCCAGGACATGCGCAAAGGTCAGGATGCCGGTCAGTGGACTGTTGAGTTCGTGGGCGACTCCGGCCGCCAGCAGCCCGATTGATGAGAGTTTCTCCGACCGCAAGATATGGGCCTGCGCCCGCTGCAGGTCGCGCGTCTTGCCGGCGACTTCCTCGCTCAGTTTATCCGCCCAGCCGCGCAACTCGCGGTGGGCCGCCTGCAGATGTTCCGTCATCGCCACAAACGAACGGGTCAACTGGCCAATTTCGTCGGCACTGGTGACCGGCATCCTGCAGTCGAGATCTCCTGCCGCCACCCGCTGCGTGCTGGCCAACAGGCTGCGCACCGGCTTGACGACCATGCGCTGGACCATCAGCGTACCAATGCCACAGATGATCACGGTCGAGAGGGCACCCACGAGCACCGTATTGCGCGTCGTCCGCGCCACGCGTTGATCCGCCTCCCGGAGCGACGTGCCAACATCGATGACCCCCAACAGACGCTGTTCCGGCGGATGCGCATGGCACGCGGCACTCCAGCACGAGGGCTCGTTGTAGATCACTTCCATCGCAGCCAACGTGCGTGCCCCGCTCAACGATTCGTACACGCGCGAGCGCTCCGCGGCATCCAGCGTCGTGGCGGGGCGGTCCGAGGCGTGACACTGGTAACACCCCTCCGCCCGGCGATCCACCACCTGGTTGATTTCGCTCGCGTCGGCCGAGTAGGCGATGACGCCTTCCTTGTTGAAGATCCGTACGTGGTCCATGTCCGGTTGCGCGCCGATTTCCGCGACCATCGTGAGAATGTCATCGCGACGCGACTGCAGCATCGCGTGCCGCGTGCTGCGCCGGACGGTACCGGCCAGTCGCAGTGTGCTGAGAGTCGCCTCCGCCATCATTTCTGAATGGCGTGCCCGGGCCGTGATATACGTGCAGAACGCTCCGTACAGAATGAGCACCCAGGCCAAGGGCACGACCAGCCGTAACCGCAGGCCGACAGATGGCATAGACATCGAGCCCTTCGAGTGTTACGACGTTCGCGCGGTACTTCGACGGAATGTCTCATTCCGCCCCGTGGGGTGCCCTCCGCAGCGCAGCCCGCCTTTCCATTCTAAATCAAACCGCGTGACTACGGGAATGTCTCCTCCTGGGTTGGCCGGGGCCGTACGCGGCGAGCCCCGGCGCCGCAGCGCGCCGCGAACTCACTTCCTGCCACCCCCGACCCCCGAATGTTCCCGGCTGCACGCCGCCCCAATCAGAGGTTCACCACGTTATGCAGCGGCAGGCCCAGCAGCGCGCGGCGGCAGTTCTCTGCCGCCTTGCGGCGCATTTCGCGTCGCCCGTCCTCGCAGTACCACGCCAGATGCGGATTGAGGATCAGGCGGTGATGCGCCGCATGTTGCGAATCGCGCCAGGCAGCCACCAGCGGATCGCCCGGCAGCGGCGGCTCGTGCTCCAGCACGTCGATCCCGGCGCCGGCCAGGTGACCGGACGCGAGCGCTGCGGGAACGGCCGCACAGTCGAGCACGCCGCCGCGCGCCGTGTTGACGACGTACGAACCCACGGGCATCAGGGCCATCGCCTGCGCATCGATCAGATGGTACGTCTCGTCGGTCAACGGGCAATGCAGACTCACCGCCAGCGATTGCCGCAACAGCTCCTCCAGCGTCTCCGCCCGCCGTATCCCCAGCGCCTTGTCGTATCCGTCCGGCTTGTAGGGATCGTAGAACACCACGTCCATGCCCAGCGCCTTGCCGCGCAGCGCAGCCGCCGTGCCGATCCGGCCCAGACCCACGATTCCCAGGACTCGGCCACGCAGGCGGACCAGCGGCGCCGCGACCGCATACGTCCATTCCTCCGGTGCGTC
>JALOQX010000064.1 GCA_025459265.1 Pirellulaceae bacterium | reverse complement strand
ACGAGGGTCCCGCCGCGCGCCTGGAGAACCACGGGACGCTGGTCAAGTCGGCCGGCACGGGAGGTACCACCCTCGCCGTCGAGTTCCACAACGCAGGGATCGTGTCCGTCGAAAGCGGTACGTTGGGGTTTGCGGGATCTTTTCTACAGACCGGCGGAGAGACAATTCTCGATGGTGGAATGGTCGTGGCTACCTGGCCTCTCGTCATTCAGGCGGGAAAGTTGGTGGGTGACGGGACACTATCCGGAGGTGTCATGAACGCCGGTCTGATCGAGCCGGAGACGCGGGAATCCCGCTTCGGAAGGCTGGAAATCTCGGGACCCTTTGACCAGCAGTTCGGCGGGGAATTGCACATTCAGATCGGAGGTTCTGCCGCCGGAACAGAGTTTGATCAACTCACAGTAAATGGAACGGTGCACCTAGCGGGAACTGTGACGGTGGAATTGCTCGACTTCATTCCCGAACTTGGTGACACGTTCACGATCATTGACAACAACAATGAGGAGAGCATTGATCCGGTACTGGGGACGTTTGCGAACTTGCCCGAAGGCGAGATCATTACGATCGGCAGCTACGGGTTTAGGATCAGCTACCTGGGTGTGGATGGGCAGGACAACGATGTCGTCCTGACCGTCGTCAGCGTCAATGTTGCCCCCACCGTGCGTGTCGTCGACGAAGGTACCGGCTTGACCCGCACACTCATACTCTTTGCGAGCGATCCTTCTGCCGATGACGAGGCCGCCGGCTTCACATTCTGGGTTCATTGGGGCGACAACACGCCGGTGGACGTCGTGCCGGTCAGTCCTGGAAACGGCAGCGGCACGCCATGGAATCATGCCTACACCAGCACCGGCACGTACACCGTGCGTGTGACAGCATCTGATCAGCACGGCGCTGTCAGTTCCGAGCGCACGCATACCATCCTGGTCGAGGTGGACCCCGACAGCATCGCCGCGGAGATCAGCGACGTTGTGGCAACTGCGATTGCCTCGAGCGAATCCCCCGAGGTTGTGATGGCCGTCGACTCAGACGAAACGCTTGACGCGGTCATTGACGCGATCGGCAGCAGTCTGTCCGATCAAGTCACGGACGTAACGATCGTGATCGACGTTCAAGAAGGGCAGTACAGCCTGAGCCAGGTCGTGGTTCCGAACCATGTGACACTCGTGGTCAACAACCTGAGAAAGAAACCGGTCGTCTTCGTCGGCGGGTCACCGGCTTTGACGCTTGAGTCAGGGAAGCTGATCGTCTACGCCGCGACCTTCGTGAACAGTACCGACGCGCCGACAATTCTCATCCGGGGCGGCGAGCTCGTGATCCGCGAGAGCACGATCGAGGAGACCACCAACGGATCACAAGCGGCGGTCGAAATCGTGGGCGGCAGCTTGGACCTGGGCACGAGCGACGATGGGGGAGGGAATACTCTCAATGTCTGGGGTGCGGGCGACCTCATTCGCAGCCTCGGCAGCAGCCCTGTAACCGCGATTGGGAATCAATACCAGGTCGACGGCCAGACGCTGGTATCCCACTACCGCATTGAAGATCGCATGCTCCACGCTCTCGATGCTGGCGGGGGAGCCTTGGTTACTTACGTGACTGGCAACGTGTACGTGACTGCGTTAAGCGGCAGTGTCCAGCGCGGAGTCGACAATGTGGCAGCGGAAGGGACTGTGAACGTCGAGGACCGCGACACGGGAGATTATGTTGTCGGTGCGAATCTCGTCACCGTCGTGTTTCCTGACGGCGCATCCTTTGCTCAAAAACTCGAAATCGACGGACTCACGCTGGCGGTGACAGGGACCGCAAGTGACGACCAGATTGTGATTGGACCCGGGAGCGCGGCGGGACAAGTCGCGGTGGCGGTCAACCGGCTGCCGCGCGGCACGTTTGCGCCGAACCGCCGACTGATCGTTCGGGGAATGGAGGGCCACGACAGAATCGAGACGGCGGGCAGCGTTACGCAGAATGTCTGGCTCTATGGCGGCCCCGGGAACGACCATCTCAAGGGCGGCGCCGGCCACGACGTGCTGCTGGGCGAAGAAGGCGACGACCTGTTAGTGGGCGGCAGCGGTCGCGATCTACTCATCGGAGGTACGGGCTCGGACCGGATCGTCGGCAATGCGGACGATGACATCTTGATCGCTGGATATCTGACGTTCAGCGACCTCGACGCGGCGTTGCGGGCAATTCAACAAGAATGGACCTCGACCCGGGACTACTACGACCGCATCGAGAACCTGACAAACCGGCAAAATGATCCGCAGGTACCGCGCGCGAACGAGGGCTATTTCCTCATCGCCCACAGTTCGACACCTGACCAGCAGAATACGGTGTTGGACGACGGCGCGTGTGACTTGCTCACAGGTTCGGCGGGACTCGACTGGTTCTTCTTCAACGAGCCCGACGATCAGGACCGTGCCACCGACCTGAAGGACGAAGCGTTCGCGGACGTGCTGGAGTGGATTACCACACTCTGAACCATTTCGATCCGATCCGAATGTGTGTCCTGTCGGCATGGCTGCACGTCTTCGGGGAGGCCCGGGATTTACACTCGTCGGTCGTGGGTGAGCAGTCTCCAGGGCCGGACGACCGACGGGTGCCAAGGGACCAGGTGGACGGACGGAGAGATTGACGGACGTGCAGAGCAGCTTCATGCAATGACGTCGAACTCGGACGCTGCGAGAGCGGACTCCCGCGCGGCTGTGGCGGATAGCAGCGGATGCGGCCCTGGCAGGCCAATCTCCCGTTCCACGCGGAACGATTCGTGCACACCACAGAGGCACACTGCGTGCCCAACATCGCGTCCACTCTCAAGACTATCATCGCGCACATGCTGGAGGAGACGGCGACGGGCAAGTCGGACGAAATCGACGTGCTGGGAAAAATCACTACGCTTACGTGTGGGAGGAGCAGCTCCCAGGGAGCCCCAGCATGAGCCAGTCGCCGGTAACAGCCGTATCACTCTGGTGGGCCAGCACCGATTCCGATCTCGAGCGAATCGCACTGGACGACGCCGCCTCGGTTAGTCCAGACGGCGTGCTGATCCGGCACGACCGCCTGGCGCGATGCGGCGTCGTGACGATCCTGCCGATCGCTCCGCGGGATCTTGTCATCGCTGCGGCGCTCGTCAATGCCGCAGCGTCCCGTGTCTGGGTGGCGCTGAACGGTTGTCCTGTCGGCGACGGACTACTGCCGCTGCGGCATGCCGATCAGCTTGCCATCGCGGGAACCACGTTCTGGATTTCGGCTGAGTCGGCGGCCGTCCGGACGCACTACCGTGCTGCGGAGCATGGCCCGCAGGTGCGTTGCGCGTTGACGAAGTCCCGGCTGGAGGAAGGTCAGGAGATGGTGATTTGTCCCGGCGTGCCCGGGACGCCCTGCGGCCGGGTGTACGCGGCGGCCGCCTGGGAGACCGTCGTCGAGCGGAATCCGCTGATGAAATGCATGCAATGCGGTTATCGGCCGGGCCGGCCTGCCTGGCGCCCCCCAGACCCTGTAGCGCGAAAGGACCTGATCCATGGTCTCCGTCCGTTCACACACCGCGGATGAGTCCGGCGCGGGTGCCGCGGCAGGGCTGGCCCGCGTCGCGCAAACGCACAACTTCCGCGGGGGTGATTTTGCGCGCTGGACGCGTACGTGCCTCGCCGTCATCGGGGCTGGCACGATCGGCTGGCGACTGGCTGAAGAGGCCGTGTTGTCGGGCGCTCACGTGACGGTATTTGACCCGGATACGGGCGAAGCGGTGAATCGGGGCACGCAGCGCTGCCGCGTTGGCGTGCCGAAGGTCGCGGCGCTCGTGACAAGCTGCGATGCGATTCGGCCGGGTCACGCCACCGGCTACTGCCATGATGTACGCCAGGTCGGGATGCGTGCGTTGCAGGCGTGTGACATCTGGTTCGACTGTACGGACGATGCCGGCCTCGCCTGGGCGCTCACGGAACTCAGTAACGGGCTGGCCCGACCGTTGTTCCGCTGCGCGGTCGACGGCAGCGGGGAATTAGAACTGGGGCGAGTTCTGTGTTCCAGCGCCGCCTCGGGACACGCGTGCCAGGTCTGTGCGTATTCGGTCGAGCACTTTCTCGGGCGACCCGCGCGCACGCCCTGTCAGGGAGAATTGGACAACTCCCGGCCGCCGACGATCGCGGGAGGCGCGATCGCGGCTGCCACCGCCGGGCTCGCCCTCTCGCTCGCGCAGCGCCTGGTCGTCGGCACGGACCGCGATGCGGTGCGGGGCCATGAGTACGTGTTGGACTGGACCAACTTCCAGATGATCCAGTTGCGGCTGGAGCGATCGGCGGATTGTCTGAGTGGCCATCACGTGTGGGAATGCCTCGAGACGAACGTCACGGCGGAGAGGGGAACGCTGCGTGAGCTGTTCTGGGTGGCTCAGCAGACGCTGGCGGCACGTGTCACGGCCCTGGAAACTTACCTCTTGCCGCTCAACGTGCAGGCTTGCTGCGAGTGCGGCATGGTGCGCGACGCCGTCGGCTCGGATCGTGCCGTGGCTCCGGCGTGTCCGCGCTGTGGCCGCGCGATGAGTTGGTTGACGGAGACGCAGACGGAATTGATGTGTATCGAGCAGGCCGCTCGGCTGGGCATACTCGACTGTGCGCTTAACGCGCTCGGCCTGCCGTCGGGCGCGCTGGTCATTGCCCACAGTGAAGATCGGCCGCCGCTGAGGATGTTGCTGGTCGGGTGCGAACCAGGAATGGCTGCAGAAGCGTCGCATGACGTGGGCTGAGATGGTGCATACTCTGGCGCGAGAGGGCAACAGATGGCAACGGACGGTTTTCAGTCGACTGACGAGGTCCTATGGGAGCAGTTCCTGCACAGGGTGCGGGAGATGCTGCAGGATCGGCAGCGGAGTCGGGATGAGTCACCACTGGCGGTGGTTACCGATGAGTTCTTCGCCAACAACTGGGCCGAGTGCCGTGATGGGCTGTTGCGCAGGACAAAGCGTCTGTCCGTCACGCCAGAACCAGGCCCGGCACCGCGCGTGTTCCGCTTTGAGGTGGACCGTCCGTACAAGCGCAAGCTCGCTCCCGGCGCGGCGGTCGAACTGATGCCAGGCCCGATTCGCGGCGCGATCCACTACCGTTCCGACCTGTTCCACAACCCCGGTGGGTTGCATGTGGCGGTCCAGGTCGATGCGGAGCTGGCGTTCTTCCATCCCAACGCCTCGAGACGCCATGGTTCGCTTGTCTGCCTGGGCAATTTGCCGACCGGCCTGTTTCCGTTTCCGCTGGACCTGCTGCTGGAGACGCGATTGTACCCGATTCTGTCCTATCAGGATCGGCAGCCGTCGCAGCCATTTGATCTGGAGGCCGCGGCCTACTTCGCGTTGGACCCGCACGCGCTCGACGGACTGGAGCCTGTGGAGCCGTTGTACTGACCGCGCGGAACGAATCGCCGCCGTGAGACGGGAGGAGAAACGATGACCATGTGTGACCACGATCGAGCACCGACGGTATTGACCTGGTTCAAGCGGTCCGGAGGTCATGATATGTCGAACGTCGGCGGGCTGCTGGGTGAATTCGCGCGGCAGTGTGTCGACGGGCGGTGTGTCGACGGGCGCGGACGCTGGCAGTTGGATCTCGGGACAGGTGTCGCGGAGATCTGCCTGGCGCCGGATGGTACCCTCTGCTTCCGTGCCGAGGCGGCCGCGCCGCCCGACTGCCTAGCTGCCCTCCAGGCCAGCAGTCTGCTGCCGGGCAACGTCCGGCATGCGCGCGATCCGCTGCGCCGCCTGATTGTGGCCGACACGCAGGTGAACGGTGCCCGGCATCTGCCTCAGACACTGCAGGTCGTCCGCACAGGCATCTGCCAGGCGCTCGGCATGAACCCGGGCATGCCGATGGGAGTCGACAGGGCGATCGAGCGCGGTGAGCTGGAGCGGGCGTTGGGCCAGTTGTCGTGGTCGGCGGAGGGGGTGGTGGAACGGGAGGACGGCTGGGAGCTGCGGCCGCGTCTGCGCGGCGACGCGGTGCCGGTGCGGGTCACCCTGGAGCCGACAGTGGTCAGTCTGACCCGCCACGTTCTGACGCTTTCAGCGCGGAACGCGAAGGCCGTGCAAGCCATCGCCGACCAGGCGGTGCGCTGTAACGATCAACTGCGTCACGCGCGGCTGGTCGTGCGTGCGGACGCCGTGATCGCCGAAACACGCCTCCATCGAGAATTAATCGACACGCCTTGGCTTGACCAGGCTGCCCGCGCCGTAGCTCATGCGGCGCGCCTGGCGGCGACGCGGCTGGACATCCTGGCCGCCGAACCGCGCGTGGTCGAGCTGTACATTGCCGCATTCTGTTCCGACGTGGAACTACCCGCATGGACCGGGGCGGGGGAACTGGCCCGGTGACATTGGCCCAGGAGAACGCACATGGTTACTGCCACACGTCGTATCGCCATGTCGGACCTCAGCCGGCAGAAGCGGTTGGAAGCCGAGGTGGGAACGGATGGCCTGTCGGACCGGCATACCGTCGGTCAGGCGGTCGAACATTACCTCGACGCCATGCGCATCCGCCAGAACGGTCTGCGTTGGACCGCCTTCAGCCGTGGAGTCAAGCTCGACAGCAAAACGGAGTTGAGCGACATCCCGGAGGCGGACCGCGAGTGGACCGTGATGCCGGAAGTGAGTGCCGGCGGCAGGTAGGTGAGGCGACCGGCGCGTCGCCGCGCGGCCCAGCGCGGCGTCGCCGGTCGCGCGCGCCGGACACACCGCCGCCCGCCGTACGAACACCCTGCGCTGGGAGCATGTGGGTGGAGATCGAACTGGACCAGACATTTGCCTATCTGCACGAGGTACGGCGCGAACCGGACTTGACCGGCATGCCACTCTACAGCGCCGCCGCCGACGGTGATGTCGCCGAACTGGTGGAAGAGGCGAGTCTGTGGGGTGTGCTCGCCGGTCGCCTCCCGGCCGCGCCCGATGCGCTGCAGGTGCAGATCACGCCGCACTGGGTGCGGGAGCCAATCATCGGTTCCCTCGAGATTACGCTGGCGGCTCGCCGTCGAGGAAAGACCATGCGTTTTGTGCAGCGGTTTCCCCATGGCCGCTGGTTTCGCGAAGCCCAGCGACAGCTGCAGCTGCTGCGCGATCAGAAGACGGTCGGTCCGGAAGAGACTGTCTACAGCATGCTGCTCGCGCTGGCGTGCGACCGGTCGTCGACGCTGCGACTGGCTCCCTTTCCGACTCCCTGCATTGCAGCGCGGTCGCTCGCGGCATGTGGCGTGAGGACACTCGGGGCTGGCCGACTGCTGGCGGATCGACCGGTCCTGGTCAACCAGACGCTGATCGAAGACACCCTGCGCAAGTGCTGTGAGGCCGACACACGCGAGACCGGTGGAGCGGTCCTGGGACAGATGATCCGACTGGACCAAGCCTTGCCCGGTACCACGACGCGCATCGTGACGGTGCTCTCGGCCAGCGTGGACGATCACCGGCATGCGGGCGATACGATGCGGTTCACGTTTGATCCGGCAGCGCTGGCCGCAGCCGCGCAGATTGCCGAGCTGCGCGGACTCGGCGAGACGGTGCAGACCGTCTACCACACGCACGGCTGGAAGAATGCGTGCGGCAACTGCAACCAGAATCCGCGTTGCCCGTTGGCGGAAGCCGATCCGAGTCTGCAGGACTATCAGCTGATCGAGTCGCTGTTTCCGAGCAAATCCACGTTGCTGCCGATTGCCGGGCGCAAACTCGGCGCGCCAGGCCGCTCGCCGGTCCTGCGGATTCACGCCTGGCGCGGCGGTCGGCTGCAGGCGATTCCCTGGCAGGCGTACTCCGACTGACCTAGGTACACACCCGCTGCACACCCCAACCCGAGGAGGCCGTGATGCCCAGACTGCTCGACCTGATGCGTGCCGCGGGGCAGAACCCGCGCGAGACGCTCTTGACCGAGGAGGACCAGCGACAGTTGGCCAGGTACTTGGAGATGACTCCGCCGCCCCCGGTGGAGCTGCTGGTGGACCTGGTCCGGCAGCGCGTCCGCGTCCACGAACTGCAGGCGACGTGCGCGACGGCGACCGAGGCGGCCTCGAAGCTGGAAGCCATGCTCGGCGACCTGCTCTCCGGCAACGCCCTGCTCTGCCCGCTGACCACGTTGCGTTTGACGCCCAGCGGTCCGCGCGCTGTCTGCCGCGTCAACGGCACGCTGCGCGAGTTCGCGATCCATCCTGCGGTCGACGTCGAGCAGCTGCGGCAACTGCACCCGTACGACTACGTCGTCGTACACGAACAGGTGGTCGTCGATCTCTGGACCGGCGACCCCTGGCTCTACACGCATGCGCACGGGCCGGTGGTTGAGTTCAAGGGGTACCAGGACCGGGCGCGCCACCTGGTGCGCATCGCGGACGGGCCGCAGGAGCGTGTCGCCGTGCTGGACCCGTCCTTGCGGGAGACGCCGCTGCGACCATCCATGCGGCTGATCGTGCATCGCGACGATCCCTTCCAGGTGGTCGCCCGCGTGCCGTGGGAGCAGACCGAAAGCCGATTTGAAATTCCGGTGGACCGGCTGCGGACGCGGCTGGAGGATCTCGCGGGCGTGGAAGACATTGCGCAGCAGCTCCTGGAGGATGTGCTGGTGCGGATCTGCTGTCCTGACGTGCGGGACCAGTTCGGCCTCGAGCCGTTGAAGGGAGTGCTGCTGTATTCGTACAAGCCGGGCATGGGCAAGACCGCGTTCATGCGGGCGATCGCCTTGTGGCTCCACGAACACGGGGCTCAACTCGGGTTTGAGGTCGTCCTTTATGCGGTCAAGCCGAACGAGACGAAGTCGATGTGGCACGGCGAGGACGCGCGCATCGTGCGGGAAGACCTGTGGGGCGCGATCCGGGCCCGGCAGGCCTTGCCCCGCACCCACGCACTGGTCCAGATCGTCGTGTTGGATGAAGTCGATGCGTTGGGCAAGCGCGCCGGTCGTGGTGAGGTGGTCTCGTCGTCAGCGCAGTCCGAGGCGCTGGAAGCCATGCTGGTCGAAATGGACGGACTGGAGCAGGATCCGCCCCGCGACACGGCGCCGGCCTATGTCCTGTGTGTGGGTCTGACGAACCGGCCGGACCGGGTCGACGAGGCGGCAAAGCGGCCAGGTCGTTTCTCGCTCGTGCTTCCCATGCCGGACGTCACGCCACAGAGCGCGGAAGACATCCTGGCGATTTACGCACGGGGTGACGAGTTGCCGTGGTATCTCCATGGCGAGGTGTGCACCCACGTGCCGGTCGAGACGGTGCGCCGCTCCTTCCTGCGGCCGGCCCTGGGGCGCCTGTTCCATGCCGTGGTGCTTCGCTACACGACGGACACCCAGCAGGGGCACGAGGTCACCGCGGGCCAGCTGCTGTCCAACGCACACTACATGGATGTCATGAACCGGGCCAAGAAGCGGGCGGCGCTGCGGCATCTGCGCAACTCCCACGTGCCCGCCGTGACGGCCGACGACGTCGCGGACTGCCTGCTGGAAGTCGCCTGCGAGGCGGCCCGTCAGATCGTCGCAGACCCGCAGATGCTCATCCGCCAGCTCGACCTGAAGGTACCGGTCGCGCGCGTGGATGCGGTGCCCGCGGAGGAACTCGACGAACACCGTTATTTGCGCGTGGCGGCCAGCTGACCCCACGCCGGCCAGGAGCACCCCCGATGCCTGTCCTCAAGTATGGCGGCCGAGATTTTGAGCTCTCCACGACCGGCGTCGACCGCCGTGGACGACCTGTGGACTCGTTCACCGTCACGTGCGAGGTCCTGGCGCGGCTACGTCCCGCGCTGGAACAGTTCGGCGCCAAAGTCTGGTCGCGCTCCACGCGGCCACTCGGTGCGTACGGCTATCTCTACCGCGACGGTTCGGCGCACACGGCGGACTGCCTGCGCACGTGGTCGAGTGCGGGACAGTGTTTTTACGCGGACATGAGCCACTGCGAATGCTGCACCGCGGCGACCACCGACCCGCTGACGTTCGCGGCGCAGGGGATCAGCACGCTGCTGGCGGTCGAGCGCGCGCGCCAGCTTGCCGAGCAGGAGGCGGACGGGGATGTCCACTACGCGCTGACGACCGCCAGCGTCGATCTGCTGGATCCCGGGATCAGCTTCGGCCCGCACGTGTCGCTGCAAGTGTCCCGCGGCTTATGGGAAGACCTGCTGCTGGACCATCGCCACCCGGCGATTCTGGGGTTTGTCACCAGTGCGCTGGCGGCGGCCGTGCCGTTCTTCGGAGCCGGCTACATCCTGCCGCTGCGCGACGCAGGTGCCATCTACAGCCTGAGCTCGCGCGCCCACCATTTGACGAAGGTACAGACGCTCACCACGACTGAAGCGTTTGGCCGCGGATTGCTCAACAGTCGCCGCGAACGGCATGGTCACGAGCACGAGCGGCTGCACCTGATCTGCTTCGATTTCTGTCTGCTGAGCGCGGCGCTGATGTTCTCGTTCGTCCAGTGCGTCCTGGCTGCGGCAGAGGAGGGCTTCTGCGGCCTGAATGTTTTCGATCCGCTCGACGCACTGCACACGTGGAGCTGGCAGATGGACCTCGCCACCGGCCGTCTGCCAGCCACGGTGCTGCTCGTCGATGGTCGCCGTTTGTCGCTGCCGGGGTACATCCGCGTACTGTGCCGCCGTCTGCTGCAGATGTGCGAGCAACGCCTTATTCCAGCGGATGTTGCGCCGCGGGCCACGGAGTTGCTGCCACGGATCATCGATCTGGCCGCGTACGCGGAGGAAGGTTCACTGGTCCGCTGCAGCCGGCACCTGGGATGGGCCAGCAAAATACTGTGGCTGACACAGCTCTGCAATCAACACGGCGTGTCGCTCGACGATGCCCGCCTTCGACTGGCCGATCACGACTTCGGCCATACGGACCCCGCCCGCGGGGCCGTCTGGCAACTGTGGGAACGGGGCCTGGTGGATCCGCTGGTCGATCGCGCCGCCGCCGTGTCCTGTCTTACCAGCGGGCCGATCGAAAGCCGTGACTGGGGCCGCGGTCGGATTCTGGAAAAATTCCACGCTTACGTGGCCGATGTGGACTGGAGCTTCATCGACTTGCGCACGGATGCCAGCCGCTGGAGCCCGCGACTGCGCATTGAGTTTCCCTCTCTGGATAGTCTGAACAAGGCGTGTTTCGAGACCCTGATTGACGCGGCGAACGATCCGGTGCAGCTGAGCCGTCGCCTGGCTGCTCAACGTGACGCGCCGGAGCCGCAGCTGGAAAGGAGCAGACCATGACGCATCAACAGACGCGCGTGCACGGGCGGATCGAGGAACCTCGCGTGGCCGACGTCGATCCGGCCGGAGCAGGGCCCAGCCTGCTGCAGCAGCAGGCGGCTGCCTACGGCGAGATCGCCCGCAAGGCGTTGGAGGAATGTCAGCAGGGTCTGTCCGCCGACGAAGCCCTGGTCCGCCGGCGCAATCGGTCCGGTCAGTGATGGATTCGCCTGTTGGAAACGTGCTATGGCCGACCCGCAGACGGCGTTTGTCTTTGGCGTGGAAACCGAATGCCTGACGGCCGTGCCGGATGAACCGGACCGCGTGGGCGAAGCGATCACGCGGTTCCTCGACGTGCTCGCCCGGCAGACTCCCTCGCTGCCGGCGCGCAACGGAGGCGTCTTCACCACCTACGGCCGGTTCTACTGCGACTGCGGTCACATCGAAATCGCCGGGATCGAGTGTGATTCGCCGTATACCGTGCCGTTGATCATGGAGCGTCTGCACACGCTGGCCGCAGAGGCCGTGCGATTGCTCGCCGCCGACGGCCTGAAGCTGGTGTTGGCCAACAACAATCATTCGGGTCTGCTGCGCGCCGGGTGTGCCACCTGGGGATATCACGAGAATTATCTGGTGGGCCAGCATCCGTCCTCGTTCACCGAGCACATTCTCCCGTTTCTTGTCACGCGCATTTACGGTGGGGCGGGTGGTGTCGCCTATCCGTCGGGGCGGTTCGTCGCCGGCGTGCGCTCCACCTGCCTGCGGGCGGCCTCGGGAGGCGGCACGACCGACATGCGCGCGATTCACAGTCTGGCACGTGACGAGCACCACATGGGGCCGTCCCCGAACGCCTTTCGCTACCACCTGATCCTGGGAGACGGTCACCGCAGCCAATACAACGTGGCGCTGCTGCTGGGAGCCACGGCGCTGGCGATCAAGGCCGTCACGACGGACGACCGTCTGCGGCGGGACGTGGCCGTCCTGCGCCGGGACTTTTCGGCCGATTGGTTGACGACGCTGCAGGAAGTGAACGTGCTGGCCGACGGAGCGGGGCCGGCGCGGATCCACCCGCTCGTCCTCAAAACGCAGCAGCTGTATCTGGAAGGTGCGCGCCGCTGGGTCGCTCGATACGAGCCGTCCTCGGCGTGGATCCGGCGCCTGTTGACCGACTGGCAAGATACGCTCTCGGCTTTGGAACAGATGAACCGCAGCTGGCTGGCCCGGCGCCTGGACGCGTTTGCCAAACTGGAAATCTGCACGGCCCTGCTGGCCGATGCAGGACTGACGCGCGCGGAACTCACGGCACGGCACGCGGTCTTCTCGCGACTGGCGCTGCTCGAACAGAATTATCACGAGTTCTGCAATCCCGCCTCCGCCTTTGCCCAGCTGGAACGTGCCGGGGCGATGGACCACCGCGTCGGGCCGTACGTGGCGCCGGGTGGCGAGCCGGAAGCCTACATTCCGGAGGTGAACACCCGGGCGTGCGCCCGTGCGCGGCTGATCTGCCAGTACCAGCACGACGGCCGATATGTCGCGGATTGGTCGCATCTTTACGAAGTGCCGACCGACCGCCTGCTGCGGTTGTACGATCCGTTTTCGGTACAGCCAGATTCCTGGCTGCCAAGTGGCGTGTCAGACGGTGCGCGATCAGCAGGAAGCGGCGGGTCGCCGATCGACCTGGGCGACCTGTGGCACCTGCTCGAACGCGGTCACCTTGATGATGTCTCGACCCGAGTGCGACGCCTGGAGCTGGCTTTTCGCGTGGCGCATTTCGCGATACCGCGCGACCTGATGCGCTGCAAAGCCCGGATCGCGGCACGCTGCGGAACACAGGACGGCGAACAACTGCTCCGCGCGGTCTCGTACGACGACTGCGACACGGTGCAGGCCATCGCCGACTACTGCTGCATCTATCGCTATGCGGGATTGGCGCCGGACCTCGAACGGATGGAGCCGTGGATTGAGCACGGCCGACGCTATCTGGCCGGCGGTTGCCTTTCGAGTCACAACGGCGAAGCACTGGCGGACATTCGCGAGCACGCGGCAGTGGCCCTCACGGCTCACGGTCGGCTTAACGACGCGCTCGCCCTGCTCGAACCGGTCCGCACTCGTGCGGGCGCCAGCGGAATCGGTCTACCCGCGCGGGCCCGCCTGACCGCTGCGCTGGGCGAAGTCCAACGGCGCATGGGCCATCGAAAGCAGGCGCGGGCCAGCCTGTACGCGGCCCTGCGGATCGAGGAATCGCTCGGGCTCGAGGGGCAGATGGCTTACGGCACGCTGCAGTCACTGGCCAAGTGCGAACGGCTGCGATCCCGGTCGCTGCGCTGGTTGGAACGGGCGGCCGAGATCCAGATGCGTAACGGAGACCGACTCGGACACGCGGCCACGCTGCTGCGCGAGGCGCGGATCCACCGTGACCGCGTGCGGGCGACCGACAACCTGGCGCGGGTGACGCAGTATCGGGAGTTGCTCCCCGCCCTCGCCCAGTGCCCGCTCATGTCCCTCCTGCTTGACCGGTGGGACGACTGGACGTCCGGAGCAGACGTGCCCGGCACGCGGGACGCGTTTTGGGGACTGTAGCGGTACGGCGGAGTCCAGCGCGGCGAAGACGCCAGCACGGCGATCCGCGAGCGGTGCGCGTGCATGGCCCCTGGGGTCATGCTCTCGACATGGCGGCCGGCAGCACACGCCGGGACTCCTGTGCACCGTCGACGGAGTCGTCCGGGCTGAGTCATTATGTGCACAAATACGATGCGGAGTATATGCATTTGTTTGTCGCGCACGCGCTGAAACGGTTTGACATTTTCGTGTGAAATGGCCAAGATCACGCCAGCCGATCGAACTTGGTGCGATTGTGCGGGGCACGTTGAGGCTCTGTCCGCGGATGTTGGTCACCGCGGAACGTGTGTTACGTTCGTGCCGGTCATCGTGGCATGGGTCGAAGTCTCGGGGGGGTGTCGCCGGGCACCGCAGCTTTCTGCTGCGCGATGTCTCTGCAGCAGTGAGGCCTGCGGCCGCGCACGCCATGGGGCAACCAAGAGGGGCATGCTATGTTCGATTTCCGTCTTGCTCATCGCCGTGCGGGTGCGCTTTCGAGAAGGCGTGGACTTGGCCTGGAGGTGCTGGAATCTCGCCGGCTCTTGTCGGCCGGCGAGATCCGACTGGGACCCTCCGACAACATTGCACTCGATCAGCCGCGGGTGGCGGTTGAACTGGCGGCGGACGTCGACCCGCATCCGCTGGAGGAACAGTGGGAGAGTGTGGGACCCGCGATTTTCAATACGTTCCTGCTCGACACCGGCGCCAACAGCATCATGGCGATGGCCACGGCCGTGGCCGATCTGAAGGAACCACCGATCGTCTATCAGACGGAAGGGTCGTTTGTCGAGGTTGGCGTGGGTGGCCCGCATCCGATGGACATCTCCGCACAGTACCGGTTCGATTTTGCGGGTACCAGCGGCGAACGCAAGACTCTCTCAGATGCCCGTATCCTGTCCGATCCAGTGAACGACTTCAGCATATTCGGCCCGTGGGGAATCGTCGGCATGCCGGGGATGGCCGATCGCGTGACGACGATGGACATGCGGGGCTGGTCCGGAGGCGGACTGGGGTTGGACGATCTGTACATGAAGGTGGATTTCGGCGACGACGTTCCGGGGGACGACGCGCACCGTTACGCGTTGCGAGTCGACAATCGCGTGGCGTTTGACCCCCAGGAGTACCTGCAATCGGGTGAACCGCCGGTCTGGGCGGACATTCCCTTTCTCTCGGCAACGCCGGTGCATGGCGGAATCGGCCAGTTGGGGAACTTCTTGTTTGATACCGGCGCGCAGATCAGCTTGATCTCCGAGCATCTGGCGATCGCCATCGGGCTGGACAGCAATGGCGACGGTCTGCTGAACGCGGCTGACGAAGCGTACCTGGGCAGTGAGACGGTGGGTGGTGTGGGAGGGCAGTCGACGGTTCCGGTCTTCAGCATCGACGAATTGCGCGTGCCCGTCACGAACGTGTCGACCGGCGTGGAAGTGGATCTGGTTTGGACCGATTTGCAGTGGCTGGTGCTGGACATTGAAGTCGGTGCGGGGCAACCGCCGCTGGACGGCGTCTTTGGGTGCGACCTGCTGACAAGTGGCTGGTTCTATGCCTTTTTCTATCCCGGCATGCCCGACGGCTACTTTGATCAGGTGCATCTCGATTTCCGTGGCTGGACGCTCAGCACGGGTGCGCCCGCAGCGCGCACGGGCACCGTCTACTTGGACCTGAATCCGGCGGTAGACGAGATTACGGAGCCAGGTCCTGGAGTGCGGATCCAGGAGTCAGCGCGGGCAACGGAAGTCGTCAAGGGCGCGACGACGGACACGTACACGATTGCCTTGGCTACGCTCCCAGCCGCGCCCGTGACGGTGACGGTGACCACGGACGGGCTGACGCAGATCAGCGGTGATGAGGGGACGACCTACAGCACGAGTCTGGAGGTTGTGCTCGAGGGCACGTTTCCTCAGCTGATCACGGTCAGCGCTCCGGAGGACGGACTGGAGACCGGTCCGCAGACGAGCGTGATCACGCACACAGTGGTGAGCGCCGATCCAGCCTACGATGGCATTGCCGTGCGCGACGTGCTTGTCCAGGTGCTCGATTACGACCGCCTGTTGCACATGACGTCGGACGCGGCAGGCGAGGACGTGATTACGTCGCTCGATGTGGCCGAGGGGGGCGCAGACGAGTACTACTACATTTGCCTGCTTGAGCCGCCCGCGAGTGAAGTGTGGGTGCTGATCGAAGATCCGGCGGGACAGGCCGTGCCGTGGAATCCGAACAACACGATCGAAGGTTTTGAAAACGTCTGGCAGTTTTCCGTTGGCAACTGGGATCAGCCTCAGCCGGTGCGACTGACCGCCGTTGACGACGAGGACGCGGAAGGACCCCACGCGACGCAGCTGGCGCACACCGTGCTCGATCTCAGCTCGCCCCTGGACCCGATCGTCGGCCAGGATTTTCTGACCGTGGACATCGCCGACAACGACCAGAGCAGCGTCACCGTTACGAACACTGGCGGCGCAACCGAAGTCGGCGAAGGCGGTCCGATCGACGAGTACCAGATCGCGGTCGACGAAGTCCCGGATGGTCCGGTCGAGGTGACGGTGACGGCCGACGCGCAGCTGGAAGTGAGCGCAGACGGCGGTGTCAGTTTCGCGGCGGTGGCCGTCCTTACGTTCCCGGACACCGCCCCGCGAACGATTACCGTGCGCGCCGTGGACGATGACGTGGACGAGGCAACCCACACGGGCAAGATCACGCATCGCGTGACGGGTGATATCCACGATCCACGGTTCCCGCGGGACCTGGTGATCGATGGCGTGATAGTGACGATCGTGGACAACGATGCTGCGGGGTTGGCGGTCGCCGACGATCCGGCCGGCGAGCATCTCGTGGACGGTGTGGACGTCGTCGAGGGCGGGGCGGGCAGCGTGTACTGGATGGTGCTGACGAGCCAGCCGAAACACGAGGTCACCATCGTAATGGACGTCGAGGGCACACCCGTGCAGGCGGTCGATGACGCCCATCCGTCGAACGCGTATCTTCGCTTCACGTCCGACACGTGGGCAGTGCCGCAGGCACTGCGGGTGACGGTGCCCGACAACGGGGTCCGGGACGAGCTGCGCACGGTGCACGTGACGCTTGAGCTGCGGAGTGCCGACCCGAGCTACCAGGGTGCTGTCGTCGTGCCCGTGCACATTGCAGACGCGACGGCGGACATCACACTCAGCCTGTCGGCCAGTGCCGTCGTAGTGACGCGCCCCGACGCTCTGACCCTGACGGCGACGCCATCGAACGGCACGCACGACGATCTACGGCAGGTCCGGTTCTATCGCGACAGCGATCGCGACGGAGCGTGGCGCGAGGGCGTCGACCAGCTGTGGGGCATCGACAACAGTGGAGTCGACGGCTGGAGCCTGCCGATCCAGACGTATGCCCTGCCACCCGCGCAACACACGTTCTTTGCGCGCGCAGAAGACGCCGCCGGGCGGTGGACGGCGCCCGCATCGGTCGCCTTCGAGACGCTGAGTGGCGGCCTGATCGACCTCGACGCACCCAGCGCGGTGCTCGACGTGTCCCCGATCGAGACAGCGGGCGGCGCCAGTCATCGCTTCGCGGTAACGTTGAGCGATGCGGTGGCCGTGGACGTGGCCACGCTCGGTGACGGCGACCTCTGGGTGCGCGGCCCCGCTGGATATCAGCAACCGGCGGTGTTGATCAGCGTTGATGAGCCGGCCAATGGCACACCGCGGACGGCCGTCTACGAAATTCCCGCACCGGGTGCGCAGTGGGTTGCGGAGGACAGTGGCATCTACGAGATCTGGATGCTTCCCCTGGCCGTGGGAGACGTGGATGGCCACTACGTCCGGACGGGACGACTGGGTACCTTCGCCGTGACGATCGATCCGACTCGTGTGGGCCAGGTGCCGCCTGAACCGGCAGTCGTGGTGTCTGACGACCGGTTCGTCATGCGTGACGGCCAACTGCAGCTGCGGCCGGGTCAGTCGCTGAGCAACACCGGGGAACCGACGCTGACTCTCGAGCTCGAGGTGCCCGATACCACGCCGGCGACCCCGCCGAATGACCTGCATTGGTCCGTCACCGTGTGGACACAGCCGTGGCGACATCCCACCGAGCCGCGGGATGTCAATCGGGACGGGGCGATCGGTTTTCGCGATGCACTGCTGATCATCAACCGCCTGAATGCGGGTGCGGCGGGCGTGCTGCCGCTCGTTCCCGCCGAGACCGAAGCCTTTGGTTTCCTGCTGGATGTCAACGGCGACCATCACCTGTCAGCGCACGATGCGCTGCTGGTGATCAACTGGATCAACAGTCAAACCAGCTCCGGGGGTGAAGGAGAATCCACCTCGCCCGCGGAACCTCGTGGGTGGGTGCGTTCACCGTCCGCAACGGTGTCCGGGGTGGTGGACCACAGGGCTGACGCGGTAGGCGTCTGCGACACGTTGGCCGCCGCCGGAGAATCGGCCTCGATCCGCCACGCCGGTCTCGACGCAGTTCTCAGCAGTTCGAGCGGGTGGTGGCGTGCGACCGGGCACCGGGTCTCGCCCGGTCGCTCTGGGTCAACGGTGCAGGCGAACGGGGAGGCGGAGCTGCGAGAACTGGCGGACTGGATTGAGCGACTCGCGGACGACATCGCCACCGCGTCTCACGGCAAGGGGCGGCTGTTCAAGACGTGATCCGCGCCACGCAGGAAACGGTGCTTAGTTCTAGGGGGGTACTGCGACACGAGGGAGGTGACCATGGAATCCCGCTCAATGGCTTCGGCCGGTTGTGCCTGTTGTCTCAGCCGTCGCCGCCTGCTGGCTGCCGGATGCGGCACGTGTGCGGCGCTCATGTCGCCCGGTCTGTTGTCCCGGTGGGGCGTCGCAAGCGACGAACCACGCCCCGTGTCGATCGACGCGGAGTCCCAGCGGCCGCGTGTGCGGTTGATCTTCGCATGTTGGGCGGTCAAACAGGACCGGCCGACCTGGCCGCAGATTGGCTACGATTTCGCGCCGGATATCGAGCGCGTGCGGACGACGCTGGAAGCGCACTGCCCACAGGTCGAGTTTCTGCCGGTGGTCGCCCACAGTCCCGAGGATGCACAGCAGTTACTGGCTCAAGGAGACGCGGACCGGATTGACGGCTACATCGTCTACCAGATGAACAACTGGGTCCGTGTCATGCAGACGATCGTCGCCTCGGGCAAGCCCACAATCATTGCGGACTTTCCGTTTGCCGGCAGCGGCGGGTTCCTGGTCTTTACCGCCGGCCTGCGGCGCACGCACAACAACTTCACCGTCGTCGCCTCGTCGCGTGTGGAGGATCTGGCGGAAGCAGCCAGGTGCTTTGAGATCGTGAAACGGGGTGGGTCGGTCGGCGAGTTCGTCGCGGCCTGCGACCAGGTCCGGCGCGAACGCACCGGCCGCAGCGACGACGCGGCGTGCCACGCCGATCCGCTCCAGGTCGCGGACATGGCGACCTGTCTGGAAGCCCTCAAGCGTTCCCGGCTGCTGACGGTCGGTGGTGCCATGCAGAATGTCGCCGAGGAGATCCAGCAGCGGATCGGTATTGAAGTCCGGCAGATCGCGTTCGAGGAATTGTCGGCCCTGTGCGCACAGGCGGATGCCGACCGGGCGCGCGAAATCGCGGCGGGGTGGAAATCCGCCGCGCGCAGCGTTGCGCTGGACGATCCCGCCGCGACGTTGGAGCAGTCGGCGCGGCTGTACCTGGCTCAACAGGCGCTTTTAAAGAAACACCAGGCTGACGCCATCACGATCAACTGCTTAGGCGGTTTTTACGGGGGACATTTGACGGCGTATCCGTGTCTGGGCTTCGTCGAACTGCTCAATACGGGTCTCGTGGGTGCCTGCGAAGCCGATCTGCTGTCGACGACCACCATGATCGTCATGAAACATCTGGTGGGTCGGCCCGGTTTCATCTCCGACCCGGTGCTGGACACGTCCAAGCGCCAGATCATCTACGCGCACTGTGTCGCGCCGACACGCATGTTTGGACCGGCCAGTGAGAGCAATCCGTTTGAGATCCTGCCGCACGCGGAGGATCAGAAGGGGGCCTCGGTGCGCTCGTTCCTTCCGCTCGGTTACATGACGACCACGATGGAAATCCACCCCGCGCGACAGGAGATCCTGATGCACCGCGCCAAGGCGATGGAGAACGTGGTCATGAATCGGGCCTGCCGGACGAAGCTGGCGGGTGAGGTCGTGGGGGACATCGAGAAACTCTTCGCCTACTGGGATACGTACGGTTGGCACCGCGTGACATTTTACGGCGACCTGCGGGAACCGGTGCGGGCGCTGGCGGCGGCCCTGCGGTTCACGTTGGTCGAAGAAGCGTAGGCGCAGCCGGTCGCGAGGATGCTCATGCTCAGGTTGGCCGCTGACACGGCGCGTGGTATCCGCGCGAGCTGGCGCCGGCTCATCGTGACCGATATCCTGTACAAGATCCTGGCGTTTGTCGTGCTGACGCCGCTGGTGGGCATGTTGCTGCGCGCACTGCTGGCGTTGTTTGGCCATGCGGCGGTCTCGGACATGGACATTGTCACGTTCTGCCTGGGGCCGGCTGGGTGGGTGTGCCTTGTGTTGCTGGGAACGCTCACGCTGGCGATTGTCGCGCTGGAGCAGGCCTCCCTGCTGGGCATCCTCTGCGCTCGCGCAGCAGGACAGGATCTCGCGCCGATGGCGGCGCTGCAATTTGCGGGTGCGCACGCGTGGCCAGTGATCCGAGTGACAACACGTTTGGTGGGATGGACGCTGCTGGCCAGTGCGCCCTTCCTGGCGATCGCGGCCGGCGCGTACTGGATGCTGCTCAGCGACTATGACATCAACTTCTATCTGCGGGAGAGGCCGCCCGTTTTTTGGGTCGCGCTGGGCCTCGCTACCGTGATGGCGGTCGCGCTGGTCGCATTGCTGCTGCGGTTATGCGCCGGCTGGTTTTACGCGCTGCCCCTCGTGCTGTTCGAGAGCGTGACTCCGCGCGACGCGCTGCGCGTGAGCGCGGCCCGAGCGCACGGACATCGGCGCCTGCTGCTGCGCTGGATCGCTGCGTGGCTGATGGCGACGGCGGCGTTGTCTGTGGTTGGCACGGCGCTGGTCGCGTTGGTGGGGCGATGGCTGATTCCCGCCTGTGGCGACTCGCTGCGACTGCTCGCGGCGGCCGTCGGGTGTACGCTGCTCGTGTGGGCGGTGGTGACTGTGATTGTGAATGTACTGAGCACCACGACGTTGGCCGCCCTGCTGTTCCAGCTCTATCGCGAGCTGGGGCGCGACGCGGCGAGTGGTCCGCTGGGGGGGGCATTGGCCTCAGTCGGGGTGGTCGCTGGACCGCTCCGCATCAGCGCCCGCTGGGCCGCGATCAGTGCGGCTGCGAGCTTCGTGTTGGCCACGGCGGTCGGCGCAGCCGCGCTCCACAGCGTGCGACTTGAGGATCAGGTCCAGATCATGGCGCACCGTGGGTCGTCCCGGGCGGCGCCGGAAAACACGCTGGCCGCGATCCGGCAGGCGATCGAGGACGGGGCGGACTGGGTCGAGATCGATGTCCAGGAGACGGCGGACGGAGAAGTGGTTGTCTTTCATGACAGCGACTTCATGCGACTCGGCCAGACCGACCTGAAGATTTGGGACGCGACCGTGGACGACCTGCGCACGCTGGACATCGGGAGCTGGTTCGCACCCGAGTTCCACGCGGAACGAGTGCCCACCTTGGCCGACGTGCTGCAGATGTGCCGGGGAAAGATCGGTGTGAACATCGAGCTCAAGTACTACGGGCACCAGGACCAGCTCGAATCACGCGTGGCCAGCATCGTGGAATCGCACGACATGGTCGAGCATGTCGTGTTCATGTCATTGGACATGGATGGCGTTCGCCGGATGAAAGCGACGCGGCCGGCGTGGACCGTCGGCCTGCTGATGTCCGTACTTGCCGGCGGCGTCAAGCACGTCCCGGCCGATTTCGTGGCCGTAAACGCCAGGTTTGCCGGCCGCTCCCTGGTGCGCTCCGCGCACCAGAGCGGCAAGAAAGTGTACGTCTGGACCGTCAATGACGCCCCCACGATCTCGATGATGATCAGTCGCGGCGTGGATGGTATACTGACCGACAAACCGGCCCTGGCGCGAGCCGTGGTCACCCAACGCGCCGCGATGAGCGCACCAGAACGACTGCTCCTGCAGCTGGCCGGGCTGCTGGGGCGGAAACCGGAGATCGGTGATCAGTAGCGGGACCTGTCGCTGACAGCGCTTCCGTTTCAAAGGCGTCTGAATCTATAAGGACACTGCTCATGACCCATCAGCAATTACTGCGATCGTTGCTCGCGGGGATTCTCTGTGCGGCCAGTATCTGGCAGACTCAGGCCGCTGCCGACGTGCTGGACCAGATACCGGACACCGCGCTGGTCTATGTTGTCGTGAACAACATGCAGCAGGCCAATCGCGAAATCAGCGCCGTCGCTCAGCAGATGGGGCGCCCAGTCCCGGATCTCCTGCAGTTGGTCAAGGAGCGTCTGGGCCTCGCTCAGGGGTTGGCCGACGCCGGCGAGCTGGCCGTGGTGCTCGTCAGCCGCCCGGTGGGCAACCCGTTTCCGGTCGTCTTCGTGCGTACGGACGACTATGCAGCACTGGTCAGCCAGCTGCAGCCTGAAGCGCAGGGGGAGCTTGTCAGCCGGGTGAAGTTGGCCGGCCAGCCGGCACTGGTCGCCAAGAAAGGCGACTACGCGGTACTCGCTGCGCCGATGCACAGTGATGAGCTGACGCAAGTCATCCAGTCTCAACGGGCTGTAACGCGCGACGAGCCGACTCGCGCGTTCACGGAGCAAGCGGACGTCTATGCGGTAGCGACCACTGCCGGGGTGCAGCTCTTGGTGCGGCAAGCGCTGGCGGGTCTGCAGGCAATGAAGCAGAACTTCGGGCAGATGGGGCCGCAAGGAGAGTCCGTTGTAGCGGGGTTGACCATCTACGAAGGACTTTTCCAGTGGGCGGCCGAGGAGGTGGGACAAGTCGCACTGGCCTTGCACAGGGATGACACGGGGGCGGTGTTCCTGCGGAAACGCGTCGAGTTCCGGAATCCGGCGCCACGCACTGAGGAGGGAACGCCGGCGGACGCCAGGCAGTTGCTCGCGCACCTGCCGAACTGGCCGTACGTCATGGCGGGATCCGGTGAGTTCGGCGACTCTACCACCATGGAGAGATGGATTGCGCTGTCCATGAAGATGATGCGGACCACGGCCGGACCGCAAGCGCTGACCGACGCGGAAGTCGACAAGCTGGTGGAGGTCTCCCGCCAGAGCATGAAGGGGGTACGGAGCATGGCCTTCACGTTTGGCGTGCCGGAAGGGGGCGGTTCTCTCTTCAGCCGTACGGGGATCGTGATCGATGTGACCGACACCGACACCTTCATCACAGGCTATCTGCAGGCGATGCAGAGCATGCAGGAAATCTTCGCGGAAAATGAGCAGGCGCCATACCGTGTCCAGATGGCGGAACGAGTGCCAATCGACGACAAGCAAGGCTTGAAGATTGTCATGCAAGTGACCCCCCAAACGCTGGGGCTGGCTGGCGAGGATTTCAAGCAAGTCTACGAGAAGTTCTTTGGCGAGAAGGGGAGCCTGACGCTCTACGGTGCGCCCGTGGACGCCAATCGCGTCGCACTGGCCTATGTTTCCGAGGAACGGTTGCGGGAAATGCTCAAGGCCACCCAGACTCCGGACCAGACGCTCGGTGTCGACAAGGGGATTCAAGCCACCGCCAGGTTGCTGCCCGCCACTGCGCAGTTCGTGGTTTTCGTGAGTCCGGGCGGTCTGCTGCAGTACGTGCAACAGATGCTGGAAACGGTCGTGCCCGCCGCCCAACGCGGGCAGTTGCCGACCATACCTCCCTTCCCCACCTCTCCGCCACTGGGGATGGCCGTCCAATACGACGGCCAAGCCGTGGTAGCCGGCCTGGTGGTGCCTGCGGAGACGCTGGCGGCGCTGGGACGCTACATCGCCGCCTTCGGAGGATGAACGCTCGCACGCAGCCGCGGTCAAGATCATTGCCATCGACGGGTTCGCGAGTTCGAGACGAGTTCGAGACGAGTTCGAGACACGCTGGTTTCGTGCTGGTTTCGTGCTGGTTCTGTAAGTTGGCGATGGTGCACGGTGCGTGTAACGTTCCGCCGCCGGATGTGGCGGCCTCGGCCGAGCGCGGGTTGGATGGAGGCCACGTGGCTCGGCCGCCCGGAGTGTGGTGGTGGCCGCACGTAGCCGATGATCTGCTTCCCCCCGGTGACAAGCACCGGGGGGCCGTTTTGGCCGTAGCGGATGATCTGCTTCCCCCCGGTGACAAGCACCGGGGGGCCG
>JALOQX010000063.1 GCA_025459265.1 Pirellulaceae bacterium | reverse complement strand
CAAGCGACTTCCCCGGCCACCGACGTGACCGCGCCGTGCTCCGGTGGCGCCCACGCGATTTGACTGCGGGACAGGTTGCGGAATATCGGGTTAAACGAGGCGTGGCCGTGCCGCTCCGGAGTGCGCCGCCGGTGTCGCGTCCCCAGGAGGATAGGGGAGCAAGGGCGGGACGGGGGAGATGGATCTGTTTAACCGCTGGGCCAGAGTCCGCCGTCAGGCGGACGGCGGCCCGCGCGCTGCACGCCGGCGGCGCGCACCTGCACCCGTGCCGCACGACACACAGCGATCATCCTGGACATCCTGTCCATCCTGTCAACAAGAGCCCGTCACGTCGGTCACCGCCGGTCGGGGCGGACTCGGCCGGACGCGGGTGTGGTGGAGGCGCTGGGACTCGGCCGCCGTGCGTGGTGGTGGCCGCACCTAGCCGATGATCTGCGTCCCCCATGACCCGAGGTCATGGGGGGACGTGCGGCGCTTCTCCAACGTAGCCGATGATCTGCGTCCCCCATGACCCGAGGTCATGGGGGGACGTGCGGCGCTTCTCCAACGCACGTAGCCGATGATCTGCGTCCCCAGGAGTAAAGGGGAGCAAGGCCGAAACGGAGGGGAGCGTGCGGGGCGTGGGGACGGAGAGCGCGGGGAGCCACGCGGGGAGTGAGCCGTGACGTGGGGCGGCACACTCTCTCGCAGACGAGCAGGCGCACCGTGACCAACAGCTGATGCCGGCACTACGGCTCGGGCGGCCGATCGTCCTCCTGAGCGGCCAGGTTGCGCAGCATCTGCTTGATGTCCAGGACCCCGCGAATCCCCACATACACGGTGACGCTCGAGTACCACAGCAGCACGGCCAGCGTCAGCGTGGCCCAGAAGGGATGATTGTTGAGCATGGACCACAGCAACTGCGGCAGGTCGGTCAGGTTCATGCCAGGTCTCCCTTATCTTCAGCCGTGGCGGGTCGTGCGGGCTCAGGCCGCAGCAGGGGTTTGAGCAGCGATCCGACGAACATCGCCACCCCGGTCGCTACGAATGTGCCGATGACGACCAGTCCGTCTCCGACGTAATACTTCGCCAACCCTGCCGTCACCAGCTGTCCGTCGCGGAACACCTGCGCCCCATGCGCATCCAGCACCGGCACCTGGACGAACAGATTCAGCGACAAGGACAGCACGGGCAACGCGGCACCGACGAGAATGGCGGCGATCGCGCCCCAGTTGTTGGCGTGCCGCCAGTAGCAGCAGGCGATCAACAGTACCGACATGCTTGCCAGGTAGATCGACCCGGTCGTCTGCAGGTACTCCCACAGATTTCCTTCGAGCTTGTACCACAGCCCCCAGAACAACAGGAAGAGGCCGATCAGCGCCACGATGCAGCGGTTCCAGAGGATGCCCTTACGCTCCGACCAGGGCCGGCGACGGAACGGTGCCAGGATGTCGTTGTAGATCACGCTCCCCCAGGTCAGCATATACGACGAGTCGGTCGACATGTCCGCCGCGAGCATGGCGGCGACGAGCACCCCCATCAAGCCGGCCGGCACGACCGTGGCGAGATAAGCCGGCATGGCGAACAGCGTCCAGTCCTTCTCTCCAAACCGCGTTCCAATCTCCTGAATCAGCGTCGGGTCGATCGTCGCCAGTGCCGCAATGCCCCACAGGCCGGGAATCACCCAGCGGCAGACGAAGAAGAACGCGGTGCCGGTGTACACCTTGCGCCCCGTGCGGCTGTCCTTGGCCGCCAACAGCCGCGCGATGCACGTCTGCCACGTCAGGACCGCCGCCGTGTTGCTCAGCAGGTTCGACAGCACGAACGACCAGCCCAGTTCCTGGTGCACAAAGGGGTTGAAACCTCCTTCCTGATAGTGCGTCTGGACCGTATCCACCAGGCGGTCCCACCCGACATTCCCCAGAACGAGCAACGTGACCGCCAGCAGCCCGACGCTCATCACCACGAACTGGAGGAAGTCGGTCACGAGCACCGACAACATGCCGCCCAGGATCGTGTACACCGCCACGCCGACCAGCAGCACCGTCATGGCGATTTCCAGGTAGGAGATGTTCAGGCCGCAGCACACAACCAGAAACTGGCCGCCGACGCGCAGAAACACCCCCATGTTCAGCAGCCCCCCCAACACGATCACCACGCCCGAGAGCCAGCGGACGAATTTGCCGAAGCGCTGCTCGAAGAGTTCGGGAATGGTGATGGCGCCGGAATCACGCAGCGGCTTGACGCAGAACCCGGTCCAGCCGATCACGAACATGGCCACGGCGTTGCAGATGCCCGGCGTCGCTCCCGAAAATCCGCTGGTATATCCCTTCTGGGCCGAGTACATGCACGTCACGATGCCGAACTCCGTGGCGGCCAGCGACGCGATGCCCAGGTAGACATTCATCTCGCGGCCCGCCAGCAGAAAATGGTCCACGCGGGACACGTATTTCCGCACCATGATCCCCGCCACCATCGTCACCAGCAGGTACGTGCCGACGATGCTGCCGTCGATCCAGGTGAAGTTCGTCATGCCGTTGCTCTCCCGAGACAGCCGCGCCTAGACTTTCGGCTTCCTCATGATGCGCCACATGCAATAGGTCGCGAGTCCAGTCACCAGCGTCCAGGTCACGGACATGAAGACGATCGCGGAAGCAGTCATACCGGCCAACTCCTGTTGCGGCGACGAGCGATCAGGACCAGCAGTCCGGCCGCGAGGATCACCAGGACGATCGTCGCGCGCGCCAGCCAGATGTACGGCACGTTTTCGCGCGGCACGCCCTCGAGCAACACCACGTCGTTGAGCGACTGAATACACCAGCCACCCAGCAAGACCATCAGCAACAGTGGCACGACATACCGGATCACATAGTAGTACACGCGGGGCACGCGCATCTCCGCGTCGCGCCGCAGTTCGTGCCACATGTTCTCCCCGCCATACATCCAGGCAAACAACACGACTTCGATCAGCGCAAACACGACCAACCCGAACGTCCCCACCCAGAAATCGTACTGGTCCAGATACCCGGTCTTGAGCCACAGCACGATGGGCAGCCCCAGCACGATCATCGCCGCGCCGCACACGAGCGCCGCGACCCGCCGGCTCATGTGGAACGTCTCCTGCAGGAACGCCACAAGCGGTTGGCACAGCGCGACAGACGACGTGACCCCGGCAAAAAACAGCAACGCAAACCACAGCGTGCCAAACAGCCGGCCGCCGGGCATCTGCTCGAAAATGATCGGCAGGGCCACGAAGCCCAGGTCGAACGAGCCCTGACCGGCAATCACCTGCGTGTTGGCCAGCCCGAACGTGGCGACCGCAATCGGGATGGCGATCGTGGCACCGAGCACGACTTCCGCGAACTCATTGGTCGCCGCGGTCGTCAATCCAGTCAGGATGCAGTCGTCCTTCGGCTTGAGGTAACTCGCGTAGCACTGAATCGCACCGGTGCCGATCGACAGCGTGAAGAAGATCTGCCCGGCGGCCGCCAACCACACGTTGAAATCGGCCAGCGCGGCGAAATTCGGCTGCCAGATGAAGTTCAGGCCCACCCATACCGACTGGTCGGGCTGGCTGGGGTCGGGCGTGCCCCACGTGAACACGCGGACCACCAGTACGACGGCAAACAGGAACAGCAGCGGCATCGCCACCTTCGCCAGCTTCTCGACGCCCCCCGCAATCCCGCGGGAAATGATCCACGTGTTGAGTGCGACGGTCAGCAACCAGAAGCCCAGGGCGGGCGCCAACGAGTCGAAGAAGCGATGTTCGCCAGGCGGGCCGACGCCCTGGTATTCCCGCAGAAACTGGTTCGTGTGCGCGCCGGCCAGCGGCTGCAGCACCGGCCTTAGCTCGGCCGTGTCCAGGCGCCCGTCAACGTTGGCATCCAGCGCGGTGAAGGCGGTATCAGGACCCGTCCACTGAGCGCGTGACAACGGGCTGTCTTGGCCCGCACCGCGCGCCCCCAGCATGCTCCGTACCTCCGCCGCGGTGAATCCTGGCACAGCCGGCGGAATCTCCGCCCGCGCTTCCGCCGGGGTCGCCACCATGTACCGGCCGCCGGCAGAAAAGCAGGCGTACGCCAGCGTCCACGATTCGATGTACGTGTAATACACCGTGAAGAGCAGCGGCAGCGCGATCCCCAGGGCGCCCAGATACTTCGCCGCCGGCGACCGCCACAGGCGGGCAAACATCCCGGGCGACGTCGAGTGGCCGTATTGGCCTCCATAGCGCCCCATGGTCCACTCGACCCACATGATCGGGAAGCCGAGCAACAACAGGGCGATCAGGTAGGGGATCAGGAACGCGCCGCCGCCGTACTGGGCGGCCAGACGGGGAAACCGCAGGAAGTTGCCCAGCCCGATCGCATTGCCCGCCATGGCCAAGACCAATCCGATACGGCTCGCCCAGCGATCTCGCTCTGTCATGCGTGGCAGTTCCTACGCGATCCAGGGCGCGCGCATGGTGCGCGCCCGAAGCAGGTTGGCTGCGGAATCGTCGACAAACTCCTCACGCAGCGGGTCGTAGCGCAGCGGGCGTCCCAGCCACATGCAGATGTTGGCCGCGTGCACGGTCGTCATCGCCCGATGCATGGCCTCCGCATACGCCGCGGTCTGGCGGCGCGATTTGACACAGTCCAGGAAATCGCGGGTGTGGTTGAGCAGCCGCTCGGTTCGCGCGGTGTGCTCGGCCAGCACCGGCTCGACCGGATTCAGAAGCACCGGTGACGACGCGCGTGATTGCTCGTGTTCCCCGCCCGAGTTGGCGATCCAACCCTCTGTGCCGTCGAACCGCTGGCCCGAGAAACTGCCCCAGCAGTCCTGTTTCAGCGACAGAACCAGCTGGACGCCGTTCGCGTAGTGCGCGACAAGCCCGTCACCGGTGGGATCCGCCACGGGTTCATAGGCGACGGCCGACGTCTCCTGAGCGTCAATCCCCGCCTGGACCTGCATGATCGTATGCGCGCCCCATTCGCCAATGCAGCCCGTGTGGAAGTCGTAGTGATTACGCCACTCGCCGCGGACGTAGGCCCCGTTGTACGGGCGCCACGGACAGGGCCCCAGCCACGCATCCCAGTCCAGGTCCTCGCGCGGCGGCTCAGGTTCGGAGACCAGCCAGTCGCGCCGCATCAGCGCGTCGCCCCAGGGGGCGATCTGAGCATAGGCCGTGTGCAACTGGCCCAGCCGGCCCGACCGCGCCAGCTCGATGCCATACACGCGGTTCGGCATGCTCAGTCCCTGCGTCCCGCTCTGATAGACGCGGGAGCACTGTCGCGCTGTGTCGGCGACCAATCGCCCCTCGGCAATCGTCATCGAGGACGGCTTTTCGCAATACACATCTTTCCCGGCACGCATCGCCAGCACCGACGCCAGGGCATGCCAGCGATCGCCCGTGGCAATCAGCACCGCGTCCAGCTCCGCACGCTCGGCCAGGAACTCGCGGAGATCCGACGCCATGCCGCAGTCGGTGTTCCCGTAGTGCTCATCGACCAGCTGCTTGACGGCGGCCCGCCGACTGCGATTAATGTCGCAGATGGCCAGGAACTGCACGTCCGGTTCCGCCAACATCTCGCGCAGCACCGCCTGACCGCGTCCGCCCAGACCGATGCCCCCCAAGAGGATCCGCTCGCTCGGCGCGGCCCGGCCGTCGCGACCCAGCGCGCGGGCCGGAATGATCGTCGGCAGCCCGACGGCCCCCGCCACCACGATCGACCTCTTCAACCACGCCCGCCGCGACAGCTGCGCGGTGGACGATGACGCGGCCAGGGTGGACGGCGAGTGACCGGAAGGCAACATGGCAAACGCTCCCGCAGGGCGCGCGGTCCGCGGCCTCTCCGCCCGCGTCCCGAACACGCACCGTATTATCAAGTTCCGCTGCTTGCCGCAAGCACCTCATCCTTGCGGGGAACCACGCTCGTAGCTCACCAGTCCAGCCAGCCGCCGACACGGGGTCGGCGGGGAGAAAGTGTCAAGGCGCAGCACGCTCGTAGCTCACCAGTCCAGCCAGCCGCCGACACGGGGTCGGCGGGGAGCGCGCCACGTGAAGCGTTCCGTGGGGAGGCACCGATGGCCGATCGCCTGGTCACATTTCACGCCCCCCCTGAGTCCTGAGGGCTTGGTCATCAGTCGGCGTCTGGCCCTTCGTGCTTGGGTATTCCCTTCTGGGGCCGGTCCAGTGCCGCAACATGTAAGTCCAACGTGCCCCACAGGCTGGGATCTTCGAAGAACGGAAATTCGGCGCCGACGGTGAATGTCTGCCAGCCCAACTCGCGATCGATCACGGCGTAGAAGAATCCCAGACGTGGATGCTCCGCCGGATCGTAGCCGGTCAGGGCACGCTCGGGCACGAACGCGCTGAGCGTATACCCGTCGTGGCGGATGCGGCTGCGGACCTGCAGGATCCGCGGCGGAATCTCGCGCGGATCCTCCTTGGCCCGGTTGATCGGCAGCAGCGCGGCCAGCGGCAGGTCTCCGCGCGGACCGGCTCCCGAGGGCAGAAACACGAAGCGGTGGCAGTAGCGACTGGCGCGATGTATCGTCCGCGTATCGCGCGTGTCGACGAACACGTGCAGCCCGTCGCTGTCCACGATGCGCGTGGAGCGACACCACGGCGCCTGCTGTTTGCCGGTCACCTCGAGCGCAAAAGTCAGCCCTTCGGGCGCCCACGCCATGCGCAGGTCGGCGAACAACCGCTTCCCCTCCAGCTCGCCGAAGCTGGGGATCCGGAACTGCGGGCCGAGTCCCTCTTCCTGCGCCGGCCCGCTCGCCGGTCGTTGCCGGCACGGCACCGCAAACCGGAACAGGAAGGTCGACGGAAGCAATTCGTGAGACATGGTCATCGCGCGTGCGCCAGCACGGCGTCCCGATGTTCGTGCAGCAAGGCCACCAGATCTCCCCGGTGAAGATCCTCGACGCTGCGAAATCGCAGCCGCACCAGTTCGCGGTCCTCGCGCGTGCCGTCCAGCTCCCGTTCTCGCGCCAGGCCGGCAATGCGCCCGAGCGTCACGCAGCCCTTGGGACCGTGCAGTGTCATGTCCAGCGACTCACAGCGTTTCGTGTTGATCGTAATCCACGGCTCACGCTGGCCGTTCAAGATCAAATGCACCAGCACCTGGTTGTTCCACAGGAACTGCCCGTCGGGAGCGCAGTGGCGCAGAATCTCGTACAACTCTTCCCACACGGCCAGCTCCCACTGAACGCGTTTGCCGGGTGAGAACCCCTTGCGCATGAAGTGCCAGCGCTGCCCGAGCTTCTTCCAGGGCATGTGGTCGTCCAGATTGAGTTCGGTCAGACGGGTGAAGTTCTGAAAACCCGCCACCGCCTCGTCCAGGAACGACCAGAAGGCGGGTGTATCGATCTCCGCCCAGGAGTGCACGTTCACCTGCACCTCCTGCCACGGACCACGCAGGCTCTGGCACTTCACCCGCGGCTCGTTGCCATAGAGCGGAACTTGATCGAGCTCATTGAGCGTCTTGAGTCCCAGCCGATCGATCAGGTCCTGGCGCTGGAACGTGTTCCTGGCCACGCGGAACTTCATTTTCAGCAGCCACGTTTCGCCGGTCAGGCCATGGAAGAACCACCCCACGGTCTTCTTCTCGGCGGCGATCTCCACGACGCTGCGATGGTTCCAGTCCGTCGGGCTGAAACTGCCGCGCTCCTGGATGCGATCGACCACGGCTTCCAGGATCCGGCCGTCCCACCGACAGGGTTCGCCTTTGCGCCCCACGCGATCCTGCACATGCCAGCGCCGCCCGTCGATCTCCCAGGGCATCTTGGCATCCCGCCCGATCTGGTCGATGTCGCGGTCGCCCGGCCGCTGCATCTGGGCCGCCGTCGGATCGAACGCGTGCCGCGTCACGTACGGTCCCGCCTGCAGGATGGGCTGCAGCGCTGCGGCCGTGGCAGACTCCGTTGTCCGGGCGAGCAGATCTTCCGGCGTGCCGGCGGCGACGACGCGGCCGCCTTCCGCGCCGGCCTCCGGCCCCATGTCGATGACCCAGTCGGCGGACTTGATCACGTCCAGGTTGTGTTCGATCAGCACCACCGTATTGCCCAGGTCGACCAGCCGCTGCAGCACTTCCAGCAGCTTGGTGAGATCTTCGAAGTGCAGGCCGGTGGTGGGTTCATCGAGCAAGTACAGGGTGCGGCCGGTGTCGGGCCGGGCCAGTTCCGCGGCCAGCTTCACGCGCTGCGCCTCGCCGCCCGAGAGTGTCGGGGCCGGCTGACCCAGCGTCAGGTACTCCAGCCCCACGTCGCAGAGCGTCTGCAGGATGCGGCGAATGGCGGGGACGTTGTCGAACAACTGCAACGCCTCGGCGCAGGTCATTTCGAGCACGTCGCTGATCGAACGCCCGTGATACGTGACGGCGAGCGTCTCGGGATTGTAGCGGCGGCCGCGACACGTGTCGCACTCGACCCACACGTCGGGCAGGAAGTGCATCTCGATCCGCAACTGGCCGTTTCCTTCGCAGCGTTCGCAGCGTCCGCCGGGCGCGTTGAAGCTGAACCGGCGCGGCGAGTAGCCGCGCAGCTTGGCCTCCGGCAACTGGGCAAATAGCGCCCGAATCAATTCAAACACACCGGTGTAGGTGGCCGGATTGGAGGTCGGCGAGTTCCCCAGCGGCTGCTGATCGACCTGGATCACCTTGTTGATGAACTCAATGCCTCGGATCTCGTCGTGCGCGCCCGGCACGACACTGGCACGATGGAGTCGCCGGGCCAGGGCCGGGTACAGCACCTCGGCAATCAGCGAGCTCTTGCCGCTGCCGCTCGGGCCACTGACGGCCGTGAGCGTGCCCAACGGAATCCGCACGTCGACCTGCTGCAAGTTGTGGTGCTTTGCGCCGCGGATCTCCAGGTACTCGCCTCCCGGCGCTTCCCACCGCGGTGGCTCGATCGGGGCTGCCTCCGTCCCGCGTCGGCGACGCCGGACCTTGGCGGACGTCGACGTCTCCACCGCGACGGCGCGCATCCGCCGGTTGGCGGGAATGGGCACCGCCCGCGTTCCGCTGAGGTACGGACCGGTGAGTGACGTGTTGGAGCGGGTTACTTGCCGCGGCGTGCCTTGCGCCATGATCTGGCCGCCATGCTTGCCGGCTGCCGGTCCGAAATCGCAGATCTGGTCGCTGCCGGCGATCACGTCTCGATCGTGCTCGACGACGATCAGCGTATTGCCGAGGTCCCGCAGTTTGTGCAGCGCCGCCAGCAGGCGCGCGTTGTCGCGCGGATGCAGCCCGATCGTCGGCTCGTCCAGCACGTAGAGGACGCCGCACAAACCGCTTCCCAGCTGGCTGGCCAGCCGGATCCGCTGCGCCTCGCCGTTGGACAGTGTCGCCGCGCCGCGCGACAAGGTCAGGTAGTGCAGTCCGACGTCGATCAGGAATTGCGTGCGATTGGTGATCTCGCGCAGCAATTCGCCGGCAATCTTCCGATCGCGGGCCGAGAGTTTCCAGCCGGCGATTTCCTGGCGCAGCGGACCCAGCGGCAGGCGACATAGCTCGTCAATCGAGCGGCCTTGGAACCGCACGGCGGCCGCGTCGTCCCGCAAGCGGCTCCCGCCGCACACGGAACACTCGACCTGATCGATCAGATGTTCGAGCCGCGAGCGAAACGACGGGGACAGCCGCGCGGCTTCTTCCAGCGCCGGATACAGCCCTTTGAACTGGAACCGGAAGACGACCTGCGCGGTGCGATCGCCCCCAGGGTACACGTCGAACCACTGGTCGCCGCACCCGTGCATGATGAGCCGGCGCTGGCGGGCCGCGAGCTGGTCAAACGGCACGTCGAGGGGAACGCCGGTCGCCGCCGACAGAGCCTGCAGCATCCATTGCGAGACCGCGTGCTGGACGTCCGGCCACAGGGCAATCGCCCCCTGACGCAGCGTGAGCTTGGCATCGCGCAGCAGCGCCGCGGGGTTGGCGCCGACCTGCGTGCCCAGTCCTTCACAGGCGGGACACCAACCCAGCGGACTGTTGAACGAGAAGTTGTGCGGAGTCAGCGGTTCGTAACTGCGGCCGCAGGTCTCACACGCCAGGTGCTGGCTGTGCCGCACGGTCGGCCATTGCGACTCGGCCACGTCTGGCTGTTCGTACGCCACGTGCACCGTCCCCTTGCCCACGGCCGTGGCGACCTCAATCGCCTCGGCGATCCGCGCCCGTGCCGCCGGCTTGATCACCGCGCGGTCGATCACCACCTCCACGCGATGTTTGCTGCGCCGATCGATCGTGGGCGGCTGATCCACGCGGTGCGACTCGCCGTCGATCCGCACGCGCAGGTAGCCGTTGGCCTGCAGTTCGCTCCACAACGCGGCGTAGTCCTGCCCTACCGGCACGTCGACGGGGGCCAGCAGCAGCACGCGGGTCCCGGCGGGGGCAGCGAGGACTTTGGCCGCAATCTGATCCGTGGTTTGCGTGCCCATCGGCTGATCGCAGTGCGGGCAGTGCGGGACTCCCAGCCGCGCCAGCAGAATGCGGAGATAGTCGTAGACTTCCGTGACGGTGCCGACGGTCGAGCGGGGCGTGTGGCCCAGGTTCTTCTGTTCGATGGCGATGGCCGGCGAGAGTCCGTCGATATGCTCCACGCGCGGTTTCTGCATCTGGCTGACGAACTGCCGCGCGTAGGCACTCAGGCTCTCCACGTACCGCCGCTGTCCCTCGGCATAGATGGTATCCATCGCCAGCGACGTCTTCCCGGAACCGCTGGGTCCGCAGAAGACCGTCATGCGGTCCCGTTCGATGTCGACGCTGACCGACTTGAGGTTATGCTGTTCCGCCCCACGGACCTGCAACCGGGTCAGCGGGGAGGTGCGACGAGTGGACGGACCGCGCGGTCGACGTGGGCCGGAACGTTTCCGCGCCGCGCCGTTGCGCAGCGTGGCGGCCAGCACCTGGCCGGTGAGCGACGTGGGGCACTGCGCCACCTGCTCGGGCGTGCCGGTGGCGACGATGTACCCGCCCGCGTCGCCCCCTTCCGGCCCCAGGTCGATGATCCAGTCGGCGGTCTTGATCACGTCCAGATTGTGCTCGACGACCAACACCGTGTTGCCGGCGTCGACGAAGTTGTGGAGCACCTTCAACAGCAGCTCGATGTCGGCAAAGTGCAGGCCGGTGGTGGGTTCATCCAGCAGGTACAGGGTGCGGCCGGTGCTGCGCTTGACCAGTTCCCGGGCCAGTTTGATCCGCTGCGCCTCGCCGCCGGAGAGGGTGGGGGACGGCTGGCCCAGCTTCAGGTAATCCAGGCCGACGTCGTGCAGCGTCTGCAACTTGTGCCGCACCTGCGGGATGTTCGCGAACAACTCGAGCGCCTGCTGCACGTCCATCTCCAGGACCTCGGCGATCGACTTGCCCTTGAACTTGATCTGCAGCGTCTCGTGGTTGTAGCGATGCCCCTCGCAGACCGGACAGGTGACCCAGACATCGGCCAGGAAGTCCATTTCGAGCCGATTCGACCCGTTCCCTTCGCACGCGGCACACCGCCCCCGCTTGACATTGAAGCTGAATCGCCCGGGACCATAGCCGCGCTGCTTCGATTCGGGCAGCTGGGCAAACAGGGTTCGGACGTCGTCGAACACCTTGATGTACGTGGCGGGGTTGGAACGCGGTGTGCGTCCGATCGGCGACTGGTCGATCGCGATCATCTTGTCCAGGTGCTCGAGCCCTTCCAGGGCGTCGTGCGCGCCCGGTTCACCCAACCCGCCGTTGAGATCGCGGCGCAGCGCCTCGACCAGGATGTCGTTGACCAGCGAGCTCTTGCCCGACCCCGACACGCCAGTCACGCAGACGAAGGTGCCTAGCGGGATGTCCACGTCGATTCGCTTAAGATTGTTGTGGGCTGCGCCCTTGATCCGCAGCTGATCAGCGCCGACCGGTCGGCGGACCGTGGGCGTGGCGATCTTCCGCTGGCCCGACAGATACTGGCCCGTCACGCTTCCCGGCGCGCGGATCACGTCATCCAGCGAGCCGGCGGCCACGACTTCGCCGCCGCGGACCCCCGGACCCGGACCGAAGTCCACGACGTAGTCGGCCGCCCGCATCGTTTCTTCGTCATGTTCAACGACGACGACGGTGTTCCCCATGTCGCGCAAGCGGCCGAGCGTATCGAGCAGGCGCTGGTTGTCGCGCGGATGCAGGCCGATCGAGGGTTCGTCCAGGATGTACAGGACACCCACCAGCCCCGACCCGATCTGGCTGGCCAGCCGGATGCGCTGCGATTCGCCACCGGACAACGTGGGCGCGGTGCGTTCCAGCGTCAGGTAGTCCAGTCCGACGTTGACGAGGAAGCCCAGGCGGTTGCGGATTTCCTTGAGCAGTTCCGCGGCGATCATTTCACCAGTGGCATCCAGCTGCAGTCGTTCGAAGAACCGCGCGGCGTCGCGGATCGACATCCGGCACACCTCCGGCAACGTCCGACTCGGCGCCGCCTGGAACGCGTCGTGCGCGGTCGTGATGCGGACGGCGCGCGCCTGGGCAACGAGCCGCTGGCCGCGACACGCCTGACACGGGAGGCTGCGCATGTACTTCTCGAGCTGTCGCAGCTGCGGTCGGCTCTTGCTGGTGCGGTGCTTGCCCAGCAGCTCCGGAATGATCCCCTCGTACTTGCCGCCGTACTTGAGCGGAGACGAGCCGCCGCGCCAGGTGTAGGTGATGTGCAGATCGCCCGTGCCCCACAGGAGGGCGTGCTGCCAACGCGGATCGAGCTGGCACCAGGAGGTTTCCAGGATGGTGCCGGAGGGGAGCTGGTGCTGCCGTTCGAGCGTGCTGGCCACACCGTGGTAGATGTGCCGCCGCCAGCGACCGAGTTCCTTCCAAGGTCCGAGGAGTTCCACCGCCCCTTGCTGGAACGAGAGCTGCGGATCGGGGATGAGCAGTTCCGGGTCGAACGAGAAGCGTTCCCCGAGCCCGTCACACTGCGGGCACATGCCCTGGGGACTGTTGAAGCTGAACAACTGCGGCGTGGGCGGTTCGAAGCTCAGTCCGCAGGCGGTACACGCGTAGTCGGCGGAGTAGATCACGTCGGGGAGTGCCGCGGATGCCCCGCGGTCAGCGCGGCCCGCAGCGGGCGAGCTGTCGTCGTCGCTGGCGGTATCCGCGGCCACGACCAGCGTGCCGCGGCCCAGCTTCAAGGCGCTCTCGACCGCCTCGGCCAGGCGAGGTCGAGCCCCGTCCTTGATGACGAGCCGATCGACCACCAGATCGATGTCGTGCCGCATCTGCCGATCGAGCTGCAGGGTATCGCTCAATCGCACGGGCCGCCCGTCGACACGGGCCCGCGCGTAGCCCTGTTTGAGCAGGTCGACGAACAGGTCGCGATACTCACCCTTCTGCTGGCGCACCAGCGGGGCCAGTACGCTGATGCGGCTCCCGGCCGGGAGCGCCAGGATGCCGGCCAGGATCTGTTCGCGCGACTGGGCCGTGATGCGTTGCCCGCACTGCGGGCAAAAGCCGGCTCCAATCCGCGCAAACAATACGCGCAGGAAGTCGTAGATCTCGGTGATGGTCCCGACGGTCGAGCGGGGGTTCGTACCGCTGGACTTCTGCGAGATGGAGATCGACGGGCTCAGGCCGGCGATGTAGTCAACTTCCGGCTTGGGCATCTGGCCCAGGAACTGCCGGGCATAGCTGGACAGGCTTTCGACATAGCGCCGCTGACCCTCGGCGTAGACGGTATCGAACGCCAGGGAGCTTTTGCCCGAGCCGCTGACGCCGGTGAGGCAGATCAGCTGGTTGCGCGGCAGGACGACCTGGATGTTCCGCAGATTGTGCTCGCGGGCGCCCTTGATGATCACATCCGAGACCGGCATATCCTCGCTCGACCCCCGCTCGTGAAACATCCCTCAGGCCCAAACCGGTCGATTATAGGGACCGGAGCCGTGGTTGTTCACCCACCGACAGCGGCCGCCGCGGAGTCGGCTGCTTTGGGCGCCCCGGCGGCGGGGGGTGGCGCCCCTTCCGGCGTCACCCAGGGGCCGACCAGCGACGCGCGCCGGGCCGCTCCCGGCTGCCGGCACAGCTCCAGGAGCTCGTCCAGATGGTCGGTGTACACCGCGCGGGGCGTACAGTCGCAGCGGGCGCAGACGGACGCCGCCTTGCCCACCACCTCCCCCATCATGCCGCAGGTCTTCATCACCCGCACGGTCCCCAGCGCCTCGTGCGTGACGCTGATGCAGCGCCCGGCCATGAACAGGTTGTCGATGTTGCGGGAGTAGAAACAGCGGTACGGAATCGGATACCCGCGGGTCTGGTCGACGCGATGATCGAACTGCGCCCGTGAAATGAAGGGGTTGTCCGGGCGCTGTTGCGCGTACTGCTCGGCGGCGTAGTGCAGGTCGATCGACCAGGTGCTCGGCACGATCCCGTCGGGATAGGCCACGCCGCTGACGACATCGTCTTGTGACAGAATCACGTCACCCATGAGCCGGCGTGACTCGCGCGGGCCACCGATGTAGGCGACCCAGGTGAGCTGCGCCTGCCGGTGCTGTTCGCGGCCGCCGCGGTTCTTCATCGCGTCGAAGGCGCTGTAGACCGCCCGCAGGTTCCAGTCGCGGATCGCTTCCGCCTCGCCGATCGGATCCTTGTCGAACCCGCTTTCCCAGAACCACTCCCCGTGGAAATCCCGCGGATAGGGAAACTCGTCGATGTCCAGCTCAAGTCCCCACGGGGCGGCCGAGAACTCGACCGGCCCGTCCGCGTTCGCCCAGACCCACATGTTGCTCATCCCCATCCGCTTGTCGGGCGCCATGTCCCAGTCGGCGCCGGCCAGGAAGCCGATCGTGCCGTGGCCGGTGCAGTCGGCGAAGAGTCTGCCAGTGAAGCGGTACCAGGCGCCGTTGCACGTATCGAAAGCCCGCACGGCGGCGATGCGCTGACCCGCCAGCTCCACTTCGTAGGCATGACAGCCCAGAAACAGCTCGATGTTCGGTTCCGCACGGACGACCTGCTCTTTGAGCGCGTCACCGAACTCGTCGGCCCGCCCCGGCGACTTGGTGGCCCGATCGGCAAACTCTTCGACGATGTCTCCGATCCGCGGGAACGCGCCGCGCCGCGTCAGACCCTGGGCCCACACCCGCACTTCGCTCGACCCGTTCCCGCCCAACACGCGCCGATCCTGGATCAGCGCCACGCGGCAGCCGAGTCGCGCGGCTGACACCGCCGACGCCACGCCGGCATAGCCGCCACCGATCACGACCAGATCGTAGCCCGCGCGCTCCTCCGGCACCTCGGGCAGTCCCAGCAGCGCCCGCCGCCACGGCGCGAAGATGGCCGCGTCGTCCGGCGGCACGTAGCCGGGGTCGGTCGTGAACAGGATCGCGTCGCACCGGCCGTCGAACCCGGTGAGATCATGCAGCGCCAGCCGCACATTGCACTCGGCGATCGTCACCGTCCCGCCGGGCTGCCAGCTCCAGGCAGCCCCCCGCACGCCGAACGTTTCCTTGAGCGGCTCGCCGTTGACCAGGACCTGGAAACGACCTGGTGCGCCGGGGGCGTTCCACCGCGCCACCCAGTCCATCGTGCGCACGAACACGTGATACGTGCCTGGCGCCGGGAACGTGACCGTCGCGACGGCATCCGGGACCGGTCGCCCGAGTCCGTGGGCCAACAGGTAAGGCGAGCCCATGGTGTGGATGAACTGCGTATCGAGGACCCAGCCGCCGTGCTCGGTAAACGATTCGGCCTCGACCAGGACGGCAGGGCCCGCCAGGACGCGTGCCTCGGGGCCGTTCGACATGATCCAACCCAGCAGCAGGCACGTCGTCGCGTATCGCATGACCCACCTCACTCCCGTGCGTTCGGCAACCTCCCGCTAATATAGACATCTTCGCCGAGCAATTCGACATGCGGGCGGACCAGGCTCGCCAGCGGCGGGATCTCCGCCCGTCCCGCGCCGGCCACCGGGCCCGGAGCCAGCGCGCCGCCCACCAGCTTCGGCGCAATGAAGACGTGCACTTCGTCGATCCAATGGCGATCGAACAGGCTGCCCACCAGTCTGCCGCCGCCTTCCACCAGCAGGTTGGTCCAGCGCCGGCGACCCAGGTCGAAGATCAGATGTTCCAGCCGCTGGGCGGGATCGGCGCCGGGGCAGACGACCAGTTCGCAGCCGGCTTCCTCGAGCAGGCGGCGGCGCTCGGGATCTGCCCTTTCCCCGATGGCCAGCAGCACCGGTGTCGTGCGGGCGGTCTGTACCAGCTGGCTGCGCGGGGAGAGCTGCGCCAGCGTGTCGACGACGATTCGTGTGGCCTGCCGCGGTCCGGCCGGACGGGCGGTCAGCAGCGGGTCATCTGTTTCCGCCGTGTGCCGTCCCACCAGGATCGCATCCATGCGGCCGCGCAGGCGGTGTGTCGCCTCGCGTGAACGCTCGTTGCTGATCCAGCGACTGTGGCCCGCACGGCTGGCGATCTTGCCGTCCAACGTCATGGCCCACTTGGCCAGAATCCACGGGCGACCGTGCGTGACGAGCATGCGGAAAGGGGCGGTCAAGTCCGCGGCGGCCTCGGCCAGCACGCCGACGTCCACCGCGACGCCGGCTTGCCGCAGCAGCTCGATCCCGCGACCCGCCACGGCGGGAAACGGGTCGACCTGGCCCACCACCACGCGGGCGATCCCCGCGCGAAGGATCGCGTCGGTGCAGGGGGGCGTCTGGCCGTGATGACAACAGGGTTCCAGCGTCACGTACAGCGTGGCGCCGGCGGGATCGACGCAGCAGCTCCGCAACGCTTCGACCTCGGCGTGTGGTCCGCCATAGGCCCGGTGCCAGCCTTCCCCGAGGCAGTTGCCGTCGCGGACCAGCACGCAGCCCACCATCGGATTCGGTTCGACCGATCCTTCCCCGCGGCGCGCCAGCTCGATCGCGCGCGCCATGTGTTGCTCGTCGCTACCCATCCGCCATCACCCGTGTGGCACTGCATGTCGAGCCGAGAACCACGTCGCAGGACGAGCGTCCCCGCCCGTCCGGAGGTTTTCTTTTCGGAGAGGCTCTTAATCGGGCAGCCACAGTTTGGACGACTTCTGTTCCTGAGCCGCCGTCGGGGGGCTCCCAGGTGTCCACAGCGCCGCGGCGGGGGCGGATTCCGCGGCCGCCGCCACCGGCTCGGGCACCGACTCCGACACCGGTTCGCGTCCCACCACCCCGAAGCGCTCGAGGATGTGATACAAGGTCTCCGCAACGCCCGGTTCACGCATATGGTTCCGCTGCAGCTGCGTCAACACCTGCGTGGCTTCCCGCGCTTCGCCGCGGAGGAGACGCAGCGGCAACTCGTTAAGCAGATGTGTGGCAGCCGAATAGCCTTTGGCCGCCGCATACTGCCGCGCCTTGCGCAGATACTCGAGCGTCAAGTCCGAGTCGTTCGACGAACGAGCCAGCTGTTCACACACGTGACCCAGCTCCACCTGTTCGGCCAGCAGATTTTCGCGGCGCAGCAGCTCCTTGCCCAGGTTGCACACGGCCCGCCGCGCAGAATACAGGTCGGCTCGGTGCCACAACTTCAGCAGGTCTTCGTTCGACAATCGCTCCGGCGGCACCCGCGCCCAGTCCGTCGGCGCCAGGGTGTCGAGGTCCACCGCGTCGGGGTCAATCGGGTCCGGCACCGGCACACCCAGATCACGGCGCAGCTGGTCCACGTCCACCTCCCAGCCGCGGATTTCCGCCGTCTGGTCGAGCAGTTCGAGTGCCGCAGCCAGCCGGATCCGGTAGGCCGGATCCGGGGCGACTTCCGCCGGAGTTTTGCGGTCGAGGGCGGCGTGGGGCAGGTGCCGCCACCGGTTACGGAACTGCTGCCGCACGACGTCGGCCGACAGCCGAGCGCGCTGGGCAAACGTCGTACGCTCCGGTGCAAAACACTGTACGAAGAGCTCCGCCTCCGCCGTACTCATCTTGCCGACAGCCGCGCGGGATTCCTCCGCGCTCACCAGATGCTCACCGGCGATCTCGGCCAACGCCGCGGGGATCGCCTGATACGTGTCGGATTGCGGAGCGGTATACAGCAGGCGTGCCGGCCGATCGGTCTCCTTGCCAAACAGGGCCACCAGCGTCAGCACGCGGGGTATGTTGTCGCAGGTCGGCTCCGCGTCTTTGTCCAGTGCGGGGCGGTCCAACATGGCAAAGACCGCTTTGGGCGGCGGTGAGTCCTCGTCGCGCTGCGGGTATTGCTCGACCGGCATTGACACCAGACGTGGCGACGAGAGCATGCGCTCCTGCAGTGCCGACGCGTCGGCGACGGGCAGCGTCACCTGGACCAGGTCGACCGTCTCCGGTTCGACCTCGTGCGTGTGCATGTGCGCGAGCGTTTCTGCGCGCACGGCATCGTCCAGGGAAACTCCCTCACAGCGGGCGTACGCGTGAAACGCTTCGGCCGCCGTGGGCAGCGCCAGCAAGGAGCGGGCCACGGCGATGTTCCACCACACGGCACTCTGGTGGGGAAAATCCTGGTTCAGCTTCTCGAACTTCTCGAGACCCCTGCGCCAGAAGCCGCGTCGCACATCGCGCAGCGCCGTCTCAAAACGGCTGCGCCACGTGGCCTGCTCGGGACACGGCTGGAAGTCCAGGCCCCGTTTCAGCCCCAGGGGGACCTGCTCCGCGTGATGGAGCGACATCAGCGCGGCTACCGTATCCTGGTCGTCCGGGTTGAGCTGCGCGAGGACGCGGAAGTGGCCAACGGCCGCCGGGTATTCGCCGTGCTCGAGCAGCTCGTGAGCCACCTGGGCGAACGCGTCCGCCATCTCGCCCGGCAGAACCTCCGTCAACAGCGACATGGCGGTCTGCAACTCGTCCACCGCCGCGCGCACGCGGTGCTTGCGTGCCTCGAGAATCGCTGCATACGCGTGCGCCAACGGATTGTCCGGCGCGACCTTCGTGAACGTCGTGACCGTTTCCTCCAGCCCCTGCATGTTGTTCATGCCCAGGAGCGTAGAGATCTTGAGTGCCAGCAGGCAGGGGCGGTGCGCTCGGGTGGCCAGCAGGCGATTGATCCGGTCCAGCGCCGCGATCCGCTGCTCCCCCTCAATCGCCTTGATGATCTTGTCCAACTCGCCCGTAATGTCGCGGCACGCACAGTGCTTGATCCGCTTGCCCGTACCGCCGGGACAGTACGCATACGCTTCGAGTGTCATGGACCTGCCTACCCTCCAGGGACCTTTGTCTGGGGGACCTTCCGTCTGCGCGGCGACCGATCACCGCGGACGGCGCGGTGTCGAGTCCGCAGTATGTGCGCCCGCCACGCGCGAGATGACCTGAACCGGGCATGGTACCAGACCAGTAAAGTCCCGGCCAGGGTTCGCGGCGCAGCCGGAGTGTGGGTAATCATGGCACCATCAATGCGTTGTGCAGCCTGAGTGATTGAGGCAAGTTGAGCAAGCCGCGCATCCTGATCCGCCGCAGGGCACCGCAGCAGGCCGGATTTCGGCAGAATCGGCCTGAAAACGGCCCGCCCTGATGCGGATTCCCGTAGACGCCTGGGGAGTCGACCGATACCCTAAGAATGCCCAAGACTGCCTGGAAACACCGCCCTTCTGGGGCGTGTGCTGTGGGGGAAAATGCGAGTCGATTTCTTCGCGCGCCGCGCGCTGCTCATTCTCTGTATCGTGTTCTTCCTGGTGCCCTTCGGGCTGCGCGGAGCCCGGATGTCGCTCCAACGCATGGAGAACAACGTCAAGGACTGGCTACCCGACAGCTTCGAGGAGACGCAGGAGCTGACTTGGTTCGCGCAGCATTTCGTGGGTGAGCAGTCGTTTGTATTGCTCACCTGGGAAGGATGTTCCGAGCGGGATGAGAGCTATCGTCTGTACGTGCAAAAGCTGCGGAACGAGATCAAACCGGACGACGAGGAACTGATCGGGGACGAGCGGTTTGACCTGCCGGCCGATTCGCCCGAGGAGAGGCGGCAGCAGCGGCAGCGCGAGTTGACACGGGGTCGCCAGTGGGGTGACCAGCTCGGGCTGTACACAACCGGCGACTACTTCGAAGACTGGGGCGGTCGGCAGGAGCGGTGGCTGCGCGGTGCGGACGAGTGCTGGTATTACATCACACCCGCTGGCGAACTCTACCGCTGGCACGGGCGAGCGAACATGCTGGGAGCGCTGATCCGACTGTTTCAGCGCCGCGTGCTGGGCGACACGTCCGTCGAGGGGACCCTGGTGGCACGATTCGGCCAGGGGCCGACCGCCACGGCGCGGAACCCCTTTCACGACGACCCGCGGCGTCTGACCGCGCGCGTGTTGCGGACTGTCACAACCGGTCCCGACGTGCTGGCCGACATGTCCGCTCCCGGCGGCGCGATGTGGCCGATCGGCAATTATTCCGACGAGGAGCGGGCGAAGATTGCGCGCCGACGGGCGCTGGATCGCCTCAAGGGGACCTTGTTCGGTCCCGAGCCGTACGAGCGGTTTGCCTGGACCGCGGAGGACTTGGCGCGGTGGCTGCCCGCCGCCCAGCTCGCGCAGCTTCCCCGCGACTGGCAGCAGACGGTCGACACGTATGTCGAGCAGCTGGTCAGCAGCCGTTACGACGGCGATCGTACCGCGTTGCTGGCCGCGTCGCTCTCAGAGAAGGAAGAGCACTGGGAGGCGCTGTGGGGAGCGCTGCAGGTCGACCCGCCGGGGCTGCAAACGTGCATTATGGTCACCCTCAGTCCAGCCGGGACGCACGATCTGCGGCGTGTGATCGGCCGCGGGCTGCTGGGCAAACCGCAGGGCAAGCTGGTGGACCTGGCGGAGGAGTCGGGCGTGCAGGCGCCGGTCAAACCGCCGGTCATGCCGCTGGTGCGGCACGTGGATGCGACCGGCAAGGTGCTCCGCATGGGCGGGCCGCCGGTCGACAATGTGGCGATCGACGAAGAAGGCCAGATCACACTGGTGCGACTCGTCGGATTCTCCGCGCTGATCGGCATCGGGCTGGGCTATCTCTGTTTCCGCCGCGTCACCGTGACGCTGATGATCTTCCTGGTCGGCGGTGTCAGCGCGATCATGAGCCTGTCGATTGTGTGGTGGACCGGGAGCAGCGTGGACGCGATCCTGCTCTCGATGCCCTCCCTGATCTACGTCCTGGGGCTCTCCGGCGCCGTGCACATCGTCAACTACTACCGGGAGACCTCGCTGGAGCGGGGCCTGGAGGGCGCGCCGATGCGGGCGCTGGCGCACGCGGCCATCCCGTGCACGTTGGCGGCGCTGACCACCGCCCTGGGACTGTTGTCGCTGTGCCAGAGCAACATCTATCCGATCCGCAAGTTCGGGTTGTTCTCGGCCATCGGCGTGATGGCGACGCTCGCGATCCTCTTCAGCTACCTGCCGTCGGCCCTGCAGCTGTGGCCGCCGCGCTACGAACCGCACCACGACGCGGATGGAAAGAAAAGTCTGCATCACCGCATCGAGGCCGCGTGGCAGTCGGTCGGTAACTGGGTGGTCGATCACCACGGGTGGGTCACGGCGACGACCGGTGTCCTGATGGTTGCGTTCGGCCTGGGCATTGCCAAGCTCAACACCTCCATCCAGCTGCTCAAGCTGTTCGACCAGGATGCCAAGATCATCCGTGACTACCGCTGGCTGGAAGATCACGTCGGCAAGCTGGTCCCGATGGAGCTGGTGATCCGCGTCGACAAGGCCAGTCAGTATCCGACGGCGGAAGAACTGCAGTCGCTGGCCGCGCCCACTCCCGAACAGGAACTTGCACGGACTTACCAGTACAACTTCCTGGAGCGGATCGAGCTGACGGCCCACGTGCAGCAGGCGGTCGAAGAGGTGTTCGGCGAGCGCGGGCAAGGAGTGGTGGGGCGTGGTCTCTCGGCGGCGACGTTCACGCCGCCGATCCTCGACCCGCTCGACTCCCAGCGCGCCACGACCAACTCGATTCTGGAGCAGCATCGCCCGCGGTTGCGACAGGAGAGCTATCTGGCGATCGAACCAGACGGCACGGAACTGTGGCGCATCAGCGTGCGCCTGGGTGCCCTGAACGACGTCGATTACGGCCAGTTTGTGTCGGAACTCAAACGCGTCGTCGAGCCGGTCTTGCGGGCGTACGAGTTCCGCGACGTGATCCTGCGGGCCGTGGAGACGCAGCGTGCGGACGTGCCGGATCCGCGCCTGCGCTGGAACGACACGCGGATTGCGGTGCTGGGGGCGGCTGATCCGCGGGAAGAATCCGGGCGCACCGCGGTGCCGGCCGGTGACGCGGCGGCGAAGGCGGGAATGCGTCAGCTGAGCGACGAGCAGCTGGGAGTCGATCGGGTGTTTGCCCGCGTGCTGGGGGACCTGCTGCGGGCCAAGGGGTATCAGGGCAAGCGGGGAGGACGGACGCCCAAGCGGTATATCGCCTGGCAGGACCCGCTCCGCAATCCGCTGCAGGAGAATTCCCGGTCCGCGGCCTGGGCAGCCACGCTGGCCTCGTTCGACTGCGTGGTCGTCGTGCGCGACCACCCCGACTATGACCTGGACTTCATTCGCCAGCACGCCCGCCAGGTCGTGGATGCCCGCGAGCACGGTTACGATCTGCGCAACGGGGAAACGGCCAAGGAACTGGGCCGGCCGATCCACGTCACCTACACCGGCGTGGTGCCGATCGTCTACAAGGCCCAGCGCACGCTGCTGCACAGCCTGATCGACAGCATCTGGTGGGCGTTCGTCATGATCGCCGCGGTGATGATGATCCTGCTGCGATCCGGCCGCCGGCAGCTGCTCAACTTCCGCGGGGGGCTGGTGTCGATGATACCGAACATCTTCCCGGTGATCGTGATCTTCGGCGCGATGGGGCACCTGAATGTGGTGGTGGATATCGGGACGATGATGACGGCCAGCGTGGCGATGGGCGTGGCGGTCGACGACACGATCCACTTCCTTACCTGGTTTCGGCGCGCGATCCGCGCGGGACTCGACCGCCGCGCCGCCATCAAGGCCGCCTACGGCCGGGTGTCCGTCGCCATGACCCAGACCACGCTCATCAGCGGGCTGGGGCTGTCGGTCTTTGCGTTGAGCACGTTCACTCCCACGCAGCGGTTCGGCGTCATGATGCTCACGCTGCTCCTCGCCGCGCTGATTGGCGACCTGATCCTGCTCCCCGCCCTGCTGGCCGGTCCGCTGGGCCGATTCGTCTGTCCCAAGGACGCTGGGTCAATGCCACCTGCCGGGCAGGCGGCGGATCCGAGCAGTGCGGCGAGCTCCGCGGCACATGAGGCGGGCAGCGTGGCGGCGATGCACGTTGCGCGGCGGGAAGGGCGTTCCGCCGCGTCACGGCTCGTCCGCCGCGACAATTCGCATCCGTGAGGGGCGTATCAATCCGCCGCCAGGGTCACGCACACGGTCTGTCCGGTGTTGGCCTGGCTGAGCACGGCGGCCGTGGCCCGCTCGGCCCGCTGCAGATCACCGCGGACGACATTGACCGGGCAGGCCGGGTCCGGGTGGGCGTAGTTGAGCGTGGTGGGGATCAGTCCGTGGTGCAGGCCCAGCACGCTGGCCACCATTTCCACCGCGCCACACGCCGCGCCGGACTGGCCGAGGTAACTCTTGGGCGCGGTCACCGGCACGTCCCCCAGCACCGCCTGGATCGCCTGCGCTTCCAGGGGATCGTCCTCCACGCTGCCGGCGGCATGCGCGTTGACATGTCCCACATCGCGCGGCGTCCACTGCGAGCGGGTGAGCGCGTGTTCCAGGGAGCGGATGATGGCCTGGCGGTGGGAATGCGTGTGCGCCTGCGGATTGCCGCAGGCGAGGCCCCAGCCGGCGATGCGGGCCAGGATCCGCGCGCCGCGCGCCTGCGCCGTGTCCTCGCGTTCCAACACGAACACGGCGGCCCCTTCCCCGTTGACCACCCCATCACGCGTCGCATCGAACGGCCGACAGGCTTCGGCCGGCAGGTCAATGCGTCGCGACAGGCGGTCGATGCCGCGATAGAGCATCGTGGTGAGGTTCAGCCGCGAGCTGCTCCCGCCGGTCAGCATCACGTCCGCCTGCCCGCGCTGGATGATCAGCACGGATTCGATCAGCGCCTGGAGTCGTGCGCAATCCCCACGTGGCAGGCGGTCATGTTCGGCAGATACATCAGCATCCAGAGCGGGTACATTTCCGCCTGAAACACGCGGCCCCAGCGCTCAAAATGAAACCGGCCCTGTTCCATGCAGCGGTGGTAGACCGCCACCATCTCGTCGGGCTCGCAGTACAGCATCTCGCTCCCGAATACGACGCCCAGCCGTTCCGGCGCAATCTGGCCCGGCGTCAGCGCGGCGTGTTCCATCGCCAGCCCCGCTGCGGCGAAGCCCGTCTGGATTTCCCGCGACATGACCTTCAGCGCCTTGCGCGGCTGCACGTACTGTTTCGGGTCGAACGCCGGGATGGCCGCCCCGATGCTCAGCGGCAGATTCAGAGCCCCGGCGGAGGCCAGACGCCCGACGCCGCTGCGCTGCTGGCGCAGCGCTTCCCAGTAAGCCTCCTGGCCGATGCCAATCGGACTGACGACGCCGACGCCGGTAATCACAACACTCGGTATGGAATCCATGGCAGCACCCGCGGCTAGTCAGCACCGGGGTAGTCGTAGATCCGATAGGTCTTGGCCAGCTTTGCGCCGCCGCGCTGCAGGGACTTGAAGGACAGGTGATTGGATTCGAGCACCCACGAGAATTCCGCCTCCTCGATCCCCCACTTCAGCGCCTCCGGCACCAGGCGCGCCAGCACCACGACGCCCAGGCCCCACCGCTGGTACTCCGGCAGGACGTTCGTGCTGATCAGCCGGATCCGCTTGATCTGCCGGCGGCGCGTGAGCAGCCGCAGAAACCCGAAGGGAAACAGGCGGCCGTCGATCCGCTTGATGCGCGGGTTGTAGTCCAGCAGGCCAAAGGCGGCCGCCACGGTGCGCCCGTTGACGACTGCGGCGGTCGTGAGTTCCGGCACAATCAAGTGCCGCAGCGACGCGCTCATATGGTCGATTTCGCCCGGCGAAAGTGGGGTGAACCCCCAGGTCCCCTCCAGCGACGCGTTATAGATGTGGAGAAACGTGCGGACTTCCTCGTTGAACCGCTTGCGATCCAGACACCGCAGCTCGATATCAAACCGCTGCGTCGCCTCCCGCACGACAAATTCCAGCTTGCGGTCGAGCGTGGCGAGCATGTCGACATGCCCCCAGAACGCGTACAGGTCCTGGGACTTGGTGAACCCGTAGGATTCGATCAACCGCGCGTAGTAGGGCGGATTGTACGTCATCATGAATGTCGGCGACGAATCGAACCCGTCAATCAACAAGCCGACTTCATAGTTCAACGACGGGTTGATCGGCCCGCGCAACAGCGTGATTCCTTGTTCGGCGAGCCAGGCGCGCACAGCGTCAAGCAGCCCGTGCGCCACCGCGGGATCATCCACCGACTCGAAGAACCCGAAGAACCCACGCTGCTCGTTGTACTTCTGGTTGTGAACACGGTTGACGATCCCGGCAATCCGCCCGCACGGCCGCCCGTCACGCCACGCCAGCCAGGTGCGGACATCGGCCACGTCGTGAAACGGATGGTGGCGAAAGCCCACCAGCTCTTCGAGGTTGCGCCGCAACGGGGGAACCCAGTGGGGATCACCGCGATAGAGCGACCACGGCAGCAGGACAAACTGCTGCCGGTCGCGTCGCGATGCCACGGCCCGAATCGTCAAGTCGCCCATCCGCTGGTTCCCCCCGTGCAGGCAAGCGATTACTCTAGGGGGAACCTTCGCTGATCGTCAACCACCGTAGGAAACGCTTCCGCGGGGAGCGTGCCGGGGGGAGGGGCATGTCCGCCACGATCCCTTTGTCGCCGTCGCTGGAACGGGTGCTGGTCACCGGCGCCACCGGCCTGGTGGGGAACAACGTCGTGCGGGCGCTGGTCGAGCGCGGTGTCGGCGTCCGGGTGCTCGTGCGCGACCCGCAGGCCACGCGTCCGTTCACCGGGCTGGACGTGGAGATCGTCCCGGGCGACGTGACCTCCGCCGCGACGCTGTCGGCAGCTCTCGACCGCATCAGCGGCGTCGTGCACGCGGCCGGGTACGTGGGACTCGGGTGGCACCACGCCGACGTGCACGAGTCGGTCAATCATGCGGGCACGCGTCACGTGGCGCAGGCGGCACGGGCGGCGGGGATCCGGCTGGTCCACGTCTCGACCATCAACGCCCTGGGCCACGGCACGCCGCAGCGGCTGGCGGATGAGGAGTGGGTGGCGGGTCCCAACGTGGCCTGCCCGTACGTGTTGAGCAAACAAGCTGCGGAGCGCTGCGTGCGGGAGGAGGCCGAGCGGGGTCTGGCGGCCGTGATCGTGAATCCCAGCCTGATGTTCGGCCCCTGGGACTGGAAACCGTCGTCCGGGCGGATGTTCGTCGAGGTGGTGCGCCACTTCACGCCGCTGGCGCCGGCCGGTGGCATCTCCGTCTGCGACGTGCGCGATGTCGCCCAGGCCATCATCGCCGCGCTGGCCGGCGCACCGGCCGGGCGCAGCTACGTGCTGGCCGGGCACAACCTGACTTACCTCCGCCTGTGGCAGCAGTTCGCGGACATCGCCCAAGCCCGGCGACCCGTGGCACGCTGCGGACCACTGCTCCGTAAAGCGGCGGGCGCGGCGGGTGACCTGTGGGGCCGCCTCACCGGACAGGAGCCCGACGTGAACTCGGCCGCCATCCGGCTCTCCGATCAGTATCACTATTTCAGCAGCGTCCGCGCTCAACGGGAGCTCGGGTACCACATCCGGCCTTTGGAAGACACCCTGCGCGACAGTTGGGAGTGGCTGCGCGCGCAGGACCTCGCATAAGCAGTTATGGCACACGTGTTGGTGACAGGAGCGTCCGGATTCATCGGCGGCCATCTGGTGCGCTGGCTGCGCGAGCGCGGGCACCGGGTGCGCTGCCTGGTTCGCCCGACCTCGCGGACCGACGGGCTGCGGCACCCGGACGTCGAACTGTGCACCTCGGACCTGCTGGACCCGGACGGCGTGCAGCGAGCGGTGCACGGCGCCGACTGCGTGTTTCATCTCGCCGCACTCACCCGCGCCCTGGATCGCACCACCTTGCTGATGATCAATGGTCGCGGCACGGCCCATGTGGCGAAAGCCTGTGCGGCACAATCCTCCCCGCCCGTGCTCGTGGTCGTCTCCTCCATTGCCGCCGCCGGCCCCACGCACCGCGGGAGCGTCAAGCCGGACGATGCGGTCCCCCGTCCGGTGTCGCACTATGGGCGCAGCAAACGCGCCGGCGAGCTGGTCGCCGCGCAGCTGGCCGACCGCGTCCCGACGACCGTGGTGCGGCCGGGCATCGTGTTCGGACCCGGTGACAAGGATCTGCTTCCCATGTTCCGCAGTGTCCGGCGGTGGCACGTCCATGCCATTGCCGGATTGTCCTCGCCTCCGCTGTCGCTGATTCACGTGCAGGACCTGGTAGAGCTGCTCGAACGTGCGGCCCAGCAGGGATCGCGCCTTTCAGCGGCCGAACGAGACGGTTCTTGCCGTCAGGGCTACTACTTTGCCTGTCGGCCCGAGCACCCCGACTACCTGGAATTCGGCCGGCTGCTGCACGCGGCGGTGGGGAACCGCTTCACGGCCTATGTGCACTTCCCCACACCCATCCCGTGGCTGTGTGGCGGTGTCGGTGAGCTGCTGGGGCGCTGGCGCGGCCGTGCCTTCAGTCTGAATGTCGACAAGATCCGCGAAGCAACGGCCGATTCGTGGGCCTGCTCGTGCGCCGCGGCGCAGCGCGACCTGGGCTTCGCCCCACGTCAGTCGCTGGAAGAACAGCTGCGGTGGACGGCCCACTGGTACCGGCAGCAGGGATGGCTGTGAGCTGCCGCGCATAGGCTGTCTGTCGGGGCGGGTGAGTCGCTATATTTGAGGCATCACCGCCGGGCCGGCAACCGACCTCCGAGAGCGATACCCATGATTCACCAAGTGCGCCTGCCGTTGGCCACCCGCGGACACCGCCACATGCAGGACATCACGCAGCAGGTCGCGGAGATCGTGCTGCGCAGCGGCGTCAAGACCGGGATCGTCCACCTGTTCAACATCGGCAGCACCGCCGCGCTGGGCACGATCGAGTTCGAGCCCGGACTGCAGAGCGACTTCCCCGACATGCTCGACCGGCTCATCCCGGCCAGCCGCGCTTACGGTCACGAACAGACCTGGCACGACGGCAACGGCCATTCCCATCTGCAGGCCTCCCTCCTCGGTCCCTCCCTATCGCTCCCAATCGCCAACAGCAGTCCCGTGCTGGGTACGTGGCAGCAGATCTTTCATCTGGAGTGCGATACCAAGCCGCGGCAGCGCGAAGTCGTCGTCACCGTGATCGGGGAGTAGCCGCCCGTTGTCGCCATCACAAGGAGTGCAGCTCGATGAAGTCCCTGACCGAATACCTGACCCTGCAGGTGCCAGCGCGGATGGCGTTCATCAATATTACGCCGCAGGTCGCGGAAGTCGTCCGCAAGAGCGGCGTATCCGAGGGACTCGTCCTCTGCAATGCCATGCACATCACCGCGTCCGTGTTCATCAATGACGACGAGTCCGGGCTGCACGAAGACTACGCCGCCTGGCTCGAGCAGCTGGCCCCGTTCGACGCATCGCCCAAGCGGTACAAACACAACCGCACGGGCGAGGACAATGCCGATGCACACATGAAGCGGCAGGTCATGGGCCGCGAAGTCGTCGTCGCGATTACCGGCGGCAAGCTGGACTTCGGGCCCTGGGAACAGATCTTCTACGGCGAGTTCGATGGGCGCCGTCCCAAACGTGTGCTCGTCAAAGTCCTGGGCGAATGACGGCACGGAGACCATGTCCCAGGCTCGTCAACCGCCCCAAAGGGAGCTTGCTCATGCTGCACCGCCTCCTGTGCTCCTGGTTGCTCTGTGTCCCCGCCGCTGCCGCGCAGGAGACGGCGGATGTCGTGATCTACGGCGGTACGTCCGCCGGCGTCGTCGCCGCCGTCCAGGTCCAACGGATGGGCCAGACGGCGTGCCTGATTGAACCGGGTCAGCACCTGGGGGGACTCACCAGCGGCGGTCTCGGAGCGACCGACATCGGCAACAAGCAGGCGATCGGAGGACTGGCCCGCGAGTTTTATCATCGCATCTGGCAGCACTACCAGGCTCCCGCCGCCTGGACCTTCCAGCGCGCCGACGAATATCGCAGCGAGCGGCAGGCCGCGGGCGAAGCGACCATGTGGACGTTTGAACCGCACGTGGCGGAACGCATCTTCGAGGCGATGGTGCGGGAAGCCGGGGTCCGGGTCGTGTTGGGCCAGCGGCTGGACCTGCACCACGGCGTCGTGAAACAGGGGACCCGGATCGCGGAAATCCGCATGGAATGCGGCGCATCCTATCGCGCAGCCTGCTTCATCGATGCCACCTACGAGGGCGACCTGCTGGCCGGCGCCGGCGTCACGTTCCACGTCGGACGCGAAGCGAACTCGGTCTACGGTGAAACACTCAACGGCGTACAGACCGCACGGGCTGTCCACCACCAACTGCACGAGGGCGTCGACCCCTACGTCATCCCCGGTGATCCCGCCAGCGGCCTCCTGCCCGGCGTGCTGCCGGATCCCCCGGGACCGGACGGCACGGGCGACCACCGCGTCCAGGCGTACTGCTTCCGCATGTGCAACACCGACGTGCCGGAGAATCGCCTCCCGTTCGAGAAGCCGGACGGGTACGACCCCCTGCGGTATGAACTGCTGCTGCGGAACTTCGAGGCGGGTGAAACGCGGGCCCCATGGCACCCGACGCCCATGCCGAACCGGAAGACCGACACGAACAACAACTACGGCTTCTCCACCGACAACATCAATATGAACTACCAGTGGGCCACCGGAGACTACGCGGTGCGGGAGCAGATCTTCGCCGAACACCTGCAATACCAGCAGGGACTCCTGTGGACGCTGGCCAATCACCCGCGCGTGCCGGAGGCCGTGCGGCAGGAGTTCCGCCGCTGGGGCAACTGCCGCGACGAGTTTCCCGAGCACCAGGGCTGGTCGCACCAACTGTACGTCCGCGAGGCACGCCGCATGGTCGCCGACTGCGTCATGACCCAGCACCATTGCCAGGGGACACAGGTCGCGGAGGATCCGGTGGGCATGGCCGCGTACGGCATGGATTCGCACCACACGCAGCGGTACGTCGATGCCCAGGGGCACGCCCGCAACGAGGGGGACGTGCAGGTGGGCGGCTTCGCGCCTTACCCGATCGCGTACCGCGCGCTTGTGCCGCGTGCTGGCGAATGTACCAATCTGCTCGTGCCCGTCTGCCTGTCCGCGTCCCACATCGCCTACGGATCCATCCGCATGGAACCCGTGTTCATGGTGTTGGGGCAGTCCGCTGCGACCGCCGCCTGCCACGCTATCGATCAGCAGGTGGCGGTGCAGGAGATCGACCTGCCGCATCTGCGGCAACGCCTGCTGGCCGATGGCCAAGTACTCAGCTCGTCTGGCGACCGCCTCCCGGGCAAGGTAGAGTAGAACACTGCATGCCGTCGGATTCCCACCCCCTGCCTTTCTCTCTCGACCTAAGGAGCGCGACCGTGCGTACGATGTCCTCCCTGTGGCTCACGTGGCTCTGCCTGGCGGCCATCTCGCCGATCGCAGCCGCTGAAGAAGTTCCACCCAATGTGCCGCCGGCGGGTTTCACCGCCTTGTTCAACGGCCAGGATCTGTCCGGTTGGTATGGCCTGGCGACGGTGCGCCCGGCGGAGTTGGCCGCCATGTCCGCCGAAGCGCGCGCCGAAAGAAAGGCTGCCGACACGGCCGACGCGCTGCAGCACTGGCGCGTCGAGAACGGCGAACTGGTCAATGACGGGCACGGCGCGTTTCTCACCACCGAAGAGGAATTCGGCGACATCGAGCTGATCGTCGAATACAAGACCGTGCCCCTGGCCGACAGTGGCATCTATCTGCGAGGAACGCCCCAGGTCCAGATCTGGGACTCCACCGAGAAAGCCAAATTCGACATCGGCGCCGACAAAGGCTCCGGCGGACTATGGAACAACTCGGCCGGGTCCCCCGGCAAAGACCCGCTGGTGAGGGCCGACAAACCGTTCGGCCAGTGGAATCGCTTCTTCATCCGGCAGATCGGCGCACGAACCACCGTCTACTTGAATGGCCAACTGGTAGTTGATCATGCCATCATGGAAAACCTGTGGGACCCGCAACGTCCGCTTGATCCGCGCGGTCCGATCCAGCTCCAGACGCATGGCGGCGAAATCCGCTGGCGCAACATCTTCGTGCGCGAGATTCCGCCGCCTGAGGCGAATCTGCTGCTGCAGGCCGCCGGACCGGGATTCGTGCCACTCTTTAACGGGCGCGACCTGAGCGGCTGGCAGGGTGCCGTGGACAGTTATGAAGTGGTGGACGGCGCCATCCGCTGCCAGCCGCACAAAGGCGGTACGCTCTACACTCAAGAGCAATACGATGATTTTGTCGTGGGGCTCGAGTTCCGCACACCGCCCGGCGGCAACAACGGCCTGGCGATTCGCTACCCAGGTCAGGGCGACCCGGCCTACGCGGGCATGTGCGAACTGCAGGTGATCGATACCCCCGGTTACCCCGGCCAACTCGACCCGCGCCAGACCCACGCGTCGGCCTACGGCATGGTGGCCGCTCACCAAGGCTATCTGCGGCCTGCCGGCCAGTGGAATTACCAGGAAGTCACCGTCCGGGGGTCGACCATCAAGGTTGAGCTCAACGGGACCATGATCCTGGACACCGACCTGGCCCAGGTCACCGAGTTCATGGCCGACAGTCCGCATCCGGGCAAGGATTTGCCCAAGGGCTATTTCGGCTTCGCCGGACACAGCGACCCGGTCGAGTTCCGCAACATGCGGATCAAACCCTTGAGCGGACGCTGAAGTCCAGCGTCATGCGGCGGGCTGCTGCTGGGTCATGCAGTGCAGCGCCCCAAGGCCCCAGATCAGATCGCGGGCCGCGAGGGGAATCACCTCGCGGTCGACGAACAGCGTCTGCAACAGCTCGCGTGCCGCGTCGTCGGCCGGATCGTCGAAGGCCGGCATCAGCACACAACCGTTGCCAATGTAGAAATTGCAGTAGCTCGCCGGCACCCGCTGGCCGTCGATCGAGATGGGCTGCGGCAGAGGCAGAGGAATGATCTCCAGCGGTGCGGCCCGACCTGTCCGGTTGCGCTGCTCGAGGCACACGACGTTCGCCTGCAGCGGCAGATAGTTCTCATCCCGCCGATCGTCCGCCACCGCCACGACCACCCGCTGCGGATCGATAAAACGCGCTAATTGGTCCACGTGCCCGTCGGTGTCGTCGCCGGCCATCGGACCCCCCGGAAGCCAGACCACTTCGGTCGCGCACAGGTATTCCCGCAGTATCTGCTCCATCTGCGCTCGGTCCATGCCGGCGTTGCGTCGCGGGTCGAGCAGACAGGATTCGGTGGTCAGCACCACGCCCTGGCCGTTGCCGTCAATCGAACCGCCCTCGAGTACCACGCCCACCGCGAAGCGGCGCAGTGCCAACTGCCTGGCGAGCCGGGACGGCACCTGGTTGTCCAGTTCCCACGGCGGGTACTTGCCACCCCAGGCGTTGTACTCCCAGTCGACCAGCGACACCTCGCCCGGCGCGGGGCCGCACAGAAACGTCGGACCGTAGTCGCGCACCCAGGCGTCATTGGTGGGGATATCGTGCAGGACGACCGCCGGCAGGTGGCCGACCATCGCCCGCGCTTGAGACAACACCTCGTCACCGCCCGCCAGGACGTGGACCGGCTCGTACGCGGCGAGTGTCTGGATGATGGTGGCGAAGCGTTCGGGAATGGAATCGAAGTGCCCGGGCCAGGTGCGCAAATTATGGGGCCACGCAATCCAGGTGGCAGCGTGTCGTTCCCATTCAGCCGGCCAGCGACAGCCGGTAGCGCGTGGTGTCACGGGCATGCGGCTTGGCCTTTCTAGTCGAGGAAGCGGCGCGTCAGGTCCTGGTACGCGTCGATGCGGCGGTCTCGCAGGAAGGGCCAGTGCGTGCGGGCGGTATCGACCAGCGCGCGCGAGCAAGCGACGATCAGCACATCGTCGTCGGTGCGCGAGGCACGCGCCAGCACGTTTCCGTAGGGGTCGGACACGAAGGAGGAACCCCAGAACGCCAGCTGTCCTTCCGTTCCCACGCGATTGACGGCGGCGACAAACAGCCCGTTGGCAATCGCGTGCGCGCGCATGGCGGTCTCCCAGGCGGCGAGTTGGCTCTCGCCATACTGGTCCTTCTCGCCCGGCAGCCAGCCGATGGCGGTGGGATAACAGAGGATCTCGGCACCCTGGAGCGCCATCAGGCGGGCCGCTTCCGGGAACCACTGATCCCAGCAGACGCCCACGCCCACGCGACCAAATCGCGTCGCAAAGCAGCGAAATCCCAGATCGCCCGGCGTGAAGTAGAACTTTTCGTAGTACAGCGGATCGTCCGGGATGTGCATCTTGCGATAGCGGCCGAGCGACGTGCCGTCCGCGTCGAACACGACGGCCGTGTTGTGGTAGAGCCCCGCGGCGCGGCGCTCGAAGAGCGAACTGATGATGACGACGCCCAGTTCCGCGGCCGCCCGCTGCAGGCGGTCATGGGTCGGTCCCGGGACCGGTTCTGCCCAATCGAACCGCGCGTGGTCCTCGGACTGGCAGGGGTAGTGTGTCGCGAAGAGCTCCTGCAGGCACACGATGTGCGCCCCGCGCTCGGCCGCCTGGGCAACGCGTGTCAGCGTCCGGGCGACATTTGCTTCCTTCGACTCAGCGCACGCCATCTGCACGAGTGCCAGGTGCACGGTCTCCGGTGCTGCCGGCGTCGGACTCGACATGGAAGCGCTCCCGTCTACGACGCGTCCATACCCACCGTCTCCCACGCCGGCTGCTGGCGGCCTTCGGCCGCGCTCGTGTCAATTTCCAGCTGGAACGTGACGCTCCAGCGGCCCAGGTCATCCCCCAGGACATACCAGTGCGGATGCACCACGACACTCTGGTGTACCAGTTCGAATCCGCCTTCCGAATTGCTGACGGTCTCCACTGGATACGTCCACCACCGCGTGGGCTGGTCCGCCGTCAACCGCAGGTCGACACCGAGCCAGCGGTCGGCCAGACACAGTTCGGTCAGGTCCTCGAGGTCCAGTTCGGTCTGCAGCTGGCCGAGTTGCCGGTCGTCCTGCACGTAGAAATAGCGATCCGGGGCGTGCGCCGGAAGTCCCGCGAAGTTGAATTCGACGCCAAAATGCAGCGGCTGCTCGCGGGGCAGCCCTTCCAGCAGGTAGGCGATCTCCAGCCGGGAGCTGCCCGCTTCGGCCGTCAGGCCTTTGGTCAGCTTGACGGGGAGGCCCTGCACGTACCCGTCCCGGGTCAGCAGGATCTGCATCCGGTGGGGATTGCGACGGACGCGCGCCTCGTAGGGGCTGCCCACAAAATCCCCCTGCGGCTCCGCCTGGCCGCTGCGGACCGCCGCGAGCGTGGTCTCCAGCGTGTAGAAGTGGTCGATCAGGCTGTGACGCGCGTGGCGATCATAGTGCAGGCGCTGGTCGAGCCCTGCCTGTTTGCAGACGATCCGGTCGTGGATGCTGGCCACGTCCGCATCGCGGGCGTGCCCCCCGTCCTGCACCTTGCGATGGTAGGCTTCCGGCCGCCGCGCCAACGTGGCAAGCAGATTATGGCAGATGCTCCGGACGTCCAGCTCATACAGTTCCCCCCCGGCCGCCGGCGCCACCAGGCACACGAACCGGTCGCTGGCCAGGCGGACTTCCTGGCGACCGTCGAAGTTGTAATCGTCCACCGCCGTCTCGATCCACGGCCCGGACCTGCCGGCCACCTGATCGAGCAGATTGTCGGCAGCGATCATCTGGTTGTAGACCGCATGGCGGAGATGGGGCAGGTAAATGCCGCCGAACGCCCCGTGCCAGTAGGGGCAGTTGCACTGCGCGCGGTACAGGGCGCGCCGCGCCGAATCGAGCAGATCGCCCGGCCCAGCCGCCGGTGCCAGTTCGGCCAGCCGGCGACTGACCATCATCATCCGGGCATACATCTCGTTGGCTTCGGGATATTTCACGCGGAAATTGCGCCAGCATCCTCCGCGCAGAAACTGCTGGATCCGCGGCCATTGCGGGTCCTGACGCAGCGCAGCCACCAGGCCGTCGTAGTCCAGCTGGCGCTGGACCGGCAGTGCCCATTCGGTCATCTCGCGGTAACTCGCGTCGGGCAGATACACCTTGCCCCACGGCGTGGCGGTCGACGCGGCATCAGCCAGGGTGGTGGTGTGCAGCCAGCTCCGGTTGGCCACGAGGGCCTCGAAAAACGCGCGGAGCCACCCCTGCTCGTAGACGTGCTGCCGCGTGTCGGGCCAGGTGCCGAATTTCTCTCCGTCGTCGCCGAACACGACCACCGTGTTGGCGAATCGGTCCGCAATGTCGCGCAGATACGCAATCGTCTCCTCGGGCCGCGCAAACGGGATCAGGTACCGCAGCCGTTCGCTGCCCGGGAATATCGTGAGCAAGCGGCCGTCGTCCTCGGTCAGATAACAGCCGTGCAGCTGGTCGCCGGTCAGTCCGGCGTTGCGGAAGTGGCAATCGTCCAGCACGGTGTATTGAATGCCGGCCTGCGCCAGATCGCTGGTCAGCGACTGCTCCCAGACCCGCTCCGGCATCCACATGCCGCGGATCGTGGCATCCAGTCGCGACGTGAGCCACTGGGTGTAGCTGGTGATCTGTCCGATCCGATCGCGTGACGGGATCATCGTCAGGATCGGTTCGTAATAGGCGCCGCCCAGCACTTCCACGCGACCGGCGCTGACCAGGCGTGCGAGCCGGTCGACGTACTCGGGATGATGATCGTCCAACCACTCCAGCAGCGGGCCGCTGGTGTGGAGCGACAACCGCAGTTCGGGGAACGGCTCGAACACATCCAGGAAGGGCCGGTAACTGTCCTGATAAGCCTGTTCAAAGACGTCGTCAAAATTGCCAATCGGCTGGTGATCGTGGAGCACCAGGCAGAAACGAAGCGGGTTGGTCATGACTGCTGCGAAGCCGGGAGGGAAGGGTGCAAAACAGGCAGGCACGCGAGGGCTGGAACGCCCCTGCCCACAAGGTAATCGGCACGACTGTTGCGACGGCGCTAGCTTTTCCAGCCGGAAAGGCGGCCTATCTTACCCCGTTTGACCGCCTCACCACCGCAGATTCGCCGCAGCCTGCTCAGGCGGAACCGGATTGATGTAATAACCCGCACCCCATTCAAAACCGGCCGTGGTCGTCAGTCGCGGAAAAATCTCTATGTGCCAGTGATAGTGGCGCAGCCGTGCGGTGTCAAAGGGTGCGGTGTGCAGGAAGTAGTTGTAGGCCAGCTGCGGGTGCCGAGCTTCGAGTCGTGCGATCACGCGCTGCAGGAACCCGGCCAGTTCTTCCAGCGCCTCCGGCTCCTGCTGCTCGAAATGACTCGCATGCTCCCGCGGCAGGACCCACACCTCGTACGGCATCCGGCTGGCGTACGGGCACACCGCGACGAAGCGGTCGGAGATGGCGGCCAGCCGCGCGCCGTGCGTCAATTCATCCTCGACGACGCGACAGAAGAAACACTGTCGGAGCTGGCGCAGCAGCCGGCGGCTGGCCGTCAGTTCTCGCGCCACCTCGCTCGGCACCATCGTCGTGCCCACAATCTGGCTGTGCGCGTGTTCAATGGACGCGCCCGCCTCGGGGCCCACGTTCTTGAACGCCAAGGCGTACTTGCACCCGGACACGCGGGGGAGTGCCCGCAGCCGGTCGGTGTAGGCGACCATCAGCCACTGCACTTCGGCCGGCGTGAGCTGCGTGAGGCTGGACACGTGCCGCGGCGACTCGACGATCACCTCGTGAGCGCCCACGGCGTCGCAGGCCACGTACAGGCCGTGTGCGTCGGGTTCGGCGCGGCCGTGTGCCAGCAACGCGGGGTACTTGTTCGGAACCACCCGCACAAGCCAACCCGCGCCGCCCTCGCCATCCGTGCCGTCCACGCGGCCGTAGCGGGCCAACTGCGGCGGGGTATCCGCTTCGTGCCCGGCACAGAACGGGCAGCGGGCGTCCGGACGCCGCCGCTCCACCCGCTCGAATTCGTTGGGTCGCTCTTCACGTCCCTCGGCGAAGATCACCCACCGTTCGGAAAGCGGATCTTTTCGCAGCTGCGGCATGCCTCAGGTCCGTGCCAGAATATGCACCCAGAGAGATTCAACCGGAAGCGGATTCTGCGCGCGCCACTGCCACTTGACAATCCGCCACTCCCCCAGTCGGGTCGCCCGCACGACAGTTCGGCCCCGGGGCCTTCTAACGGTTCGAGTGTAGAGTCGGCTGGCCAGGTGATGGGTGGCTGGGGTCGGTCGGCCGACAACACGCCTTGTCCGGGGTGGTCGGTCGAAACGGCCGTCCGCCCCCAGCAGGTCGCTGCTGCACTGGGGGCGACCTGCCGTACCCGAGCGCACGAACCGCCGCGGGGAAACGCCGGCCGACCGACGCCGGCCACCCCCGTGCTCAACCTCAACGCGGCACGGACCGCGTCACCCCCGGCCGCGGGCAGCGAGCTGCTCGTACAGCTCGACATACTGGCGAGCGCTGTGGGCCCACGACCAGTCCTGCCGCATCCCTGTCTCGACCAGCCGCCGCCATTGTTCCGGTTCCCACTCGTACATGTGGCAGGCCCGATTGAGCGCCTGTTCGAGATGGTCGGCATCGAATGTCGAGAACGAGAAGCCGTTGGCTGTCCCCTGGGCCAGTTGATCCGGCGTCGCGTCCGCGATCGTATCTGAGAGTCCGCCAGTGCGGTGCACGATCGGGACAGCCCCATAGCGCAGACTGTACATCTGGTTCAGCCCGCACGGTTCATACCGGCTGGCCATCACGAACATGTCCGAAGCGGCCTCGATGCGGTGCGCCAACCGATCCGAGAACTCCAGACGCAGGGCGAACTTGTGCGGATGATTGGTCGACAGCCGATGCAGCAGCCGGTGGTATTGCTCCTCGCCCGTCCCCAGGATCACCCACTGCACATTCCGCAGGTGAGCCCACCGCTGCATCACCTCACCCACCAGGTCCCATCCCTTCTGGTCAGCCAGGCGTCCGATCAGCCCGATCAACGGCTGTCGCGGCTGCTGCGGTAACCCCAGCTCCTGCTGCACGGCCGCCTTGCAGTGCGCCTTGCCCTCGGTCCAGTTGGTCACGTCATACGTCGCATCCAGCCACTTGTCGCGGCTCGGATCCCACACGTCATAGTTGACCCCATTCAAGATGCCGCTGAGCACATCCGCGCGATGGCGCAGTGCGGATGCCAGGCCACAGCCCAGCGGTTCCTGCTGGATCTCCCGCGCGTAACGCGGGCTCACCGTGTTCAGTGCGTCGGCAAACACAATCCCGGTCTTGAGCAGGTTCAGGTGACCGTGAAACTCCATCTGATGCCAGTTGAAGTACTTCCAGTCCAAGCCGGTCAGCAGCATGTCCCAGTGCCAGAACTGCCCCTGGTAGCCCAGGTTGTGCAACGTGAACAGGCAGGCGATGTGTTCGTATCCGGGGACCCGCGCATGTTCGATCTTCAGGTACGCGGGAATCAACCCCGTCTGCCAGTCGTGGCAGTGCACAATGTCAATCGGCATGCCAAGGACACCCAGCGACTGCATCACCGCGCGGCAGAAAAATGTGAACCGCTCGCAGTTGTCCTTGTAGTCGGTCCCGCTGTCGCGATAGAGCTGCGGTCGGTCAAAATAGTCGTCCTGTTCCACCAGGTAGACCGGCACGTTCGAATCGGGAAGCCGGCTGCGCAGCAATCGGCCGCGGACGTCTTTCGAACCGACACGCACCGTGACGACGATGGAAGTGGGGTCCAGCGGCTCGCCGCAATGCCGCACCTGCCGGTACGCCGGCATAAAGACGACCGGGTGGTGCCCCAGTCGCTCCAGCTCGCGCGGCAATGCTCCCACCACGTCCGCCAACCCACCGGTCTTGGCGAACGGAACCACTTCACTACTGGCAAACAAGATATTCACCGATCCGGGCTCCCGACGGTACCGCTGCGCGTGGGTCTTTCACCCTATTGGGCGCGGAAAAGCGTTCGGAGAAAAGGGGCAGTCCAGCGAGTTTTGGGGTTTTGGCATTTTCGACATGATTGTAGGGTCCTCTTGAGCCGGGTTTCAGCGCATCCATGCAGCGGATAATCTGGTGGGGGGGGACGACTTGTCATGGCTATCCGTGAGCACTACCCGCCCGGCCAGTTCTGCTGGGTCGAATTGATCGCCCGCGACATGTCCGAGGCACGCGAGTTTTATCGGCGGCTCTTTGGCTGGCAGAGTGTCGATGTCGAGACGGGCACCGGCCGGCCGTATGCGCATTTCGAGCTGGAGGGCCGCCCGGTCGCCGGGCTGGGCCAGCTGTCGGCGGCGCTGGTGGACAAACGACAGCCCGCCAACTGGAACAGCTACATCCACGTCGAGGACATCCCGGCCACGTGTGAGCGCGCCGTGCAGCTAGGCGCCGCGGTCACCGTGCCGCAAACCCAGGTCGGGTCGGCCGGCACGCTGGCCTTCCTGCGCGATCCCACCGGCGCGGAGGTAGGGCTCTGGCAGAAGCAGGATCACCCGGGCGCCGGTCTGCACCAGGACTTTCATTGCTTCTGCTGGAACGAGCTCCGCACGCGGGATCTCGAGCGGGCGGCGGAATTCTACGGACAGCTGTTCGGCTGGGAGTTTTCCGACTACCCGTCCATCATGGGGAAATACTATGTGATCACGCACCGCGACGAAACGTGCAGCGGGATCTTGCAGATCGATCACCGTTGGGGAGAAATGCCGCCGCGGTGGATGGTCTATTTCGCCGTCCAGCACGTCGACATCACTGTGGATCGCGTGCGGCAGTTGGGTGGTTATGTGGTTGTGCACCCGTTTGACATCGCCGAGGGGCGCGGCGCGGTCGTCGCCGACGCGCAAGGCGCCATGTTCGACCTGGTGCAGATGCGTGCGGAGCCCGAGGCAGAAGAGAAGGATGCGACATGACCGAGAGGATGCGTGACGGCGCACGCCACGCCGCGCGAGAGACGCGCGGCGCGGTGATGCTGCTGTTTATCATGGCTGTGTGCTGGCTGGCCGGACGTGCGGCGCGTGGCGGCGAGCGGTTGACTCCGGAGCGGCTCTGGGACCTGGCGCGGCTGGGGAGCGCCTGCCTGAGTCCGGCAGGCGACCTGGTGATCTACGCCGTGCGCCGGTACGACCTGACTGAGAATCGGGGCCGATCCGAACTGCGTGTCGTCACGCTGCCGGCCCAGCAGGACCGCGTGCTGCTGGACAATCTCCGCAGCGCCGACGACCTGCAGCTGGCCATCACGCCGCAGGGCCCGCGCGTCCTCTTCGTGGGTGTGCCCGGCGGCGACGAGTTCCAGGATGCCCAGCCCCAGGTGTGGTCGGTTGACCTGCAGGGTGGCGCCCCGCTGCAAGTGACGTCCGTCGAGGCCGGCGTGACGCATCTGAAGGTGTCTCCCACGGGGACGCACCTGGCGCTGACCGCCGAAGTGAAACTCGATCCGACCGTCACGGAGTTGTATCCCGATCTCCCCAAAGCCGACGCCCGCATCATCGATGGCTTGATGTACCGTCACTGGGATGCCTGGCACGACTACGCGTTCAGCCATCTGCATGTGGCGCCGCTGCAGGAGGACGGGCGTGCCGGCGCGGCGATCGATCTGATGGCCGGCTTGCGCGCCGACTGTCCGCTGCCGCCGTTTGGGGGCGCGGAGCAGTTCAACTGGTCGCCGGACGGCCGGGAACTCGCCTTCACCACCAAAGTGGTGAACAATCCGGCGGAGTCGACCGACAGCGGCATTTTCGTGGTGGCGGCGGACGGTCAGGGGCGGCCCGAGTGCATCACGGCCGGCATGCCGGGCGCTGACACCGAGCCGGTGTATGCTCCCAACGGCCAGTATCTCGCGTTCCACTCGATGGAACGCGCCGGCTTCGAAGCGGACAAAAACCGCCTCCTGGTGTTCGACCGCGCACGCCGCACGCTGCGGGACCTGACCGCTCAGCTCGATCAGACGACACAGCAGGTCACCTGGATGCCCGATGCGCAGAGTCTGGTGTTCAAGTCGGAACACCGCGGTTGCGACCAGTTGTTCCGCGTCACGCTCGACACGGCGGAGGTGACGCAGATCAGCCGGGGCGCTTTCGATTGGAGTCTGCGCGGCGTGCTGCCTGACGGCGCTACGTTGCTGGTCGACTCGCAGACCATGCTGCGGCCGGTGGAGTTGGCGTTGTTGAGCGTCTCCGATGCAACCGCGCGCCCCCTGACCCAGTTGAACGACGCGCGGCTGGGCCAGCTGGACCAGCCCCGGGTCACCGAGCGGTGGGTGCCGGCGACCGACGGCAAGCAGATCCACTGCTGGGTGATCTATCCGCCCGATTTCGATCCGCAGCGCAAGTGGCCGCTCATCACCTACTGCCAGGGCGGCCCACAGGGCCAGGTCGGGCAGTGGTTCTCGTATCGCTGGAACTTCCACCTCATGGCCGCGCACGGGTACGTGGTCGTGGCGCCCAACCGCCGCGGCCTGCCCGGCTTCGGCCGGGCGTGGAACGACCAGATCAGCGGTGATTGGGGCGGACAGGCGATGCAGGATCTCCTGTCGGCCACCGATGCGATGATGGTCGAGCCGTACATCGACGCGCGGCGGATGGCCGCGGTGGGAGCCAGTTACGGCGGCTACTCGGTCTACTGGCTGATGGGGAACCACCAGGACCGGTTCTGCTGCATGATCTCCCACGCGGGCGTGTTCAATCTCGAGTCCATGTTCGGTGCGACGGAGGAACTCTGGTTTCCCACGTGGGACCTCGGCGGGCCGTACTGGCTCAGCCCGTCCGTGGCGAAGTCCTATGAGCGCTTCTCGCCGCATCGCTACGTCCGCCAGTGGCGCACGCCGCTGTTGGTCGTGCACGGCGAGAAGGATTACCGTGTGCCCGTGACGCAGGGCATGGAGGCCTTTACGGCCGCGCAGCTCAACGGCGTGCCGTCGCGCTTCCTGTACTTTCCCACCGAGAGCCACTGGGTGCAGGGCCCGCAGAACGGCGTCCTCTGGCACCGCGTCTTCTTTGAGTGGCTCGACCGGTACTGCAAACCGTGATATCACGTCAACAGGAGTAGGGTCATGTGCGGCCTCCGCAGTGTGTGTCTGGGCCTCGCGTCCGCGTGGGCGGTCGCCACCGTCGCCCAGGCCGGCGACACCGTGTACTACGCGTTCGAGCTGGACGGACAGCGCATCGGTCATGCCGAGATCGCGGCGGATGATGCGACCTTCGATGGCCAGCCCGTGCGGAGCCTCCGGACGACTACGGTGCTGAAATTCGGCATGCTCGGCACGACGCGGACCATCACGCGGCATGCCACCACCCTGGTGCACCCCGACACCGGGCTGCCACTCCACTTCCAACTCAAGCAGGACGTCAATGGAACGGTGAATCACGTCGAGTGCCGGTTCGCGGACCAGCAGGTGCGGATTTGGCAAACAGACGCTGCAGCCGCGAAGGGCGAGCCGCAGGAGATCGCCATCGTCCCTGGGACGCGCATCCTCGCCAACAACGATTTCGCCCATTGGGGTCTCCTGGCTCAGGCGATGTTCCGCCAAACGGCCAAGAACCAGGCGGAATTCACCGTGTTTCTCCCGGACACGGCCAACACGGAGTCGCTGCAATTGAGCCGTGGTGAGCCGGTGGTTGTGCGGGTAGGGGAGAGCGAGCGCAACTGCCAGGCTTGGCAGCTCGCGGGTGCGGGCTTGACGATTCTGATCGACGCGCAGAGCGGCCAGTTTGTTCAGATGAACCTGCCGGCTCAGAAAACCGTGGTGCGGATGGCGGACGCGTCCGTGGCGGAGGATGCGGCAGAGACGGCTGTCCCGGACGTGCTGGCCCGCCACTTCGCGCAGTCCAACGTGGTGTTCGATGATTTCCTCCGCATCACTTCGATCCAGCTGAAGGTGGAGGCGAGTCTGATCGGGGAAGCCGTCGGCCAGGACGAGGCCACGCTGCAGACCGCCATGCAGGAGTTTGCCGGGCAACGGCAGGACAGTGCCGTCAGCGGCGCGTTTACGGTGCGGTCACACACGTATGAGCCGACAACACCGATCCCGTTCCCGGGATCCCCACCGTCCGAACCGGCGCTGGCTGCGTATCTGCAGCCCAGCGCGATGATTGAAAGCGACGACGCGGCGATTGCGGCCAAGGCACGCGAGCTGACGCAAGGCGTCTCTCAGCGCTGGGAGGCCGTGGCACGGATTGCCGACTGGGTACACCGCGAAATCCGTTACGCGATCGGCGATACACCCTCCGCCCGGCTGGCGCTCGAGAAGCGCCGCGGCGACTGCGGCCCGCACGCCACGCTGACCGTGGCCATGCTCCGCGCCGTCGGCATCCCCGCGCGACTCGTGGGGGGACTGGTCTACGCCCCGACGTTCGGCGGGACGTTCGGACAGCACGCCTGGGTGGAAGTCCACATGGGTGCCGACGGCTGGATCGCCTTCGACCCCACGACGGGTGAAGTCGAATCGCTCAGCGCGACCCATGTCAAGCTGTTCGAGGGGATGGGTGGCGTCATCCCTGCTCGCGTGGAGGTGGTGGCTTACGAGCCGCCCAACCGCGATGTGCCGGCGCAAACTCCGGGTGCTGCCCAAACCATCCACTGGGAACTCGCCAAGGACTTCACCTACACCTACACCCAGGGCGGACAGCGGATTGGCACAGAAGTATTCCGGTTTGACGCGAGTACGGGAGAAGGCCAGCCGGGACTCCAGCTTACCAGCCAACTCGACGTCACCGCCCAGGGGCGGGCCGTCCGCGCGGAGACGCGCATCGAGACGGACTTACGTGCGCTGCCGCGGCGGTTCGCGCGGAAGTTCGACGTCGGGGGCAAGCAGACGACGATCGAGTGCCAGTTCGCGGGAGACACCGTGCACGTGAAGATCAGCGGTGCCACGCAGATGACGCGCGATATTCCCTTCAAGGCCGGCACCTACTGCTTCGACAACAACCTGATCGCGTCGTTCGCACTGATCGCTTCGCAGTTCGACCTGGCGCCCAACAAGACGATCGAACTGCGGACGTTCCATCCCAGTACCCTCCAGGAGATTCCGCTCACGGTGCGCGTCAAAGACGTCAAGTCCCTGCGCGTGGCGGGCACGGATGTCGCGTGTTTTGAGTGCACGGTGGAACCGATCCAGAACACGTTCTGGATCACGCGGGACAACCGCCTCGTGAAGGTCGATGCGCCCGGCGTGGTCATCGAACTGACCAAGTAACCCAGGTCAGCGATCGCGCTCCCGCCGATTCCCTGCCGGCGCGCGTGTCGGCGGCTCGGTGGACTGGTTCGCGAAACCAAGCGCCGCTCCACGCTCCTTCCCCCGCCGACCCTGTGTCGGCGGCTCGGTGGACTGGTTCGCTACACCATGCGAGCACCCACCGCCCCCTCGTGCCCATCGAAGTCTCGTTCTTCGACGACGGCGGCCAGGTGACCGACCAGATGGCGGTGGACCCGGCCCGCGCGGCCCGCAGCCTCGGCGTGCCCACCGGCCTGTCGGCAGGCACCGACCAGACCCACTACCTCCGCTGGATGCGGCAGACGGACGACCCGGTGACCGGCGAACTGGTGGCCGTCCGCGTCGATCAAGACATCTCCTCCAGCGGCGACAGGACCCAGGACACCTCACTACGCCGAGACCACCTTCGGGTACGATGCCCACGGCCGCCGCGACCGGGAAGTCACACCCGGCGGCACGATCACCCGCAGCGTGTTCGACGCGCCGGGGCCAACCTGACCAAGGTGGTCGAAAACGACACGAAGGGCCGTCGGCACCAGGGACGCGGCAGCCGGCGGCATCGGCTAACTCGCAAGCCCATCCGTCCTGCCGCTCGGGCGTCCGCTCGATCGATTATCCTGCACATCCTGTCGATCCTGTCAGCAAGAGCCCGTCACGTTTGTCACCGCCGGCTGTGGCGGCCTCGGCCGGACGCGGGTGTGGTGGAGGCGCTGGGACTCGGCCGCCGTGCGTGGTGGTGGCCACACGTAGCCGATGATCTTCTTCCCCCCGGTGACAAGCACCGGGGGGCCGTTGTGCCCGTAGCCGATGATCTGCTTCCCCCCGGTGACAAGGAGATTATCTCACTATTAAGTGCATGCAGCGGAGTGGTTTATCGAAAGGAAGTGACCTTCGTTCTGTCGGCGTTTTCGCACACA
>JALOQX010000279.1 GCA_025459265.1 Pirellulaceae bacterium | reverse complement strand
GCTGTGGTACAGCCGGAGCCGCGGCTGACGGCTGCCAAAATCCCCTTTTCGTTTCGCGTGCGACACTTTGACGACCCGGCCGAAGACGCCGCCGTTACGGCTTACTGCACGAAACGCATTGGACCGGGCGCTGAAGGGGTGATCGAAGTGTTTCGCACAATGCGGCAGGAACTGGCGCCGCAACAAGGCCAGGAGCGCACGACTTGGCTCCAAGCGCTCCGCATCGGCGACATCGTGCTGGTGGGCGTACCCGCCGAGTTCTTTACAGGTCTGGGTGTGGAGCTTAAACGTCGATCCCCCTTTCCCCAGACGTTCGTGGCCGAACTCTCCAACGACTGGATCGGTTACCTGCCCGATCGGGAAGGACATCAACTGGGCGGATACCAGGTCTGGACGGGCTTTCACAGCTATGCGGAACCTGGGACCGGCGAGCGGATGATCGACGCGATCGTCGAAACGCTGGAGCAATGGCGCCGCAGTTGACCTGATCGGCCCATGCCGACGTGCCATGGCACAGACACAGAACGAGTCAGTGCTTGGGTCGCCGGCGTTTCTTGCGGGGCGGGTTCGCAGGCGGACGCGGGCCCGGGCGTCCGGGGCGATAGCCTGGTGCGGGGGCGTGGCGGGATTCTTTGCGGCTGCCGCGGGGCTCGCTGGTGCGCGGTCGGATGGTATGCACGTACTCGCCGCGCAACGCCTCATTCGCTTCGGCGCGTCGCTGCTGCCGTGCCTCGCGCGGCGGCAGGGCAGGAATAAGACAGTCGCATCCGTCCCCGATCAGGTCTGTACGTTTGGCCTTGATCAACGCCTCGCGCACCAGGAAGTAGTTCTCCGGCTGGAAGAACTGCATGAGAGCGCGCTGGAGTTTGCGGTCGCGCAGGTGTCGAGCCACGTGGACTGGTTTCTTCGTGAACGGGTCGAGGCCCGTGTAGTACATGGCGGTCGCCACATCCATCGGCGCCGGAATGAAGTCCTGGACCTGGTCCGGCTGGTAGCCGTTCTGCTTCAGGAACACGGCGAGATGAATCATCGCGTCGAGATCACTGCCGGGATGGCTGGCGATGAAGTAGGGCACCAGGTGCTGTTTCTTGCCGGCCTTCCGCGACTCGACGGCGAATGCCTCGCCGAATTCCTCAAAGTCGTCGTTGCTGGGTTTGCGCATCAGGTACAACACGTCGGGGTCCACATGCTCGGGCGCCACCTTCAATTGGCCTCCGACGTGGTGCCGTGTCAGTTCCCGCATGTACTCGGGCGAGCGCCGTGCCAGGTCCATACGAATGCCGCTGGCCACGAGCACCTTGCGCACACCGGGCACGTCGCGCGCTGCGCGCATCAGCTGCACCAGCGGACCGTGGTCCGTGCCCAGCAGCTTGCAGATGGTGGGATGGACACACGATTGCCGTCGGCAGATGGCCTCGACGTCAGGCCGCGTGCAACGCATTTCGTACATGTTAGCCGTCGGCCCGCCGATGTCGCTTACCACGCCGCTGAACTGCGGATCCGCCGTCATCTGCTGGATCTCGGCCAGGACTGATTCTTGGCTGCGCGACTGAATGATCCGCCCCTGATGCGCGGTGATGGAGCAGAACGTACAGCCGCCGAAGCAGCCGCGCATGATGGTGACTGAATCGCGGATCATCTCGAAGGCGGGAATCGCCTCGCGATATACCGGGTGCGGGCGGCGCGTGTAGGGCAGGCCATAGATCCGGTCCATGGCCGACTGGCTCAAGGGCAACCGCGGCGGATTGACGACCACCGCCTGGCGGTCGTGGAACTGCACGAGCCGGCGGGCATTGTGGGGATTGGTTTCCAGGTGGATCAGGCGCGTGGCGTCGGCAAAGGCCAGCTTGTCCGCACAGACCTGTTCATAGCTGGGCAGCACCAGGGCGTCATCCGGCGCCGACTCGGACGCCCCCATCGCGTAGGCGGCCCCGCGCATGTCGCGCAGGTCCCGCACGCTTTGGCCAGCCGCCAGCCGTTGGGCGATCTCCAGGATCGCGTCCTCGCCCATGCCGTACAGGAGCAGGTCGGCCTTGCAGTCCAACAGGATCGAGCGGCGGACCTTGTCGCTCCAGTAGTCGTAATGGGCCAGCCGCCGCAGGGACGCTTCCACGCCGCCGGCAATCACGGGCACGCCCTTGTAGGCTTCGCGGGCGCGCTGGCAGTAAGCCAGCGTGGCGCGGTCCGGTCGCTGGCCGATCCGTCCACCGGGCGAATAGGCGTCGTCGTTGCGGACCTTCTTGTTGGCTGTGTAGTGGTTGATCATCGAGTCCATGTTGCCGGCGCTGATGGCAAAAAACAGACGCGGGCGGCCGAAGCGTCGCCAGGCTTCACAACTGTGCCAATCAGGCTGGCTGAGGATGGCCACACGCAGTCCGGCCGCTTCCAGCACCCGGCCCAGAATCGCCATGGCAAAACTCGGATGATCCACGTACGCGTCACCGGTCACGAACACCACGTCCACTTCGTGCCAGCCGCGCTCGCGACACTCGCACGCCGACATCGGCAGCGGACGGCGGTCTCCTTGCGGTGCGCTGAGCGCCGCCACGAGCCTCTGGTCGGCCGTGGTCGGACTGGGCAGCACCGGCAACAGCAGCGAGTCGTCAAGCATGGTCGGGACCTCCAGACAACAGCGCGGACCTGGCGCGCGCCAACGGACTCCGATACATCGTGTACGTCCCGCCTATCCGAGGCAAGCCCAAACCGCCTGCAGATATTCGGTCTCGGGGCAACGCGCGGCCACCGGGTGGTCGGGTGCAGCGCCGGTTTGCGCCAGCACTTGGAGTGTGCGTGCCGGACCGGGCACCGCGTCGGCCGACGAATCTTCGCCCGGCGTGCGGGCCTGCCGAGCCGCCGCATAGATGATGCGCAGAAACGTCTCACGTGGCATGAGACCCGAGCAGGTGCAGGTGAGCAGGATCCCACCGGGCCGCACCAGCTGCATGGCCAGCCGATTCAGGTCGAAATACTTGCGGGAGCCGCTGTCGATCTCGGCCCGCGAGCGAATCAGCTTGGGCGGGTCCAGAACGACCACATCGTACTGCCGCCCGCCACGCAGCATGTCCCGCATGAACGGAAAGACGTCGGCCTGCACAAACCGCGGATGAACGCGATTGAGGGCCGCGTTGGCCCGCGCCAGCCGTAACGGCTCTTCGTCCAGCTCCACTCCCGTCACCTCCGCCGCCTGCCCCAGTCGCAGCGCCTGAATGGCAAAGCCGCCCGTGTAACAGCACAGGTCGAGCACGGACCGGCCGCGGCACAGGCTCGCCAGCTGCCGGCGGTTGTCGCGCTGGTCGCAAAAGAACCCGGTCTTGTGCCCCGCTTCGAACTGCACGCGAAACCGCGTCCCGAATTCCTCCACCACGACGCTGGCCGGCATGCCCTCGGATGGCCGGGGCGAAGCCGTGAAGCCTTCGTGCGCCAACACTTGCGGCCCGGCCTGGATCAGCGTGTGCTGCGCCCCGCACAGGCGCGCTAACCGCGCGAGGATCTCGCCGCACCGTTGATACATGCCCAGACTGAAGACCTCAGCGCTCAACGTGTCCGCCAGTCGATCCACGACCAGGCCCGGCACACCATCCGCCTCGGCATGCACCACGCGGTAGGCGGTCGTGACTTCGTCCAGCCTCAGAACGTCTCGTCGCAGCCGCACGGCCTGCGCCAATGTCGCATCCCAGAAGTCGGCATCCGGCAGTTGTGGCCCCCAGCGCAGGAGCCGCACGACGATCTCCGAGCGCGGGTTGTAGTAGCCGTAGCCGATCAACTCTGGTGAGTTGCCCGACTCCGACTCGCTGTAGACCGCCACCAGATCGCCCGGGCGCGCCTGGTCGTCCACGCGCCGAATCCGCTTGCGGTAGATCAGCGGGTAGTGAGTCGGCGCACGCAGGAAGACGGCAGGGATCGGTTGGCCGGCATCTGGCACCAGCGGCCGGGGTGCGAGCCGCGCCCGCGGGGCGCCCGCGTCGGGCCGCTCGCGCAAGGATTTCGGTCGTCGTGACGGACGGTGGCGGGAGTTCATGCTTCAGCGCTCGCGCGGAAAACGGCGGAGCCCCAGGGGGACAGTTCAGGCCTGGGCCTTCATCAGGTCCCGGATCTCGGTGAGCAGTGCCTGGTCCTTCGTAAGCGCCGGAGGGGCTGCCACCGCCTCCTGCGTCCGCGCCCGCATCGCCCAGCCCAGGAACTTCACGATGAAAATGTAGAGCACCAGGGCGATGATCAGGAAGTTGACGATCTCAGCCAGGAACTGGCCGTAGGGTATGTCCGTGCCTCGCAGCGTCCATTTCCAGTCGGCGTAACCCTGCTCGCTCGGCATGATCACGCTGATCAGCGGCATGATGACCTGCTTAACCAGCGAGTCGATGATGCGTCCGAACGCGCCGCCGATAATTACACCGACAGCCAGGTCGACAACGTTCCCCTTGAACGCGAACTTCTTGAACTCGTCGAGCAGCGTCAACGCCTTCTGGGTGGAATTGCCCAGCAACACGCCCGGCGATGTCGACTCGGGAACCATGCCATGATCCCCTTTCTGGAAAGTAAGAGAGAGCGATCGCGAAACCGGCGTGACACGTCTGCCGTACAACTTTAGAGCAAGCAACGCGTTGCCGCAACAAGCGCCTTCGGCTCGCCACGGGATCGTTCAGGAGGCCTGTTCCCGGTCGTCGGCCGGTTCCGGCGAAAGCGCGGTCGGGGCGGCGTCGCGCGGGCTGCGCCGCCGCCGGACCGCCTCGCGGAGGATAAACTCGATCTGCCCGTTCACACTGCGGAACTCCTGCTGCGCCCAGCTTTCCAGCGCCGCGTAGAGGTCGGGGTCGATCCGGAGTGCAAAAGCCTTGCGGGACTTCATGATCGTCACTACGTGTAGAGCGAGCCCGTGTTGATCACCGGATGAGCCTCCTGCTCGCCGCACAGGACCACCAGCAGATTGCTCACCATCGCCGCCTTGCGCTCCTCGTCGAGTTCCACAACCTTCTTGTCCATCAGATCGTGCAGCGCCATCTCCACCATGCTGACGGCTCCGTGAACGATCTTCTGCCGCGCCGCGATGATCGCCTCGGCCTGCTGACGCCGCAGCATGGCTCCCGCGATTTCCGGAGCATAGGCCAGATGCGTCAGACGCGCTTCCTCAATCACCACGCCCGCCTTGGTCACACGCTCCTGCAACTCGCCCTGCAGCGTCGACGACACGTCCTCGACACCGCTGCGGAGCGTCGTCTCGTTCTCCTCCCCGTGGTCGTACGGATAGAGACTGGCCAGATGCCGGACCGCCGACTCGCTTTGTACCTCGACGTATTCGATGAACTTGTCCACGTCAAAACTGGCCTGCGCCGTATCCTGCACCCGCCACACTACGACGACCGCAATCTCGATCGGATTGCCGCGCTTGTCGTTCACCTTCAGCTTCTCGCTGGTGAAGTTGCGCGAACGCAGCGACAGGCGGTGCTTCGTGTTGAGCGGATTTGTCCAATGCCAGCCGCTCGTGCGCACTGTGCCGCGGTATGCTCCGAACAAGATCAACACCCGCCCCTCGTTCGGCTGCAAGGTGAAGAAGCCATTGCACAGAAAGACCCCCAGGCCGATCACCAGGATCCCGCCCCCCAAGAGCCAGAAGTTCGGCAGCCCACCCGTGTCTGCCGCCCATTTGGCCGTGAAGCCAAACCAGACCTCTAATCCAATGCCGACGGCGAACACCGCCAGCACCACCGGCAGCATCAACCAACCATTGGGCACATGGATCTCTCGCTCGCGTGTCATTGCTGTTACTCCTGAGCAGCTGGAAGGTGCGTCGGCACACGGTCTGCCGCCCCAGCGGCAGTGGCCGTGCCGGTCCCGATGGCCGGCTTCGCGCCCCGGGAGCCCCTAAGGACACCTCGGCTGCGCACTCGCGGCACCCCCGCGACATGCCGCACGTCCTTCCATTGGCATCGTTATGATATCATTTCGATATCCAGATGGCAATCTTGGGTGGCGGGAGATTTTTTGCACAGCTGGGGCGGGGGTGGGACCTGCGGATCCCTTAGGAGAGTGGTCTCCCGCGGATTCCGCCGGCCGGCATCCTGGTTCGGCGGGAGGACGGAGCGGAGGATCGACCGAAAGTCGAACGGAGTGACCAAGTCAGACGGAGCATCCCCTTGTCGATCGTCCCTTCCCCTTCTCCGTCTTCCGACCTCCGGCCTCCGTCTTCCGACCTCCGTCTTCCGACCTCCGACCTCCGACCTCCGACCTCCGGCCTCCGTCTTCCGACCTCCGACCTCCGGCCTCCGGCCTCCGGCCTCACACCCCGACGGGCCAGCAGCGGCCGTTGCGCCACACGAGCTCAACGGAGGTGCCGCCGTAGAGCTGCGAAACCATCGGGCCGCGCAGTAGTTCTGCGGCACAACCGGCTCCCGCGACGCGTCCGTGGTCCAGCCACAAGAGGCGCGAGAACGCCGGCATGATTTCCTCGACGTGGTGCGTGACGAGCACCATGGCGGGCCCGGCGCCCGACGCGGCGAGTTGCTGGAGGGAAGCGAGAAAGGACTCCCGCGAAGCGGGGTCGAGCCCGGCGCACGGTTCGTCCAGGATCATCAACAGCGGCTGGGCCATGCAGGCGCGCGCCAGGAGCACCTTCTGGCGTTCGCCCTGTGAGAGGACGCGAAACGGTTGCGACGCAAGCTGGTCGATGCCGAGGCGCAGCATATGCGTCTGGGCGTCGTCGTAATCGTCTGCCAGCGGTCTTTCGCCGCCCAGTCGTTTGAGCCCCAGGCCTGCATAGCGACCCGAGACGACCGTGTCGACCGCCGGCTCGCTGCCCGGGATGAGTGTATCGAGCGTCGAAGTCACCCAGCCTATGCTGCGCCGCAGTTGGCGCAGGTCGGTCAGTTCACGTCCGCAACGTAGAACTCGACCGCCGGCGTGGGGCCACACGTACCCGCAGGCAATGTTGAGCAAGGTCGTCTTGCCTGCCCCATTGCGCCCGACCAGCGCCCAGTGGTCTCCCGCGTTGACTCGCCAGTTGATTCCCTCCAGGATCTGCTTCCCCTGGACCTCGTAACTGACGTTGCGTAACTCGAGTACGGCATCTGCAGACATGGATACAGAACCTCAAGTGGGAATCCGGGAGCGGGTCGTCACAGCGTACCCGTCGATGAGAAACAGCTCAAGGACTGCACGCACTTCTCGTTGGACTGGTGAGCTACGAGTGCGTGCGGACTATGGCAACGATCCCCGCCGACCCCGCGTCGGCGGCTCGTTGGACTGGTGAGCTACGAGTGCGTGCGGACTATGGCAACGATCCCCGCCGACCCCGCGTCGGCGGCTCGTTGGACTGGTGAGCTACAGGAAAGCATGAGATGTGGCAACGATCCCCGCGGACCCTGTGTCGGCGGCTCGTTGGACTGGTGAGCTACGAGTGCGTGCGGACTATGGCAACGATCCCCGCCGACCCTGTGTCGGCGGCTCGTTGGACTGG
>JALOQX010000537.1 GCA_025459265.1 Pirellulaceae bacterium | reverse complement strand
ACCTGAGCATGAAGATGATGGCCGACGCGGTGCGCGCCTGGGACTATCACATCCGCAAGGACAGTGTGGGCGCCACGGCCATCCGCTTCTGGCGCGAGCCATTCGGCGCACTGCGACCCGACGCGCTTAGCGAGGCGAACGAGGCCTACAGCGCTCCGCGGACCGACGCCGAGCAACTCGATGCGGTCAAAGCCCTGCGGGCCATCGGCACGCAGCGGCGTGACGAGGCTGGCCGGTTCGTGTTCGACAGCGGCCAGGTCGTGACGACGGTCGTCGAGCTGAGCGACCCCGTGCAAGTCCGGAGCATTGTCCCCTTCGGCCAATCGCGGCGTCCAGCGTCGCCGCACTATGCCGACCAGGCGCGGCTGTATTCCGCGGGACAGATGCGTTCCGCCTGGCACACGTGGAGCCAACTGCGCGACCACGTCGGTTCGAAGGTAGTCTTGGAGTACCGCCCCAGTCGTCCCTGAAGTTGCCGGTTGTCCGCAAACGAGCGGAGGAATCCCTATGAGACGCTCCTTTCCCCGTCTGTCCTGCTTGGGAGGTGAAGGTCCCGGTGGGGGGGCCGAACGAGGCAAGCTGGCCATTCCTCGCAGTCCTTACGCGCGATTCCGCCCGGTGACTCTGGACGAAGCGGCCTGGACGTCCGGCTTCTGGGCCGATCGTTTCGAGCGCTGCCGCACGAGAACGTTGCCGGCCGTCGAGGCGGGCCTGCTGAATCCAAGGAACTCCGAGCAGCTGCTCGTCCTGTTGATCGCCGCCGGCGAGAGGTCAGGCCCTCGCCAAGACAAAGGAACCAACTGGACCGACGGCGACTGTTATAAGTGGATCGAAGCGTTGGCCCGGCACTCGGCCGTCACCGGCGATCCGGCCCTTACCGAACGGATGGACGACTGGATCGACATCATCGCGCGGGCCCAGTCACCCGACGGCTACCTGTCGACGAATTATTGGGACAACCCTGCCGGGCGCCTGCAGGTCCCTTACCACCATGAGATGTACAACATGGGGCACTTGCTGACGGCAGCGAGTGTCCATTATTGCGAGACAGGCCAGACCGACTTCCTGGCCGTCGCACGCCGCACGGCCGACTTCCTCTATCTGCAGTTTCAGCCGCGGCCGCCACGCCTGGTGCACTTTCCGTGGAATCCCTCGGCCCACATGGGCCTGATCGACTTGTACCGTGTTACGGGCGAACGGAAATACCTGGAATTGGCGGGGATCCTGATCGGCAACCGCGGCTCCTCGCCCGGCGGCGGCACGCACGAGAATGGAGGAACCGATCAGACGCAAGACCGCGTGCCGCTCCGCGCCGAAACCCAGGCGGTCGGGCATGCCGTCTGTGCCATGTATCTCTACTGCGGCGCCACGGATCTGTTTCTTGAAACCGGAGAAACCGCGTTGCTGGAAGCGCTCGAGCGGATCTGGCACAATGTGACGTCGCGCCGGATGTACATCTCCGGCGGAGTGGGTGGCAAGGGCGCGGGAGAATCGACGCGGGGCGACCCCGTTCACGAGGCGTTTCAGGGCGACTATGAGCTGCCCAATGACTGTTACTGCGAGACCTGCGCCAACATCGGCAACGCCATGTGGAACTGGAGGATGCTCCAGGCGACCGGTGAGGCACGGTTCGCAGACGTCATGGAACAGGTGCTCTACAACGCCGGCCTGTCGGGGGTCAGTGTCTCACAGGACCGGTTTTTTTACTGCAACCCGTTGGAGTGGCACGCCGACGCGACGCCATCGCACGGGCATCAGACCGCTACACGGTGGGAGATCTGCGACTGTTACTGCTGTCCGCCGCAGATCGCGCGGACACTGAGCTCGTTGCAGACCTGGGCCTACGGAATTGATGACGAGGCCATCTGGGTCCACCTCTACGGCGGCAGCCAGCTTCACGTGCGGTTGCCGTCCGGCACCGTCCGCTTGACCCAGGTGACCGATTATCCCTGGGACGGCCAGGTCCGAATCACGATCGATGAGTGCCCGACGATGCCGTTCCCGCTGCGCCTGCGGATTCCGGGCTGGTGCGAAGGCGCGACGCTGTCGGTGAACGGTCACGCGGTCGACGGCGTGCCGCCATGCGGGACGTACGTCGCGGTGCAGCGCGCGTGGCAGTCGGGCGACGTGGTCGAACTGCGGCTGCCCATGCCGATCCGCTTGATGGAATCGCATCCGTCGGTCGTCGCCAACCGAAACCGGGCAGCCGTGATGCGGGGCCCGTTGCTGTACTGTGTCGAGGCGCCGCTTGCAGCCGACGGTGAACGCATCTGGCGCAACGGCATCTGTTTTCCGGAACACATGACCGTGACGCCCCGCTTCGAGAGCGATCTATTGGGCGGCCTCACCGTATTGCGGGCCGAGGCTCTGACGGAAGTCGGCGGGCGGCTATACGTCGAGAACGTCGTGAGCAAGTCCGCCCCGCTGGCGGATCCCCGCAGCTGGGACGGGGTACTTTACCGCCCGTTGGCAGCGCGCCCGTTGCCGCAACCAGCATCGGGTACCATTCAGCTGGACCTGATCCCGTACTATGCCTGGGCCAATCGAGGCGTGGCGTTCATGCAAGTGTGGACCCCGCTCGCGCGCTGAGTCCAGTCGGAAACCATGGCGGCGGCATGGCGACAGGGTGCGTCGGCGTAAGCCGGAGAAAGGTAGCGAATGAAAGAGTCGTACAAGGTAAGAGCTGGCCAGTCGCCTTGGCCCCGAGTGATGCGGTCCG
>JALOQX010000062.1 GCA_025459265.1 Pirellulaceae bacterium | reverse complement strand
ATCACATCCTGACCGATGCTCAGCGCGACGACATTCTTGAGGTGCCCGCCCACGGCCAGAACGCAGGGGAGCGGGCGTCCGAGTGCAATGGGTACTGGCGCGTACCCTCGCGCGCGGCGCAGCAACTGCAGGTCTCCGGCCTCTTCGCGGGCCACCGAGTCATCCACGGGACGCACAATACGGCGATTGTGCGTCAACACCAGATCGGCGATGTCTCCCAGACGGATCAGCGCGTCGCGCGTGTCGACGACGATCGGCTCCTCCGCGCGGTTGCCGCTGGTGCACACGACGGGTCGACCGACCCGCTCCATCAGCAGATGATGCAGCGGCGTATAAGGGAGCATCACGCCCAGGTAGGGATTACCGGGCGCCACCGCCTCTGCGATGTGCGGCGCATCGGCAACGCCTGTTCGGCGTTCGAGCAGCAGAATCGGCGCCTCGGTCGATTCGAGCACTCGGCGTTCCAGGTCCGAGACGTGGCAGATGCGGCCGACCGTGTCGAGGTCGGACACCAGCAGGGCCAACGGCTTGTCGGGGCGATGTTTTCGCCCACGCAGCCGCTCCACGGCGGCCGGCTGCGTGGCGTCCACCACCAGCTGGAAGCCGCCCAGGCCTTTGAGCGCCAGGATGTGGCCCGCTCGCACGGCCTGCGCGGCAGCATCCAGCGCCGCGTCACCCCGTTGCAGCTCCTTTCCGTCTGTGCGCAGCAGCCGGAGCTGCGGACCGCAGTCCGGACAGGCAATCGGCTGGGCGTGAAACCGTCGGTCCGCCGGGTCCTCATACTCACGACGACACGCCGCACACATCGTGAACTGGTCCATCGACGTGCGCGGCCGATCGTACGGCAGCCCGGTGATGATCGACCAGCGTGGTCCGCAGTTGGTGCAGTTGGTGAACGGATACCGATGCCGCCGCTCGTCGGGCTGCATCACCTCCTGGCGGCACTGGGCACACACGGCCAGATCGGCCGGGATCGTCGGACGGCGCGCGGCCCCGGTCTGGCTGGCCCGAATCACGAACGGAGTCGGCCCTGCGGCCGCCGGCGGGATCTCCTGCACGTGCAGCCGCTCGATCCGCGCCGCGGGTGGCGCCTGCGTGCGCAGGGCCTGCACGAACGATTCGACCGCGACGCGGGCTCCCTCCACTTCAATCCGGACCGCATCTGCTTCGTTCACCACCCAGCCGGCCAGCTGTCGGGCGGCGGCCAGCTGGAACACAAAGGGGCGGAACCCAACACCCTGGACAATCCCCTGGACCGTGATGGCCAGTCGGCACGTGGGAGCAGCATCGGGCATGGGCGGACCATGTATCAGCAAGAACAGATCCCGCTCAGGACCGGCTCGGGGCGGCCGCCGCACGGCGCTCGACGAGCCACGTGGCCAACTCCGGCAGACCTTGCCCGGTGCGGGCCGACACCTCGAAGATGCGCGCCTCCGGAGCCAGCCGCTGCATGTCCGCCCGGGCCTTGGCGGTGCGGAAATTCAGGTGTGGCAGCAGATCGATTTTGGTTAACACCAGCGCGTCACTGCGCTGGAAGATCGCCGGATACTTGATGATCTTGTCGTCCCCTTCGGGCACGCTCAACGCGACGATTCGCAGATGCTCCCCCAGATCGTAGCCGGCCGTACACACCAGGTTGCCGACATTTTCGATCCACAGCATGGTCACGCCGGTCAGCTCGAGGTTCTGCGCTGCCGCTGCGATCATGCTCGCATCCAGGTGGCACATGCCGTCGGTGTTGATTTGGACCACCGGTACGCCGATCTGCTCCATCCGCTGGGCGTCGACCTGCCCGGCGATATCGCCCTCAATCACAGCCGGCGCGCACCGCTGGCCCCACTGCGCGAAGAGGGCCTCGAGCAGCGTTGTTTTTCCTGACCCCGGCGAGCCGACCAGATTGATGCAGAAAACTTGCCGCCCGGAAAACGCCGCGCGATTCTCATTGGCCAACTGATCATTGGCCTTCAGGATCTTCTTTGCTGCCACGATTTTCATGGATCCACCCGTCGCTCGAGGACGCCTCCCCGGCCTGATCCTCGTCTTCCAGTTCGATCGACTGGAGCAGCAGCTCCTGTCCTCCCCGGATGATAATATCCGCGTGACCACAGACAGGACAGGCGCTCACAATCTCCGCGATCTCGACCGCGGCGCCACAACGGTCGCAGTGGCAGCGTGCCGGGGGCTGGTCAATCCGCAGCGCGGCCCCCTGGGCGATCGAGCCGGGCGAGAGCAGCTCGAAACCGAACCGGATCGCGTCGACATGCACCCCGGACAGGCGTCCGACGACCAAGTGCAGCGACACCACGCGGCCGCGCTGTCCCGCCTGGTCCACCTCTTCGGCGACTTGCTCCAGCAGGGCCTGGACGATCGACATTTCGTGCACGCCAGCTCCTTCGAGCAGCCGACTCATTCGGCCGTCGCCAGCTGGATGCGTGCACCCTCGAGTCGCGTGGCCAGCAACTTGGTCAGGTGCAGCAGCACGTGGTTGGCGACTTCCCGATCCTTGTCGCACAGCGCGCGGAGTTTGGCGGCATCGAGAGCGATCAGTTTGCAGTTCTGCCGCGTGGTCACGACGGCCGTGGACTTGTACGGCTCCACCACCGCGGACCACATCAGGAGTTCACCGGGGACGATCGTGTCCACCGTGCGCAGCTCGCCGGACCCGAGCGTGTACTGAATGTCGACTTCGCCTTCGACCAGGATGTACAGGCGGTCCGCTTTGTCTCCCTCGCGATACATGATCGCCCCGGACGCGACGGTCACTTCGTCAGCCAGCATGGCCAGCTCGCGCAGGCTGTCCTCTTTGGCTGCGGCGAAGTATGGATAGCGACGCAGGATTTCGGGTGAGATCATCTCGGCAGTCCTCCCAGAAAAGATTCCAGTAACCGGACGACTTCGTCCACCGCGCGGGGGATCACCGCCGCCACGGCCGGCGTACACTGCTCGCCAAAATTTACCACATCCTGGGCCTCGATGCCCACTAGGACTACGTCGCGATCGGCGGGCAAGTGCGCCCCGGCCTGCCGGCCGAACGCCAGGGCCGTCGGCAGGTTCACATCGTGCGCCGAGGCGCTGCGCTGGGTGGCCAGCGCCTCGGGGGTGAGATGGTGGATGGTCCCCGGCGGCGCCCCGGTACAGATCGCATCGACCACGATGGCGCGATCGAACCCGATCATCTGCTCCATCAATCGCAGGCCGCCCCAGTAATCTTCGGTGACGACGATGTCGGCGCGGCCGGCCAGACGCGTCTGCAGCGCGCGGGCCACACGCAGCCCGACACTGTCGTCGGACACCAGCGGGTTGCCCAGTCCGATGACGAGCGTGCGGCTCGGCCTCGCACACGGCGGGCTACCCGACGCCCCGGCCGCGGCCGCACCGGGTGCATCGTCCGCTGCCAGCAGGGGGTGCCGCGGGACAGGCATGGCGGCTCAATCCACAAACTGCTTCAGACGCTGCAGGACGGTTCCTTGGGGATCGCGCAGGCGGATCTCCAGCGGCATCTGTCCGGGCAGGCTGTGCGTGGCGCATCCGAAGCAGGGATCGTAGGCCCGGAACGCCATTTCGACCATGTTCAGCAGGCCTTCCCGCACCTCGCCCTTTTTGATCAGCCCCTGGGCCGCCTTCTTGACCGACATGCAGATCGGAGCGTTGTTATTGGTGGTCCCCACGATCAGGTTGACCTTGGTCACCAGACCCCGCTCGTCCGTCGTGTAGTGGTGCGTGAGCGTGCCGCGGGGCGCCTCGACACAGCCGACCCCTTCGGTGGGCGTCTCGGTCGGCAGGACCCGATACTCGGGACTGGTGATTTCCGGGTCGGTGGCCAGCCGCACCCAGTTTTCGGTGGCGTAGAGCAGCTCGATCAGGCGCGCCCAGTGGGTCGCGAGCGTGGGCTGCACCGGCTTGCCGCCCAACGTGTCGTAGAACCGTACGTACTCCTGCTGGGCCAGGGGGGTCGCCAGGCCGTCGGCGGCATTGAGGCGTGAGAGCGGCGTAGCGCGATAGACCCCGGAGTCGGGTCCGTCGACGAACCCCTTCCAGCCGATCTTCTTGAGGTAGGGGAACTTCAGGTACGACCACGGCTCGACGCGTTCGGCCACGTACTGCTGATAGTCCTTGGCGTCGTACTTGAACTTCTCCTTGCCGTCGGGACCGACGACGCGGATCTTGCCATCGTAGAAGTTGACATGGTTATTCGCATCGACGGTCCCCATGTTGTAGGGCCGATGCGTGTACATGTCACTCTTGATCAAGTCGACGTACTGCGAATTGGCCAGCACCACGTCGGCGAAGAGCTTGAGCGAGAACTTGGCGAACTCGATCGCATCGCGGCCCAGCTTCTCGATCTCCGCCCGCTTGGCTTCATCCAGCCCGCAGCTCACGCCGCCGGGCAGGCCCCAGTTGGGGTGGACCGCGCGGCCTCCCATCATTTTGATCAGCTTGTGCCCGTCGCGGCGCATCTTGAGCACTTTGCCCGCCACGTCCATGCCCACCTTGTGGATGACGCCGATCAGGTTCCGTTCGGCGGGCGGCGCGTCGGGACCCACCACGAAATCGGGTCCCCCCAGCGCATAGAAGTGGGTCGTATGGTCGGTGGCGAAAAAGATGCTGTAGAACAGCTCGCGGAGCTTCTTGGCGGCGGGGGGCGGATCGACGTGGAACACCGCGTCCAGCGCCTTGGTGCCGGCCATGTGATGTGCCTCGGGGCACACGCCGCAGATCCGCTCGGTCAGGTTCGGCATTTCCTCCACGGGACGGCCGACGCAGAACTTCTCGAATCCGCGCAGCTCCGGAATCTGCAGGTAGCAGTTGGCCACATCCCCCTGGTCGTCCAGGAAGATGTCGATCTTGCCGTGCCCCTCGAGCCGGGTGATGGGGTCGATCGAGATTCGCTTCATGGTTGCTCCGCTCCTTATGACACACCGGCCTTCTGCGCCGGGTGGTGATGGCCATTGCCCCGGGCCGGCAGTTTGCCGCGCCGCAGCAGACTCCCGGCCAGGCTGAATCGGTAGAACGTGCCGACCGGATCCGGAATCCCGTCCTGAATAATCCGGTCGATCTCCTGGGGATCATTCGAATCAATGACCGACGCGAGCGCACTCATCAGCCGCGCGCCGAAATCCTCGGCGTCGCCGTTGGGACCGTAGCAGCCGATGCAGGGCGAGTTGACCTGCGGGCAGAGGCAGCCGCAACCGGCACGCGTGGCGACCCCACAGCAGATAATGCCCTGCTCCAGCAGGCAGACGTCCGGATCGGGAATGACTTCCCAGGTGCGTTTGAACGCCTTGATCTTCTTTTCGGTCCGTGTCCGGTGACAGAAGTCGCAGACCGTCGTGTTGGAGCCGATCACCGAGCCGGCCGGAGGCAACTGGCCGGTGACAATGGCCTCGATGGCGTCCCAGATCCGCTCCGACTCCGGGGGACAGCCGGGCAGGTAATAGTCCACCGGCACGGTCTGGTCGAGCGTGCGGAGCGTGTCATAGAACACCGGCAGATGCAGTTCCCCTTCGGCAACCTTGGTCGCCGGTTGCGGGCGGACCTGGCCGGGATTCTCGGTGGAACAGGTTTCCTGGTAGGTGTTGTCGAAGATCGCCTCGCGCGAGTGCAGGTTGGCCAGGCCCGGGATGCAGCCTTCGGTGGCGCAGGAGCCGAAGGCGACGAGGACCTTGGACTTGCGCCGCAGCAGCTGAGCCATATACTCCTGTTCGCTCGTGCGCACGCCGCCATTGAACAGGCAGACATCGATCTCGCCGTCGGCCATCTTCTCGATGTCGCGCACCTTGCCGTCGGCGATGCAGGGGCAGAAGACGATGTCGAAGGCGTTGGCCACGTCGAGGATTTTCGTGTCGATGCCCAGGATGGAGATCTCGCAGCCGCCGCAGGAGGCGGCCCAGTAGATGGCGAGTTTTCCCTTTTTGGCAGGGGCGTCGGCTGGGGGGGCGGAAGCGCCTTGGGCCTGTGTCGTCATCGCGGTACCTCCATCGCCTCGTTGTGCTCGTTGATGATGTCCTCGAGCGCCTGGAGCCGTGCGCCGTTCTCGGCCCAGTTGCGCGACCAGCCCAGCGGTCCCAGGGCCTTGACGTCGGCCACGAGTCGGTCGATCGCTTCGGCCAACTGCTGGCCTTCGGCCGCCGAGGCCCACACCAGCTGGACCCGCGCGTCCTCGACGCCCATGGCCCGCAGCGTGTGCCGCAGCATGTGGAAGCGCCGCATGGCCTTGTAGTTCTGTTCGATGTAATGGCATTCGCCCGGGTGGCAGCCGGCGATCATCACGCCGTCGGCGCCCAGCGAGAGTGCCTTGAGCACGAACGTGGGGTCGACGCGGCCGCTGCACATCACGCGGATGATGCGGATGTTGGGGGCGTGGGCGATGCGGGCCGTGCCGGCCAGGTCGGCGGCGCGGTACGAACACCAGTTGCACATGAACCCGACAATCTTCGGTTCAAACGTGTCGTCGCTCATCGTTGAATTTGCTCCTTACGGGGCGGACATTTCCGCGCTCACCGGGGTTTCCTCGGCGCCCAGGGCGTCCCACAAGGCTCCCTTGATCTCCGCGAAAATCTGCCGATTGCTGAAGTGGGCGCCCGAGATGACATTGGCCGGGCAGGCCGACACGCAGGTGCCGCAGCCCTTGCACAAGGCCGTGATCACGTGACTGACGCCGCGCGTCGCGTCGAACTCGATCGCGTTGTACGGGCACATGTTGTTGCAGATGCGGCAGCCCGAACAATGCTCCTCGTCGATCTTCGCGACGACCGGTTCGATCATCACCTTGCCCTTGGTGATCATCCCCTGCACGCGGGCCGCCGCGGCCGCGCCCTGCACGACCGACGCCGGGATATCCTTCGGGCCCTGGCAGGCGCCGGCCACGAAGATGCCGTCGGTCATGGTCGCCACCGGATCGAGCTTCGGATGCCGCTCGGTGTAGAATCCGGCCATGCTGCAGGAGATGCCGCACTTGAGACCCATTTCGCGCGCGTCCGCCTGCGGCTCCAGCGCGCCCATCAGGATCACCATGTCGACCGGGTACCGCTGCTGGCGGCCGGTCAGCGTGTCTTCGCACTGCACGATCGTCTTGCCCGCCTCGTGCGGCGCGCGGGCCGCATCGGTCACTTCCGACACCTTGCCGCGGACGAACTTCACGCCTTCCTGCAACAGACGCTGATAGAACTCTTCGTAGTCCTTCTGGTTCGTGCGCATGTCGATATAGAACGAATGCACCTCCGCCCCTGTCTTCTCCATGACCAGATGCGCCATCTTGAGCGACGCCATGCAGCAGACGCTCGAGCAGTAGGCGTTGTGGTTCAGGTCACGGCTGCCCACACAGTGAACAATGGCCACCGACCGGGGCACGGTCTGGCCGTCGCGGAGCACGATCTTGCCGTTGGTCGGACCGGCCGCGTTGCACAACCGCTCGAACTCCATGCTCGTGTACACGTTGGCCAGCCGCCCGTAGCCGTACTGCGGCATCTTCGTACAATCGAACGGCTTCCAGCCGGTCGCCAGAATGATATTTCCCACGTTCAGTTCGATGATCTCGTCTTCCTGGTCGAACTTGATCGCGTCGGTGGGACAGAGTTTCTGGCAGGCCCCGCACCGCTGGCGCTCGAACCAGATGCACGATTCGGTGTCCAGCACGGGCACGCGCGGGACGGCCTGCGGAAACGGCATGTAGATGGCCTTGCGGGTGCCCATCCCGGCCTCGAATTCGTTGTCGATCACCTTCCGCGGGCACTTTTCGATGCACACGCCGCAGCCGGTGCACAGGTCGTAATCGACCTTGCGGGCCTTCTGGCGGATCTTCACTTTGAAATTGCCCACCGACCCGGAGACTTCCTCCAGTTCGGCGTAGGTCACCAAGCGGACGTTCTCGTGCTGCCCGACCTCGGACATCTTGGGGGTGAGAATGCAGGCGGAGCAGTCGAGAGTGGGGAAGGTCTTGTCGAACTGGGCCATGTGGCCGCCGATCGACGGGAGCCGTTCGACCAGCACGACCGGGTAGCCGGCGTCCGCCAGTTCGAGCGTGGCCTGCAGGCCGGCAATGCCGCCGCCGACGACCAGCGTCGTGGGGTTGACGTCGACAAACATGGGCTCGAGCGGCTCCTGATACTTGACCCGTTCGGCCGCCGCCGACACGAGCGCCTTGGCCTTGATGGTGGCCTGCGCGGGATCCTTGTGCACCCACGAGCAGTGTTCGCGGATGTTGGTCATCTCCAACAGGTAGGGATTGAGTCCTCCGTTGGCGCACGCGCGGCGGAAGGTCTTCTCGTGCAGGTGCGGGCTGCAGGCCGCCACGACGACGCGGGTGAGCCCTTCCTTCTTGATGTCGTCCTCGACGATCTTCTGCCCGAGATCGGAGCACATGAACTTGTAGTCGCGGGCGACGACCACGCCGTCAATGTGCTCGCCCGCCCACTTGGCGACTTCTTCCACGTCGACCTTGCCGGCAATGTTGCTGCCGCAGTGACACACGTAGACGCCGACTCGCTCGGCCATCGTAATCCTCGCTTTCGCAGTAAGAGCTGATCGCAGTCTGATCCCCCGCGGTCTCCCGCGCTCCTCCCACGGGCCGTCACGCCGTGGCGCCGGCCGTCTGGGCCGCCAGACGCGCCTGGATGATCGGCCCTGCCGCCACGATCTCCTTGCCGATCCCCACCTGCTCGAAGTCCAGTCCCAGGGCCACGCCCAGCAACTGCGTGAAGAAGATGATCGGCATCTGGAAGTTCTTGTTGAAGTGACTGCTGACCCGCGCCTGGTAGGCGTCCAGGTTGAGCTGGCACATGGGACACATGCACAAGATCAGGTCCGCTTCGTATTCCACGGCGCTGTCCAGCAGGCGGCGGATCAGTTCGAACGCGGCATCCTCGGTGATCTGGGTCATGTGACCGCCGCAGCAATGGGCCTTGACCGGGTAGTCGACCACTTCGGCCCCCAGCCAGGTGAACATCTCGTCCATCTTCATGGGGTATTCCGGATTGTCGAAGCCGTTGAGCGGCCGCACCACCTGGCACCCGTAGTAGGGGGCGACGCGGAGTCCTTTGAGCGACCGCACGGCCTTGGCCCGCAGGGCCGCCTCACCGATGTCGGTGTAGATCAGATCCAGCAGGTGCCGCACGCGCACGCGGCCCGGATCGTAATGCAGACCGCCGGCCGCCAGCGCCTCGTTCACCCTGCGCCGCATCTCCGGATGCTCGGCCATCAGGTGGTCCGTCTTCTTGAGGTTCAGGTAGCAGGCGGCACAGGGGGCCACCAGCTGCTGCTGATCCTTGCGGCAGAGGGCCAGGTTGCGCGCGATCACGCTGTTGGCCACCAGCTCGTGCTGCGTGAAATACTCGGTCGCGCCGCAGCAGTTCCAATCGTCCAGCTCTTCGAGCTCAATGCCCAGGGCCGCGGACACCGCCCGCACCGACACGTCATAGGCGGCACTGCCGGACTCGAGCGAACAACCAGGATAGTACGCGTATTTCACGGCGTGCCTCCGATCTCTCTGGCCTTGTTGATGATCGCCCGCAGCTGATCCACCTGACGGATCCGGTTCGGGCGCAGATGCATGCGACCGCGGGAGAGCATGGACAACCCCATCGGCACGAGCTTGAACATGCTCAGCGGCTTGTTGAAGAAGTAGTACCGGCTCGCCAGCCCGAACTCAAAGCTGCGCCCATAGTCCTCCACGAAACCCGTGAAGGTCTTGGCCAGCGCCGGCGCGTCGGTGTCCTTCGCATACCCCTCGGCAATCGCGCGCCGCTTGAGCGCGTACATGATCTCGGTGATGGGAATCTGCTGCGGGCAGCGCGTGGTGCAGAAATAGCACGACACGCAGCACCACATCGTGTTGGCCGACAGTACTTCCGCGCGCCGGTTCGCGTTGATCATGGCGAAGATCGCCCGGGGCGTGTACTGCATGTCGGCGCCGTTGGGGCATGAGCCGCCACAGCTGCCGCACTGAAGACAGTGCACCAGTTGCTCGCCGCCCGGCGTGTCCGCAATCACCTCCCGGAAGAAGTCCGAGCGGTGCCCACTGTGTGTGTCCGTAACCATCGGTTCCCTCTGACGCGACTACTGGGTGTTCCCGTCCATTGACTCCGCCCCCGCGGGCAGGGGCCGTCCAAGACGCGCAGCGCCTTAGAGCAACCGACATGCCGGAAGACAACGAAATGCCTTGCGGCTCAGCGGGCCGCGGAATTGCCGCTCTCCTGGCCGCGGTGGCCCGCACGGCCGGCGCGGCGACTCACGGGTTTCCGCGCGGCGCAACGGATTTCCGCGACCGGCGCGCCACACAAGACGCGAGGGACTCGTGGCCATCAGGAAGTCCGGTGTCCGACAGACCACCGCCGTCAGGGCACAGAGGGGCGCGCAGCGGACGCCCCCGGCCAGTCGCGGGGTTCCGCGTGAGTCGGGAGTCAGCTCAGGCCATGCTTGGCGAGCTTGTCGCGGAACGTGGAGGGTTTCATGCCCAGCGAATTGGCTGCGGCCGTTTTGTTTCCGCCGCTGGAGCGCAAGGCTTCGATCAGCAGCTGCTTCTCGGCGAAGTCGATGGCGGCCTTGAAGCCGCCCCCTTCCACCGCACGGACCGGGTCCGGCCGCAGATCGTGAAACACGTCCTCCACCTCGTCCGCCTGCGAGGATTCCAGGTCGCTTTCGAGCAATTCCGCCGAGATCGTGCCGCCACCAATCAGCCAGGCACGTTCCAGCGTGTGATACAGCTCGCGCACGTTGCCCGGCCAGTTGTGCCGGGACAACACATCCAGGCCGTGCGCCTCGAAGTGGCAGGGCTGACCGCGCGCGATGCGCCGCAACAGGTGCTCGGTCAGCGCCGGAATGTCCTCAAGCCGCGCTCGCAGCGGCGTGATCCGCAGCCGCAGCACGTCCAGCCGGTAATACAGGTCCTGGCGAAAGGTCCCCTCTCGCACCTTGTCCAGCAGATTCAGCTTGGTCGAGGCAATCACGCGCACATTGGCGCGAATCGGGCGGTTGCCCCCCACCCGCTCAAACACCTTCTCCTCAATCACCCGCAGCAGCTTGGCCTGCTGGTCGAGCGAAATGTCGTCCACGTCATCCAGGTAGATCGTCCCGCCTTCGGCCAGCTCGAACCGCCCCCGCCGGTACTGATCGGCCCCGGTGAACGAGCCCTCTTCGTGGCCGTAAAGCTCGCTCTCGATCAACGACGGCGGCAACAGGGTGCAACCCACCTTGACGTAGGGGCCGTCGCTGCGGTGTGACTGGCGATGGATCACTGAAGCAACCAGATCCTTGCCCACCCCCGTCTCACCGTGAATCAACACGTTGGCGTCGGTCTGCGCGGCAATCCGAATCATCCGTCGCACGCGGTCCATCGCCGGCGAATCGCCGATGATGGTCCGCTGCACGTCCGCCCGCTGGCTCGCCGTCGGTGCCAGGTTCGCGGCATCCACGCCGCCCCGCTGCTGGCTGATCTCGGCCAGCAACGCCCGCAGCTTGTCCGTCGGGACGGGTTTCTTGATGAAGTCGTGCGCACCGAGCTTGACGGCCTGGACGGCCACGGGAATCGAGCCATTGGAGCTCATCATCACCACGTGCGTATCCGACCCGCCCGACTGCTTGACCCAGCGCAGGAGATCGATGCCGTCAACCTTGGGGACCTTGGCGTCGGTAAATACGACGTCGAAGGCCTCGGTCTGCAAGCGGTCCAATGCCTCCTGGCCATCGGCCACGGTGGCCAGCTCGTGGCCGTGCGCAGCCAACTTGTCCGCCAGATTGGCGCGGCTCACCTTTTCATGGTCGACGATCAGGATCTTCATGCGGCGCACGCCGATAGCGGCCCGTCGCCGGGTCAGACCGGCGCGGCCGACCCCCCAAGTCACGTTTCCGCAGCCCCCGCGGCGACACCCACTGCCGTGCCTCATTCTATCCGGAACCAGCTGCCCGCCAAAAGGGACCCCACGTCCGAGCGGAGCAGAATGAAGCGTTCTGGGGAACGGTTCAGCAGTGCATGATGCAATGTCGTTGACTGAGTGTAGATGGCAATTTGCACGATCTGTGTCGGGAGGGCTAGAATGACGGGTGCCCGGGGGAACACGCCAAGGAGCGCAGCCGATGGACGATTCTCAGGAGTTCCAGCAGAGGGAGGCCGCCATCCTGGACTCGATCAACGAAGGGGTCTTTACCGTGGATCTGGATTGGCGGATCACCGCCTTCAATCGAGCTGCCGAGCAGATCACCGGTGTTCCGCGTCACCTGGCGATGGGGAGTCAGTGTTGCGACGTGTTCCGGGCCAGCGTGTGCGAGACCAACTGTGCTCTGCGGCGCACCATGGCCAGTGGTCAACCCATGGTGAATGCCACGGCGCACATTGTGAACCAGGACGGGGCGCGGGTGCCGATTCGGATTTCCACGGCGTTGCTGCGTGACGACCAGGGTGTGGTGGTTGGTGGGGTCGAGACGTTCCAGGACCTGACACAGGTCGAACGTCTCCAGAAGGAGCTCCAGGCGCGCTACACGTTTGAAGACATCATTGGCCGTAGCCCGGCCATGCGGCGGCTCTTTGAGACGCTGCCGCCGATTGCGGCCAGCAGCAGTACGGTGTTGATCGAAGGGCCCAGCGGTACGGGCAAGGAACTGGTGGCCCGCGCCATCCACAATCTCTCGCCGCGCAAACGAAAACGATTTGTGGCGATCAACTGCGGTGCGTTGCCAGACACGTTGCTCGAGAGTGAGTTGTTCGGGCATAAAGCCGGCGCGTTCACCGACGCGCGACGGGACAAACCGGGGCGGTTCGTCTGGGCCGACGGGGGCACGCTGTTCCTGGACGAAATCGGCGATGTCTCACCCGCCATGCAGGTCCGCCTGCTGCGGGTGTTGCAGGAGCGCGTGGTGGAACCGTTAGGAAGTGTCCAACCGGTGCCCGTCGATGTGCGCGTGGTGGCGGCCACGAACAAAGACCTGGCCGACCTGGTGCGTGCGGGGACGTTTCGCGAAGACCTGTACTATCGGATCCGCGTCATTCATCTCCGGCTGCCCAGCCTGGCGCAGCGCCGCGAGGATATTCCGCTGCTCATCCAGCACATCGTCTCGAAGTTCAACCAGCTGCAGGGCACGCAGATTGCGGGCGTATCTGACGACGTGCTTACCCGGCTGATGGAACATCCCTACCCCGGGAACGTGCGGGAACTGGAGAACATCATCGAGCACGCGTTTGTGCTGTGTCAGGGGAGTATCATCGAGTTGCATCACTTGCCGCTGGAGCTGCGTCCCTCCGTGCCTCCGGCACAGGGTGAATTACAGCCGCGGAGCCTGCGGGCGATGGAGCGGCTGTTAATCGCGGAAACGCTCGAGCGGCGCGGGGGCAATCGCAAGGCAGCCGCCCGCGAACTTGGGATCGACGTGAGTACACTCTACCGGAAGATGAAGGAGCTGCACATTCAGCCGCCCGACACCGATGGCCGCGGGCGGCGGAGACAGACGCGGAGCATGTCATGAGCCAGTACATCTTCGGCCCGGTCCCCTCCCGCCGCCTCGGGCGCTCGCTGGGGATCGACCTGGTTCCCTTCAAGACCTGCACCTACGACTGCATCTACTGCCAGCTCGGCCGCACGACGCACAAGACGCTCACGCGACGGGCATGGGCGCCGTGCGACGCCGTCTGGCGGGAATTGGCCCCGGCCCTTGCCGCGCGGCCGGATTACATCACGCTCAGCGGTTCCGGCGAACCCACCTTGTTTTCACCGCTCCACAAACTGATCGAGGGGATTCGCACCTTGACCGCGATCCCCGTGGCCGTCCTGACCAATGGTTCGCTCCTGTACCGCGAGGACGTGCAGGACGAGCTGCTGGGCGCCGACCTCGTGATCCCCTCGCTGGACGCGGGTGACTCAGTCACTTTTGAGCAGGTCAACCGGCCGCACCGCGACTTGGTCTTCGAACGCGTGCTGGAGGGGCTCGTGGGCTTTCAACGCCGGTATCGCGGCCGCTTCTGGCTGGAAGTCTTCCTGGTCAACGACCTCACCACGAGCGCCGCACAGCTCGCGGCGATTCGCCACTGCGTCGCACGCATTCGGCCTGACCGCGTGCAGCTCAACACCGTGACTCGTCCTCCGGCCGAGTCATTCGCCTCGCCAGTGCCGCATAGTCGCTTACAGGACATCGCCGCCACATTCGCTCAACCTGCGGAGGTCATCGCTGACTTTCAGGGGGCGGCTGCGGCGGACCCCGCGCCCGGGGACCGCCACGAGATTCTGCAGCTGTTGCGGCGGCGACCGTGCTCGATCGACGATATCGCCAGTGGCCTGCGCCTGCATCGGCTCGGCGTGCTGAAGATCCTGGAACAGCTGCACCGGGAACACCGGGTCGAGTTACGCACCGTTGCCGGCACGAGCTACTACCGGATCACGACCGGCTCGATGCCCGATGATCTGCCACGTTGAGCGTCGGCACCGAGCGCTTCGCGGCCGGCACCTCGCGGCGAATTCCGGCCAAGTGATCGACCGGGCCGGTCGTGACAGGGAAGGTCATGATATCGGTGCATTCTGCATGGTTGCCGCCACGCGTCCGCTCGGATCATGGCCTTCAGCGTCCGCGATCAAACCTGCGTGCCCGCGTTCGACACTTCCTGGCGGCAAAGAGTTACAGAATGTCGCGGCTGACATGTCCCCGTGCCGGAGAGCGTTGGCACAGCGTATGCAAGCGTATCTTCCTGTTGGCGGAAGTGGACTGGCAAAGGGATCTCGGACGTGCCGATCACGCTTGCGGTTGCTGACTGGAAGGGCCGGGTTTCTCCCGTGTTTGATGTTACGGAGCGCGTCCGCCTGTTCGTAGTCGATGTGGACAACCCGTCGGACGAGCGACCGGTTACGGCGCGACTGGGTGATCGGTCTCCGCACGCCAGGGCTCGACGTCTGGTGGAGTTGGGCGCGCGCGTGCTGGTCTGCGGGGCGATTTCTCGACAGCTCCAGACCGCGGTGATCGCCAGTGGCATCCGCGTCATCCCGTGGGTGAGTGGAAATGTGGAAGAGGTCGTGCGCGCGTATCGGGACGGCGCGCTCGACGAGGCTCGCTTCGCAATGCCCGGCTGCGGCGGTGCGCGATTGCGTCGCCGGCACGGCGGGCAGCGGCGGTGCCTAAGTGAAGAGACGGAGGAAACGTCCTGAGAGTTGTCGATCCGGCGTTACCGTCGGCATCGATTACGACAGCAGTCATTTAGCAAGGAGCCATCGATCATGACAGGTCGAGACGGCACAGGGCCAACCGGAGCAGGACCGATGACCGGGCGCGGACTGGGCGATTGCGCGAGCGCGGACGCGGACGCGTACCGACCGCGAGCCGAGGGTGCGGCGCGGGGCGGCCGCGGGCGCGGACGTGGTCGGCGCAGACGCCAGCGGTGGGCTGTCCCCGGAGCACGCGGCGGAGCCGTAACAGGTGCGACGGACCCGGCTGCGGAGCCGACACCGTCGCCAGTGGGTGGTGAGCCGCCGTCGTCCGAGCTCGACACACTCAAGTCACGGCTGGACGAGACCGCGGCCGTGCTGGAGCAGATCCGCGCCCGCCTCGGCCAGCTGGAACATGGGGCCGGTGCATGAAGGTGGCCATTGCCAGCGGCAAGGGAGGGACGGGCAAGACGACGATCGCCACCAACCTGGCCTTCCTGGCCAGCGCGGACGGCGGCGCGGTCGCCTGCACGGACTGCGACGTGGGGGAGCCCAACGGCCATCTGTTCCTCCATCCACAGCGCACGATCGTCTTTGTTGTACTCTGTCAAGGTGAAGCGTCAGACGGTGATCGAGGCGTCGGACGGACCGGCCGTGGAATTGAGACCCATGATGAATCGCTCCGACAGGGACTCGTTGTTGTTCACGCTGCGTGAGCAAAGCCATCCGGGCTGCTTCGTGTGTGGCTCGGCCAACACGGACGGTCTCGGACTGGCGTTTCACGTGGTGCACGATGGCGCCGTGGAAGCCACCTTCCTCTGCGCGCCGATCTTTGCCGGATACCCGGGCATGCTGCACGGCGGCGTCATCAGCACGCTGCTCGATGGCGCGATGACGAACTGTCTCTTCGCGCACGGCATCGAGGCTGTCACGGTGGACATGCATGTCCGGTTTCGTCACCCGGTGGTCGTCTCGCGCGCCGCTCGCGTCCGGGCGTGGAAGCAGTCGGATGGGTCCCCGGTGTACCGTCTGAATGCGGAACTGAGTCAAGGCGAGCAGGTGGTGGCCGTCGCCAACGCCCGGTTCGTGTCCAAGAGTCTCGTAGGAGGGCTGGGAGGACCCTGGACATGATGGACCGGACGTGGTGGCCTCGAACTGCCGTGGCGACACAGGACCGCGAGACGCCCACACCGCACTCGCCTGATCGCGGCCATGATCCGATCGGTCGGGGGCCGCAGGGGGTGCGCCGTCTGGCCAGCGTGAGCACGCAACTGCGCGCGCACGCCCCGTTCACCCTGCTGGGCACGTTGACGGGCATCGGGCTGATGGTGGCGGTGTCGCTCCTGGATGTGCCCCGGTCGCGCTCCGTGAGCGTGTTCTGGTGCCTGCATCCTCTGCACGTGCTGTTGAGCGCTCTGGTGACCACCGCGATGTCTACACTCCATTTCTCGCCGTGTGGATTCCCTGCTGCACGAGCGACATTGTCTTCCCGATGTGGTTCGCGGCGACGAGCGCGCCCGGCGGCCGGGACGCCGGCGAGTAACCGGTCTGGCACGGCCTTGTGCCCAGGCGCCGCATCTCCCGCGGCGCGGGGTCGGTGCCCGCCCCGTGGCCGGCGTGGTCGGGCGTCTCGTTGCGGCGGACAATGCCGCGTCGCGCCGCAAGCCGGGCAGAAAAAATGCCGACGACGCGGTTGCATCCGGCCCCCGGCACAAGGTATCACATTCTGTGAACAGGCGGGCCGTTTTCCAGCGTCACGAGCGCAGTCCAGGAGCAAGCGTACATGGCCACAGCAGCGACGGTGCCTCAGACCACGGACATGGAAGTACTCTACCAGCAGCGCCTGAGCCGCTACGTCACGGCGATGCGGAACGAAAAGCCGGACATGATCCCGATCCGTCCGTTCGTCGCGGAGTTCACCGGCACGTACGCGGGCTATTCGTGCCAGGCCCTGGCACACGACTTCCACCAGGCCTTCGATGCCGCCTGCAAGTGCGCAGCGGATTTCGACTGGGACGCCGTCGTCGCCAACATGGTGTACGTGTGGACCGGGCTGGCGCAAGGGGTCGATCTGGCCTACTACGGCATCCCCGGCATCGACGTACCAGCCAACATGGGGTTCCAGTACCTGGAACCACCCGAAGACAACGCGTTCATGCGGTCCGATGAGTATGACCAGTTGATCGCCGACCCGACCGGTTTCCTCTACAACGTCTGGCTCCCGCGCGTCGCCCGTCCCGTCCGGCGGGTGGGCGAACCGGTCACCGAGGCCCACAACCTGTCGTTCGTCAAGGGCGGCATGGCGATGATGCTGTATTTCATGTCCTTTCCCGCCCAGATCGCCCGGCTGCGACGCGAGTCGGGTACGGTGTCGGCCATCGCCGGCATCTTCAAAGCGCCGATGGACATCCTGGCTGACAAGCTCCGCGGTTACCTGGGGCTGGTCGAGGACCTGATGCAGCAACCCGACAAGGTGCTGGCCGCCTGCGAGGCGCTGATGCCGTACCTCTGCCAGGTTGCCAAGTCCGGTGCCGACCCGGACAAGAACGTCCCGATCGGCTACTGGATGCATCGGGGCTGTGTGCCGTTCGTCACGCCGGCCCAGTTCGACAACATCTACTGGCCGACGGTCAAGCCGATCATCGAGGAGCTGTGGGCCGCCGGCCACCAGACCCTCTTCTACGCCGAGGGCAACTGGGACCATCACCTGCAGTCCTTCGCGCAGTTGCCGGATCAGAGCATCGTCTACCACGTCGACCAGGGGGACATCTTCAAGGTGCATCAGGCGCTGGGGCACAAGTTCTGCCTCAGTGGTGGCGTACCGAACTTCATGCTGGCCTACCGGCCGGCGGACGAAGTGCGGGCGCACTGCAAGAAGATCATCGACGGCGTGGCCCGCGACGGCGGATACATCATGGACGCCAGCGCGATCATGCAGAACGACTCGCGGGTCGAGAACGTGCGGGCGATGACCGAGTTCACGCGCGAGTACGGCGTGTACTCCGACGGCCACAGTGCGCTGGGCGCTCCCTGCACGAAGTCCCGCTACGCGCAGAGCCACGTGAGCCAGCTGCCGCAGCCCGGCCCGGCCGCCCGGCCGCCGGGCAGCGTCGTCCCCTGGGCGAAGAAACGCACCGAACTGGGCGAATTGAGCGGCGATGTGCAGCTGCTCGAAGACATCTGGAACAACGTCGACGCGCTGGCCAACACCTATATCTGGCAACTGCTGCTGTCCTTCTGAACCGACATCGGCCACGCTTACTGTCCCTCACATTGGAGAACCCCCCATGCATCAGACCCCTCTGCAAGATCGGACCACGCGGCGTGAATTCCTTCAGCGCAGCGGCGCCTTGGCCACCGGGGCCACGCTCTTGAGCCTGGCGCCCGCCGTCCACGCCGCCGAAGACAACACCATCCGCCTCGCGCTCTTGGGCTGCGGCGGACGCGGCACCGGCGCGGTGATCGACGCCCTGTCGGTCAAGAATCAGGGACCCGTCGAGCTCTATGCCGCGGCGGACCTCTACCAGCGGGCCATCGACAACTCCGTGGAACACCTCAAGCAGCAGGGATTCGCCGAGAAGGTCAACGTGCCCAAGGAACGGCAGTTTGTCGGCTTTGACGGCTACCTGAAGGCCGTCGACACGCTCCGGCCCGGCGACATCGCCATGTGCACCACGCGGGCGTACATCCGGCCGGTGCACGTCGAGTACGCCGTCCGCCGCGGCATCAACGTCTTCATGGAAAAACCCTTCGCCTCCGATCCGGGTTCCCTCCACCGGCTCCTGCGCGCCGGCGAGGAAGCCGACAAGAAGAACGTCAAGATCCTGGCCGGCCTGCAATGCCGGCACTCACCCGCCCGCCAGGCCCTGATCGAGAAGATCCGCAACGGCGAGATGGGCGAAATCACCCTCCTGCGCGCGAATCGGCTCGAAGGCGTTGGCTGGATGGGACCGCCGGGCGACGGGGCCAATACGATCGAAGGTCAGCTCAACTTCGGCCGGATTCACCTGTTCTGGGTCGGCTCGGGGCACATGGTCGACTACCTCATCCATCAGATCGACGAATGCTGCTGGATCAAGGACGCCTGGCCGGTCTCGTGCATCGGCATGGCCGGGCGGGCCGCCAACAGCACGGACTGCGGCCAGAACATCGATGTGTACTCGATGGAGTACACGTACGCGGACGGTACCAAGGCCTTCTGCGGTTTTCGGCGCATGAACTCCGCGCGCAACGACTTCGCCACCTACATTCACGGCACGAAGTGCGCCGCGCAGTTCTCGGGCAACGTCCACGCCGCCACCGTGCATATGTTCCGCGACCAGCGGATCGACAACAAGCTGATCGCCTGGACGCCGACGCCGGACGAGGTCAGTCCGTGGCAGTACGAATGGAACCACTTCATCGAGAGCATTCGGCAGGACCGGCCGCACAACGAGTGTCGGCGGGCCGTCTATTCGGACCTGACGACGCTCATGGGGCGCGCCGCCTGCCACACCGGCCAGGAAGTCACCTGGGACCAGATGATGGCCTCCCGGTTCCAGTTCTGCGATTTTCTGGACACGATCTCGTTCGACAGTCCGGTGCCCGTGCGCGCCGATGAGGACGGACAGTTCCCGGTCCCCGTGCCCGGGATGTGGACTGAGCTGTAACCGCCGCGCCCGGCGGAGTCGACCTGCAGCACGCGTCGGACGAGCATCCGTCAGGACCTCGTTCGACAGGATGGGCAGGATGGACAGGATGTGAGACGACGCGTCAGCTGCGGCGGGGATCCAGGCCCAGCGCCGGAGCCAGGAAGCAGCCCGTGTGATTGTCGGGCAAAGCGGCGAGGTCTTCGGGCGTGCCGGCGGCCAGCAGGTAGCCGCCCTCGTCGCCCCCTTCCGGTCCCAGGTCGAGGATCCAGTCGGCGGACTTGATGACGTCCAGGTGGTGCTCAATCACGATCACCGAATTGCCGCGGTCGATCAGTTGATTGAGCACGTCGAGCAGGAGCCGGATGTCGTCGAAGTGCAGGCCGGTGGTCGGTTCGTCCAACAGATAGAGCGTGCGGCCGCTGTCCACGCGCGCCAGCTGTGTCGCCAGCTTGACGCGCTGGGCCTCGCCTCCGGAGAGCGTGGTGGAGGGCTGCCCGAGTCGCAGGTAACCGAGGCCGACGGACTGGAGACTGGTCAGCAGCCGGGTGATCGCTGCCACGTTGGCGAAGAAATCCAGGGCCTCGCGCACGGACAGGTCGAGCACGTCGGCAATCGACCGTTCGCGATAGCGCACCTGCAGCGTCTGGCGATTGAATCGTGCGCCGCCGCAGTCGGCACAGGTGACATACAGATCGGGCAGGAAGTTCATGGCCAGTTTCGTGACGCCCTGACCCTGACACGTCTCGCAGCGCCCTCCGGTGACGTTGAAACTGAAGCGGCTGCTGCGGAATCCGCGCTGTTTCGCGTCCCGCGTGGCGGCGAACACCTTGCGGATCTCGTCGAACACTCCCGTGTACGTGGCGGGATTGCTCCGCGGCGTGCGACCGATGGGACTCTGGTCGATCTCGACCACCTGGTCGATGCCCTGGGTGCCGCGCAGGCGGCCGTGCGGTCCCGGCTTGGGGGCGACTCCGCCCAGCTTGCGAATGACGGCCCGCGCCAGCGTCTCGTTCACCAGCGAGCTCTTGCCGGACCCGCTCACGCCGGTGACGCACACGAAGACCTGCAGGGGGAAGGACGCGGTGACCGACTTGAGGTTGTTGGTCGTCACGTTCTCGATCACAATCGCGTGCGTCTTGCGCGGCCGGCGGCGCACCGCGGGGATCGGGATGGAGCGCCGTCCGGCGAGGTAGCTGCCGGTCAGCGACGCGGGATCGTCACACACTTCCTGCGGCGTGCCCGCCGCGACAATCCGGCCGCCCAGCTCCCCGGCCCCCGGTCCCAGGTCGATCAGGCCGTCGGCCTGCCGCATGAGCGCTTCGTCGTGCTCAACCACCAGCACGCTGTTCCCCTGATCGCGCAGCTGGCACAGGGCCTCGATCAGCCGCTGATTGTCGCGCGGGTGGAGGCCGATCGAGGGTTCGTCCAGCACGTAGCAGACGCCGATCAGCCCCGAGCCGATGCTGGTGGCGAGCCGCACGCGCTGCAACTCACCGCCGCTGAGCGTGTCGGCCGGCCGGTCGAGTGTCAGATAGTTGACACCGACCTGCTCGAGAAACTCGAGCCGTCGCGCGATTTCCGCCCGCAGCGGGTCGGCGATCAGCCGCTGCGTCGCGGAGAACTCCAGCCGGGCCAGGAAGTCCCGTGCCGCCGAGACGGTCAGCGCCGTGATCTGGCCGAGGTGGCGGCCGCCCAACCGCACGCTCAGCGCTTCGGGCCGCAGCCGTGCGCCCTGGCACGCGGCACAGGTGAGGCGGCTGCGAAACGCCGCCAGCTCGCTCTGCCGCGGCGCGCTCAACGTCGTGGCATACTCCTTGTCCAGCAGCGTCCGGATTCCCGGGACGCGGCGATGGCCCGGACTGCCGGCCCACAGCCGCGCACGCGCGTCGGCCCCCAGCTCGCCCCACGGCGTGTCGGGCGTCGCCCGGCAGGCGGTCAGGCACGGCTGCAGCTGCGCGACCAGCTTCTGGAGCTTCGCCGGCGGCAGGGTCCGCCACGGCGCGACCGCGCCGCACGCCACCGAACGGGCCGGGTCCGGCACGACCAGTTCCGGGTCGAATTCCTCGCGAGCCCCCAGCCCTTCACAGGCCGGACAGACACCATACGGACTGTTGAAACTGAACGTCCGCGGCTCCACCTCGGCATAGCTCAACCCGCACGCCGGACAGGCATGACGCGTGCTCAACAACAGGTCGTGCCACCGCTCCGACCTCCCCGACGCATCGAGATGGCTCGCCAGCACCAGCCCCGCGCCCAGGTCCAGGGCCAACGCCACGGATTCCGCCACGCGCGGACGAAGTCCGTCGCGCACCACGATGCGGTCGACAATCGCCTCGATGTGATACACCCGTCGCGGCGGCAACTCGCGGATCTGGTCCAGATCCATCACGGTGCCGTTGAGCCGCGCCCGCACCAGCCCCGCTTTGCGGATCGTGGCCAGCGCCTCCTTCTGCGCGCCGCGGCGCCCGCGCACGATGGGAGCCAGAATCATCGTCCGGGTCCCCGCGGGCAGCCCCATGATCCGGTCCACGATCTGCTCGGGCGTCTGCTGCTCAATCCGCGCACCGCACGCGTAGCAGGAAACCTCGCCCAGTCGGGCCATCAACAGCCGCAGGTAGTCGTACGCCTCCGTGACCGTCGCCACCGTGCTCCGCGGGTTCTGGTTGCCCGGCCGCTGGTCGATGCAGATCGTCGGTTCCAGACCCTCCACCAGATCCACATCCGGACGTTCCCACTGGTGGAAGAACTGCCGCGCATAGACCGACAGGGTCTCCATGTACTGCCGCTGCCCCTCGGCGAAGATGGTGTCCAGCGCCAGGCTGCTCTTGCCCGATCCGCTCGGCCCGGTGATGACCACCAGCTGATCCCGCGGGATGTCGAGATCCACGCCTTGCAGGTTGTGCACCCGTGCGCCCCGGATGCGGATGACGCGCTCGGCGCTCGGGCTCCCCGTGGCCGCGGGCACCGGGACGGAAGTAGCAGACATGACCACCTGGACCTGACAGTTCGGAAGTCGCGGGATCGGTCTACGGTACCAGAGCCTCTCTCGAGACGAAAGGGGCACCTGGTGCCGAGCCCAGTGCCGGGCGAGCCAGTCGACGCGACGCGACAGTCGCGGCACGCAACCGCCCTGAATAGCTGCATTAACGCGTGGCGGGTGGTGGGGTGGCTTGCCGAAAGAGGTATGGTACAATGCGGGGCCAACGAAACTGCTGCAACGGGTATCCTGCGATGGCTTTGATCGTATTACGCTGCGTGTTCATGTTCGTGGCCATTGGACTGACCAGCCTGCTGGTCCGGTCCGATGCCATGCGGATGGGTCCGGCGTGGCTGCCCTGGCTGATCTTTTTTTCCATCCTGCTGGTGGCCGCCGCCGTGATCGTGATCGACATGTTCGTGCCGAACAAACGGATCGACACGATATCGGCCGTTTATTTCGGCACCTTGGTGGGCATGGTGCTGACGTACGCGTTGACGATCGCGTTGGAACCGCTGCTGGGGCAGGTCAACCAGTACGGCGACGCGGTGCGGATCGGTCTCGGGGTCGTGCTGGTTTATACCTGCATCAGTCTGCTGCTGCAGACCAAAGACGATTTCCGGTTCATCATTCCGTACGTGGAATTCAGCAAGGACGTCAAGGGACTCAAGCCGTACGTGCTGGATACGAGCGTGGTGATCGACGGACGGGTGGCGGACCTGGTGGAGACGGAGATCTTCGACAACACGCTGATCATGCCCCGGTTCGTGTTGAGCGAGCTGCAGCGGATCGCGGACAGCAGCGACAAGCTGCGGCGTTCCCGGGGGCGGCGCGGGCTGGACATTCTCAACCGCTTGCGTTCCGACAAGCGCGTCGATTTGAAGATCTACGATCGCGACCTGGCCGAATTGAGCGGTCATCCGGTCGATATGAAGCTGGTGCTGCTGGCCAAACACCTGGGCGGCAAGATCATTACGGGCGACTACAATCTGAACAAGGTTGCGCGGCTGCACAACGTCCCGGTGATCAATTTGAACGATGTCGCCAATGCGCTCAAGCCGGTGTATCTGCCTGGGGAAGGTTTCAGCGTGCGGATCGTCAAGCCGGGCGAGGCGGTGGGGCAGGGAGTCGGCTATCTGGATGACGGCACGATGATTGTCGTCGAGGACGGCCGCGACCACATTGGCCAGACGGTCCGGATCACGGTGACCAGCGTGCTGCAGACCAGTGCCGGGCGGATGATCTTCGGGCGGTTCGAGGCGATCGTCAAGGCGACGACCGACGAGGATGACTCGGCGTGAGCGGCGTCGCCTGCAGGCGGGTGGCGGCCATCTGGCAGTATGCGGGGACGCAGTCGATCCCGACGAAATCATGTCCCAGCCGTCGGGCGACGACGGCGGTCGTGCCGCTGCCGAGGAACGGGTCGAGCACGACACCGCCGGGCGCGCAACCCGCGCGGAGGCAGATTTCCACCAGCGCCTCGGGGAAGACGGCGAAATGCGCGCCGCGGAACTTTGAGAGCGGGATGGACCAGACGGTCCGC
>JALOQX010000061.1 GCA_025459265.1 Pirellulaceae bacterium | reverse complement strand
CGTCCGGCTGGGCATCGGCCTGGTTAAGACACACTCCCAGCACGAGAACAGCGCAAGTGATTTCGCAATAAGTGTATGGTCTTGTCATGGCTCTCACACCTACGAAGTAGACGACGACTACGGCCAAAGCTGAGACGCGTTCGTCAGGCACGGAACGTGAAGAAGCGACGCCTCAACGTTCTCTCGTCGGGTAGAGTATACTCGTCGGCGGTAACCGTCCACGGGGCGGCGCCATGTTCGCCGCGATTTGGCCCAGAGAGTCGCCTTTCGCTCCGCGAAAGTGGCGCTACTTTCGCGGAGCGAAAGGCGACTTTGGCGGCCCGTGAACAGTTACCGTCGGCGTGCCAGCCCAGAAGCTGATCGAGATCGGCGCTGGCGACGCGGGCGTTCCCGCTCCCAGAGTGTGTCCCGGGACCGCTACAGCACTGGACGCGAAGCGCCGCGGCTCGGCAAGAGTCGCGAGTTCTCAGCCGCGATTCGATCACGTCTTGTAACAACTCTCCCTGCCGTTCATCTAAAGGTTAGCCGAGGGAGCCGCGATGGATAAAGACGAGCGATTCACGACCGTGCTGGAGTCGAACCAGGACCGCATCTATCGCATCTGCTGCTGCTACATCGGTGACGAACACGAGCGGCAGGACGTGTTTCAGGAGGTGCTGCTGCAGCTCTGGAAGGGCCTGGACAGCTTCGCCGGGCGATCAGCGATCAGCACCTGGATCTACCGCGTCACGGTGAACGTCTGCCTGGGACATTTGCGCCTCGCTCAGCGAAGAGTCCGTCTGATCAACCGGGCGGCGGCCGATGGGACGTCCGCGGCAAGGATCACGTCGGCCGCGAGCACCCCCCCATGGTCGGACGATGAATTGCCGCGGCTTTACGCGTGTATCCGGCAGCTGCCCCTGCCAGACAAGACTCTGGTGTCACTGTTCCTGGAGGACGTGAACACAAGCGACATGGCGGAGGTGCTCGGCATATCGGAGACCAACGTCCGCGTGAAGCTGCACCGCATCAAGCAACGCCTGAAGCAGCTCTGGGAGAAACAGGACCATGGATTTTGATAGATTGAAGAACCTGAGCCAGAAGATCACCGCGCCGGCTGTAACACCATCCGCGTCACTGGCGGCACCGCCATCGATCAACCACTTGATCGAGCGACTCAAGGCGCAGGAGGCGCAGGAAGCCCGCCAACTCACAAAGGCCCGCCCCCTGTGGATCTCGGCCGCCGTGCTGTTTCTGGCGATGTTCGTGTGCATGCTGTGCCTACCCTCCACCGTGGTTCGTCCCTCGCGGTTACTGCTGTTCGGCGTGTTGGCGGTGGTGTATCTCGTGAATGCCGTGCTGCTGGGGAGAAAGCTGCGTCAGCTCGCCCAGATTGACTACGCCGCCTCGCTCCGTTCGTTTCTCGACGAAGCGGAGAAGCGCTGCCAGTTCATGCGGCCGCAGGAACGCTGGATGTGCGTCTTGGGTCTGATTGTGCTGGGTGTCGTTAGCGGCGTGTTCTTCGATGACGCCGTGCTTCGCCGTTACGTGGCTCCAGACCACCGGCTAGTCGGGATTGCACTCTACAGCGTCGGCTATCTGTTGGTTTGCGCGGCCGGACTGTTCTTCACCTATCGGAACTGGCAACGCGACAAGGCCGCCCTGCTCTCAGAGATCCAGGACATTACCCGGGAACTGACGGCGGACGAGGCGGACGAATGATCGATGAACGAACGTGCGTGCGTTCCGGCCGGCAGCGACGCGCACGCGGTCGCACAGCCGATCTGTGTCCGCCCATCTCAACGCAGACTGCCCCAGCTACCGGGGCAAATGTCCCTGTCCCCATTCCTATCGCTACGGCGGAAGATAGGGGGCGCGGCAGGCGTCCGGCGGCCGCTCATAGGGCCTCGTCGGAGGACTGGGCAGAGGGGGCGCACTCAGCAGCCCAGCCACCGCAAGCAGCAACCCCAGCCCACCGGACCAGGCGAGGAGCTGCCACCGACTCCGCACCGACCGGCCTGTTCGCACGCACCCCCAGACCACCAGCATGAGCACGATACCCAACGCCACCACGCTCTGCTGCGGAGCAGTGCCGATCCCCAGGATACCCATCGGGCATTCGATCTTGCCAAGCAGCTCTGCTATCGACTGCAGGATTGCCACGACGAATCCGGCCACCGCCACGGGGAGAGCCAGCAGGTTGATTACAGGCCGAAACCTCGCCTCGCTGAAAACGCCCACACCAAAGACGGCGACCACCCCCATCACGAAGGTGCGCTGGTAAATGCACAGCGGGCAGGCTGTGAATCCCATGCCCAGGGTCAGCCACAGGCTCCCCGCCAGCGCCACCATGGCTGCCGACAAGGGGAGCACCACCCATCGCGCCGGAGCGATCGCAGTCGAACCCGCAAAACCATCGGCACACGTGATTGAGTTCGACACAGCGACATGCCTCCCTTACGCTGCTGCTGACCGAGTCGGCGTGCGAATGTGCGTGACACACGTTCCGCCGCTTACTGGATCTTGCGGTACTCCTCGTAGATTTCAAGCCAGATCCGTTTGATCTCCGCTTCGCATCCTTGGGGATCCTTTTCGACGGCGCTCTTGATCTTGCCGGCGGCGGCGCCGCACTTGCCCACCACCTGGAAGGCCTTCTTCTTCATCGCATCCTTGCGCATCCGCTCGACGTCGGCCAGCACCGCCTCCGGCTGGCTGAAGTCGGGCTGCACGTCCTGAGGGACATCACCCATGTCGGGCCCCGTGTCGCTCTTTCCGGTGACACCGAGGCTCTCCGGCGAGATCGGGACCGGGAGCCCCTGTTGTGTCAGCTCCAACGGACCGAACCCGCCGCTCAGGAGTCGGTGTTCGTGGAAGGTGCAGGTCTTGTAGTAGTATTGGCCGTCGGTGTCCTGGTAGGCAGCGGCAGCGGCTACGTGGCGGGATTGAATCATGGAGGCGCCGCCGGCCACACGATCGAGCCACCAGTCCTTGTCGACGATGTGCAGCTTGATCACGTCGCTCCACCCTGCATTCTTCAGTAACGCGACCATCTTCTCCTGCATCGCGAGGTTGGTCATCTTGGCCGGCGGGAAGGCGCGCCCGGCGCTCAGCTCCTGCTTGATATCGTCGTGAAGTGCTTTGTAGAAACTGTAGTCTGAACCTTCAATGGTCAATTCACCCGGAGCCATCTTCTTGCCATCGATCAGGACCCAGAAGGTGAGTACGTGCTTGCCGGGGGCCTGCTGGGCCAGGTATTCGGTGATCTGGCAAGCGCCTTTCCTGATTCCTCCCGGCGCATCACCGTAGACCACGCCCTCATCGCGATACGCCGTCATTTCTGCCAGGGCCGGCGCGATATCGAACAGCAGATGCTCGGCGTTGAGATGCCGGTCCGCGAGCAGTTCCATGCGGGCGGCCAGCCGCTTCGCGTCGATGGTGGTATAGACCGCCATCACCAGTTTCCCTTCTGGATCCACCTTCCCCACGGCACGCCACGCCTGCGGCAACTGAATCAAGCCGTAAATATGATCGCCGGCCGAAAACGTGGTCGACAGGTCTTGAGGGTTGGCGGGATCGATGGGCTTGTTCGAAAAGACGAACGATCCCTCCTGCGCCGACAGCGCGCCGATTCCCAGAGCCAGGCACATGAACGTCAGAGTTTGGGGCACCCTTCTCATTGCTTCACCTCCCCGGGGGCAGCCAATCTAGTGCAGCATACGACTTCCAGCCGCGGCCAGCAACGGTCGTGGGGAGACCGCAAAGGGGACAGGTGTCCCCATTCCTCCCTGGCACAGTGCCTCGTTGCCCCGCGGCGAGACGACGGCTACCATGAACCCCGGCGGATAGGCGTGAACTCCGCGGGATCAGGGCCTGAGACTGCTGCGGTAATGACGATGACGACCGTAATCCACGACCCTCTGGTCGCCGAGCGATTGAGAGCAGAGCGCGGTGCGTCCGGCGCCGATCGCTACGACGAGGTGTGGGAGAACGTCTATATAATGGCACCGATGCCGAATCACGAACACCAGGTGCTGGTGGGACGGTTCACGCGCGTGCTCGACGAGATCGTGACCGACGCGGAGGCAGGTGATGTCGTTCCGGGCGTAAACGTGAGCGACCGCGTGGACGGTTGGGAGACGAATTTCCGCGTGCCGGATGTCGCCGTCTTTCTCAAGACCACTTCCGCCGTGAACCATGACCAGTTCTGGTGTGGTGGTCCCGATTTTCTGGTCGAGATTGTCAGTCCGCACGATCAGACAGGCCAGAAGCTGGGGTTCTATGGCGCCGTCAAGACTCGAGAATTGCTGGTAGTCGATCGCGATCCGTGGCGGATCGACCTGTTTCGTCACGACGGCGATTCACTGCGTCGCGTGGCGACAAGCCAGGTGGGGGAAGGCGTGTGGCTGGAGAGCCAGGTGCTGGGCCTGAGACTCCGCCTGCAAAGTGGCACGGACAGACCGCACATCGAAGTGCAGCACACCGCGACCGGTAGGAGCTGGCGAATTTGACTCGCGCCTCCCGCGCGCGGATGATGGCTCTACATTTGCCGCGGGATTCGCGGGGCGCAAAGGGGACAGGTACATTTGCCGCGGTGTTCGAGGCAAGATGGCGAGCCTGTCCTGGCGAGCATGACGGTGCGAGACGATCGGCCAGTTCGCCCGGACGGTGTGTTCCCTGGACAGCGAGGACGCCCATGACAAAACGCCACCGCATCGCAGCCCCGCTCCGGCGCGCCGGCGCCCACCGCGCAATGCGCTGGAACCGACGCGCATTCCTGGCCACCGCCTGGGGTGCCGGCATCACGGCCTGCCTGGCGCGGGCGGGACGCCCCCAGGATGTCATGCCACCCGTCACCAACCCGCGGGCGACCGACGGCGATGACGTCTATGGTCCGGACTGGGCCGAGCGTCTGACCCTCACCGTGGGACCCGATCACGGCGATCTTTGCGGACGCGACGATAGAGTCCTGCAGGCGGCGGTGGACTACGTCGCACGGCTCGGCGGCGGCACCGTCCAACTGCTCCCAGGCACGTTCACGCTGCGGAACGCCGTGTTCTTGCCGTCCCGCGTGCGCCTCCGCGGCAGCGGCTCCGACACCGTCATCACGAAGATCCCGTCAGAGAAGATCCCGCTCGTCGCGGACTCCGACTGGTACGACCAGGAGATCACGCTCGAGAGTGCCGGTGACTTCCGTGTCGGGGACGGCGTGCTGTTGCGCGCCACCAACCCGCACACCGGCGGTCCCACCGTGATCAAGCGGACGCTCGTGGCACGCTGCGGCAATCGGTTTCGGCTCAACGACGGACTCCGCGAGAACCTCTGGCTGTCGGGACAGCCGACGTGCGCGTCGCTGTTTCCGCTCTTGACGAGCGAGCACACGGCGGATGTCCAGATCGAGCGCCTGACGCTCGACGGACACGCCCAGCGGAACGACAACCTCGACGGCAACTACGGAGGCTGCATCTTCCTGCAGGACTGCAATCGGTACGTGATCCACGAAGTGGAGGCGCGGAACTACAACGGCGACGGCATCAGCTTCCAGATCTGCCACGACGTCACGGTCCGCAACTGCTACAGCCACGATCACGCCGGATTAGGGCTCCACCCCGGATCGGGATCCCAACGCCCGGTTCTGCTCGACAACCGCCTCGAACGCAACACCATCGGCCTGTTCTGGTGCTGGGGCGTGAAGTTCGGGCTGGCCGCGCGGAACCGGATCGAGGGGAATCGCCAGTACGGCATCTCCATCGGACACAATGACACCGACAATGTCATGCGCGAGAACGAGATCACCAACAGCGGTCAGGCCGGCGTGTTGTTTCGCGACGAATCGGGTGGTCGGGATTTCTGGCCGAGTCGCAACGCGCTGGAGCGAAACAGGATCTGCAACAGCGGAGCGGAGGATGGTGTTGCGATCGACCTGCAGGGCCAGCCGCGGGACATTCGCCTGATCGAGAACGAACTGTGCGAAACCCGGGCAGCGGCGCGCCGGATCGGCATCCGCATCGCGGCGCAGGTGGGCGCGGTCGAACTGCGGGACAACCGGATCACGGGCTTTGCCGAGCAGGTGCACGACGCGCGTCCGGCATGATAAAATGTGCTCCATGAAGAACATCACGCTCAGCGTCGACGAAGAAGTTCTGGCCACGGTACGCCGGTATGCGGCAGAGCAGGGTTCATCGGTCAATGCTCTGGTGCGCGAGTTCCTGGCTGGAATTCATCAGCGTCAGGACCGGGCGAGTCAAGCGCGCAAACGGCTTCGCGAGATGAGCCGCGCCTCGAAGGCACGCCGCGGTTCTGCCACCTGGAGCCGGGACGAAGTCCATGACCGTTGATTGCCTGCTCGACACCAACGTGCTGGTCTATGCCGCAGCAGGTCGGGGTCTGCACGAGGCCAAACGAAGACGGTCGATGGAGTTGATCGAGCGCGAGGCGTTCGGGCTCTCGGTGCAGGTACTTCAGGAGTTCTACGTCACCGTCGTCCGCAAGATCGCGGTACCGCTCTCTGCGGAGGAAGCCTTCGAGTGGATTGAGCAATTCGACGCCTTTCCTTGCCTGGCAATGGATCGCGCGCTGGTGAGAATCGCCATCGTGATCAGCCAGCGATTTGAGATTTCGTACTGGGACGCCGCCATCATCGCAGCCACTGAGGCCCTGGGCGCAAAAACGCTCTACACGGAAAGCTGCAGCATGGCCAGTTCTATGGATCGATTCGCGCCGTGAATCCGTTTCTTGCGTGAACCAGATCAAGGACAAACGGAGTCTGCCCTTTTGCTCGAAGGGAATGCGGTGGCATGCCGGTCGCGCGTCACAACCGCCACGGGGCGCGGAGGGGGCGCGTCAGTTTCGCGTTGGCCTCGGGATCGTTGACGAAGACTTCCTGCGCCGGATCCCAGTGCAGCTTACGCTGCAGATGGAACGCACACCAGGCGAGCTGGCAGACCGTATCGGATCGCACGGCCACGTCAATATGGCAGATGGGTTTCTGCCGCGTGCGGACGCATTCCAGGAAATTGGCCTGGTGGAAGGTGCTGACGGGCAGATGGATTTCCCCGGGGCCAATCTGCTCCTTGCGCAGCGACTTCGGCTCGGCATCCATCGACCCGCGGTTCACCCAGACCCAACCGTCCGTCCCCTCGAAGGTGATTCCATGTCGCACGCCGTCGAAGCCCGGCCCCGACCCGGTGAAGATGAGGTTGACGCCGTTGGCATATTTCATTCGCGTGTCCCAGCTGAGCGGGTTGTCGCACAGGGCATCGTCATCCGGGAAGCGGGCGGTGCCTTCAATCTCCACCGGCCCGGTAAGTTCCGTGCCGTTGCCCCACTGGGCGATGTCGATGTGGTGAATGCCCCAGCCGGACACGTACCCCAGCGAGTAGTCACTGATGTGGAACCAGTGCGGATAGGTCAGTCTGGCCGTCGTGTACGGCGACCAGCGGGCTGGGCCGAGCCAGAGATCGTAGTCCAGCCAGTCCGGAACCGGCTCGGGCGTGTAGGTCTTCAGGCCCGAGCGTTCGGTGGCCCCCGCATGGACACCGACCTTGATGGTGTGCACATGGCCTACGCGGCCGTTGAGAACGAGTTCGCACGCCCGGCGGAACTCCAGGCTGGACCGCTGCTGCGTGCCGAACTGGAACACGCGGCCGTAGCGATGGACCGCATCCCGCAGGACCTTGATTTCGTTGATGCTCATGCCCAACGGTTTTTCGACGTACACGTCCTTCCCGGCACGGACGGCGGCCAGCGCGTGCAGGACGTGCCAGGAGTCGAGCGACGCGATGCTCACGGCGTCGATGTCGCGGCGATCGAGGAGTTCCCGGAAGTCGTTGTACGCCGCGCAGTGCGCGCCCCCGTACTGGGTGTCGACCAGTTGCTGGGCACGGTCACGCATCGTGCGGTTGACGTCGCACACGGCCACGACGTGCGCGTCGGGAATCGTCATCAAGGCGCGCATGTCGGCCGTGCCCATGTTGCCGACACCGATGCAGCCGATGACGATCCGCTCGCTGGGGGCCGCGCGGCCCGCGCGCCCCAGGGCCGCTGCCGGGATGATGACCGGGATCGCGCAAGACGCGGCCTGGGCCGCCCTCCGGAGGAACTGCCGCCGGCTGTACCTGCGAGTCATTGGTCGTTCTCCGCTGGTGGCGGTGGAGGGTTGCCAGAACCCTGGGGCGGGAAATCTCCGTAGATCTGCAGCTCGTGAATCGCCGGGCTCACCAGGCCATTCCCACCAGGGATCACAAGCTCCACCGATGTGCAAGGGACGGTCGCAAAGGCCACGAACATTTCATGTTCCAGACATGGGACCTCGCGCAGTTCCGCCACGACCACGCCGTCGCACAGGACATCCAGGTTCTTGGCCTGGTGCTGCTCGTACGGATGCCACAGGATATTGATCGATGTCACCTCCCGCGGCTCGCGAAACGTGACTTTCAGCCGGTACAAGTCCGCGTGGTCGACTTCGTCCCAATAGGTGTGCGGATTCCCGTCGATGGCCGCCTGATCGCCGCCCGAGGCTCCGTCCGGCTCCAGGTCATCGGGGCTGCTGACGGCGGCGCCGAGAGCCAGGTTCGCCGGCTGCAGAATGTCCTTCAGCACCTTCACGGCTTGCGCCTGCACGGCGGCGTCCCCGCCGCCCGACACGATTTGCTGCAGCGCCGCCACCGCTTCTGCGCGATGCGTATCGCGCACGGCAGCGGCGATCTGCGTCACCGCCCAACCGGCCGCGCTGGCCAGTCCGGGCTGATCGAGCGATTGGCGTGCCAGCAGCAACGCATCGCGGGTCGGACAGCGGCCCAACTCGGCCAGCACCGCTTTGCGTTCGTCCGGCTCGCGTGCTAACTGCCAGAGCTCGCCCGCCAGTGACGTCATCTGTTCCGGCGTGCGGCCTGCCACCTGGCTTGAGAGGCGAAGCGCGCCGCGCAGTGCGAGGACGCGCTGGGCGGCTTCCGGGGCGGACCGCGCGAGGGCAACCAAGTCCTCCAGCGGCGCCGGCGTCGGCCACGCCGCCAGGCCACGGATGGCAGCGTCGCGGACTGTCGCATTGTCCGACCGGACACGCGTCCGCAGCGCGGGCAATCCGCGGTCGTCGCCCACGGCACTCAGGATGCGCAGCAACGAGCCGTGAGCTGCCGGCGGCAGGGCCGCATCGAGTTGTTGCAGCACGGGACTCACGTCGGGCACAGCCGCCTTCTTCAGGACGGCGACCACGGCGGTTTCCGCTTCCTCGCGTTCGGTTTCCTCCTCGAGACGGTCGACCAACTCCAGCAGCCGCGTCACATCCGCCGGCCGCGCCACGCTCGCCAGCGCCCGCCACGATTCCAAACGCACGGTCGCGTCTGCGTCCGTGGCGGCCTGTGCGAGTTCTCCGACGACCGTGCTGGCCTGTCGGGCAGAGAGGATGCGGACCAGTTCAGCCTTCGCTCCGGGTGTTTGTTGCGCGAGCATCCCGGCCAGCGCCTCGCTGACGCCCGCGGCCGGCAGCCGCCGCAAACTGTCCCGGGCCTCGTCGCCTTCCGGCGTCCCGGCGCCGCTCAGCATTCGTTCCACCAGGAGCTTCACGGTGGATTCGCCCCCCAAGGTCCCCAGCGCGCGCAGCGCGGCCAGGCGCACAGCCGCGTCCGGGCTGGACGCCGCAGTCTCGATGGCGCCGCGCGCCGCGGAGTCGCGTCGTTCGGCCAGCGCTCCGGTCAGCAGTGCCTGCATCGGCAGGCTGCTCTGCTCGAGGCACTCGGCAAAACGTGCTGTGGCCGCCGCTCCGCCGGGCGCTTCCGGCACAAGTCGCAACGCCGTGCTTTCGCGTCCCGCGTCGCCGCTGGTCAAGGCCTGGCAAATCAACTCGGCGGCGTGGTCAGGTTGGCAGAGAACGGTTCCGCGCCACGCCGCCAGGCGCACTTCTTCTGCTTCGTCGGCGCCGGACAGTTGCCGGTACACGGCCGCCGCCGACTCGGGTTGGCCACCCGCCAGCAGCCGTTGGGCGCAGGCCAGCGTGGCATCGGCGACCGCTGCACGCAGGCGGCCTTGAGCACGTGCGAGCGCCCCCTGCAGCGCTGCCAGGGCCGTGTCACCGCCGATCCGACCCAGCGCGCCCGCCGCGGCACACGCTAACGATTCGTCGCGGTCCGAAAGCAGTGGGCTCAATGACTCCGCGGCCGCACAATCGCCACGTTCTCCCAGCGCGTTCACGACACCGATCTTCAGGATGCCGGCGGCCCCTGCCAGGGAATCACGCAGAATCTGATCGACCGACGCCCCGGGCATGAGAGTCAGCGCCCGCAGCGCCGGGTCGGCCAGATCGCGATCCGCCAGCAGCGCAGCCAAAGCGGGTGCCTGCCCCGCGGTGGCCACCGCCGGAAGTTGCCCGCACAGGAAGGCCTTGGCCGCGGGTGTCGCGTGGGGCGAGGCCAGCAGCGCTGCCATCCGCTCAGCGAGCTTGCCGCGCAGCACCCGGGCGGTATCGGCGTTCTCGCTGCTCGCATACAGGACCAGTTGCTGCAGGTCGTGCAGCGGCTTGCGTGCGCTACCCTCCGTGTACTGCGCGACAGCCTGAAATGTCTCGTCGATATCCACGTTGGCCGCCGCCAGCGCCGCGGCCGTCACCGGCCAGACCGCCGGTGGCGGAATCGTCACCTTCCCCGTCGCCGCCCATTCCGCACTGCGCAGCAGCAATGTCTTGAAACCGGCCCCCATCGCCGCCGCGTCGTGTCCCAGGACGAGATTGACGCCACGCCCCCGCCCCACTTCGGTGCAGACGAGAATCGGTTCCAGCTGGCCGGTGCCCGCTTGGTCCTTGGCCGAGAAGGCCGTCATCACAACCTGCCGCGGATGGTCCGTCAGCGACACAAGATTGTGGTACAGTTCGTCGGTCGTCAGGAAATCGGAGAGCCCGCTGGCGATGGGGTGCGCCGGCATCTCGACCGTGACCTGGAACGTATGATAGGTTGAGTGGGCCGAGTAGTTGTCCTGCCACGTGAGCGCGATCAGTTGCTGGAATTCCGGCCAGACCTGGAACGTGCACGCCGCAGCATGGATCACGACAAACCCACCGCCGCGGCGGACGAAATCGAGAAGAGCAGCTTCCATCTCCGGCCGCCACGTGCGACGGGTGTCAGGATACGGAGTCCAGTTGCTGACGATCACGTCGTATGCGGCCAGTTGGCCCGCGTCGAGGTCGGCCGGTGCCTCCGTCACATCGACCGTCCCGAAGCGGTCACAGTCGCGCAGCAGTTTCTGGATCACCGGCGTTGTGCTGCGCCAGTCATGGTTGTTCTGACCGCTGAAGATCAGCACGCGGAGCTTCGCTGCCGCCCCGGCCATATCGGCGCCCGCCGGCTGCACCAGCGACAGGCAGGCAACCCACATCAGACTGCAGATGACACCGAATCGACCGCACCGTGTGGACCGGCATTTTGTGGTCATTCCACGCTCCATCTCGGCTCTATCGGCGGTTTGCAGGCCAGCACGGCAACTACCGCTCCCTATTCCGCAGTGAGGCAAGGCGCTGATTGTACCATGACCGAATCTCACCGTGAAAAGGGGCCCCCTGCCTGCTTCGACGCCTGCCGGCGGCCTGGGTGTCAAGTCAGGACCACACCGGTATGGCTGCGTTTCCCTGGACATGAATCACAGCGGAGCCACCGGCACGCTGGCCGTGTCCGTCCCAACCGGCTCGGGCGGAAGCCACTCGCATCCGTCGCTCATGCGTCAGCTCGATCGATCGTCCTGTTCATCCTGCAAATTCTGGCCATCGCGAGGCAGAAAGAAGTGTCTGGATTTCCCCGCTGGAATTCCCCGGCGCATATGCCCATAACATGGTGAGCTGGCTCGCGGCCGTCGCGCCCTGTGGCAACTCACCGGAGGCAACTGATGATGAATGCAACGTGGCAACGAGCGATCGCAATCTGCTGTGGGTTCTTACACTTTGCGGCTGGCACCGTGGCGGCCGAACCGCCGGCGCGCGGCCTGGTGCTCCATCTCGACGCCTCGCGCTGTAGCCTGGTGTCGGGCGAACGGGAACGGCCAGTGGCTGTGTGGACGGACCGCTCGGGGCGTGGGAACGATCTTGTGCACACCGACTCGTCCCGGCAGCCCGTCCTGGCGGAGAACGTCCTCAACGGCCTCGCCGTCATGCGGTTTTCTGGGGAGGACTATCTGGACGGTCCCGCCGTACTGCCGGAGGGCTCGGCGAGCTTCACCATGGCGGCGGTCTGGCGCCGAAGCGATACGCAGGGGGGCCAGGTGATCTGCGAGCAGGCCGACGAGGGCGCCGGCCGCCGCGCCAGTCTGTTGACGGTCAACGACCGTTACGGTTTCAACGGCCAGAACAACGACCAGCACGACCTCCTGCGCTATCGGCCTGGACTATTCACGATCTCCGTGATGACGCTCGACGACTCGGGGCTCGTCCGCCTCTGGCACAACGACCAACACGGGTCTGCCGGTTCCTGCGGCCCGATCGCGCGACCGCGGCAGGACACCGGTGCGCGGCTTTTCCGGGTGGGCGCGAAGATTACGGCGGGCAACGAGCGGCTGGTGGGCGAGATCGCGGAGATTCTGGTCTATGACCGCGTGCTTGACTTCGCCGAGATCAAGGGATTGAACGAGCATCTCGGCGCCAAGTGGGGCATCGGCCAGTCCGTCGCAGGGGGCGGGAGACGCGTGGAGACGATCTCGCTCGAACAGATGGACCAGGGCCCGGACTACACCTCGCAGGTGCCGCGCGACACATTCGCGTCGACCCTTGTGGACCAGGAGGCTCAGCTGCGTGACAACCCGCTGCTGGCGCGTTTTCGCCTATCGCGTGCGCGGCTGGCCGCCGACCCGCACCGCCCGCTGTACCACTTCACCAGTCCCGAGAGCAGCTTGAACGATCCCAACGGACTGTGCTTCTGGCAGGGGCGCTGGCATCTCTTCTACCAAGGCTACCCGCCGGAGGATCCACGCCAGCACTGGGGACACGCCGTGAGCGAGGATTTGATCCATTGGCGCGATCTTCCCTACGCCATCTATCCGCATCCGGAGGAGTGCTGCTTCTCCGGGTCGACGTTCGTGGAGACCGACCGTGTGATTGCCATGTACCACGGCACGAGGGTGGGCAACATGGTCGCGGTATCGAGCGATCCGCTGCTGCTCAACTGGGAGAAGGTCACCGGCAAGGCGGTCATCCCGCTGCGGTTGCCCGATGGCTCCGCGCCCCCGTACAGCGTGTTTGACCCGTGCATCTGGAAGCAGGGTGAGTCCTACTACTCGCTCTCGGCGGGTACGCTTCCCGGGCCGGGGAACCAGCGGGTGCGCGCAGATTTCCTATTACGTTCATCCGATCTGGCGGCCTGGGAGTACCTCCACCCGCTGGTCGAGAACGATCCCTATGGGCTGGTCGGCGACGACGGGGCGTGTCCCTATTTCTGGCCGATCGGCGATAAGCACATTCTGCTGCACTTCAGCCACATGAGTGGCGGGCGCTACCTGCTCGGGGACTATGATACCGAGCGTCAGCGTCTCGTGGTGACTGGCGGCGGGGCGTTTAATTTCGGTGCCGCGTGGCCTGCCGGCGTACACGCTCCGTCGGCGGCGCCGGATGGGCAAGGCGGCGTCATTGTGATCTTCAATATGAACGCCGCAAAACCGACTTCCGGCTGGGACCAGATCATGTCCCTCCCACGACGACTCACGCTCAGCCCGGAGGGCGACCTGCTGCAGGCGCCCGCCGGCGACTTCGCTTCCCTCCGCGGCGAACGTGTGACACTCGGTGATACACCTCTCCCAGCGAACCGCGAGGTGGTGCTGGAGCGCGTGCAAGGATCGAGCCTGGAACTGCTGCTGGAACTGGATCCGCGCGGGGCACCGACCGTGGATCTCAACGTGTTTCGCTCACCGGACGGTCAGGAGCGCACACGGATTTCGCTCTACGCGGCTCGCGGGTTCCACTACTGGAATCGCGGCGGACGGCCTGGACATGACACACTTGTGTCACTTGATACGTCCCACGCCTCGGTCTCGCCTGATGTAATGTCGCGTGCGCCCGAGACGGCCCCGGTCTACATCCCGGCAGGCGAGCCGATCCGGCTGCACGTCTTCCTCGATCGCAGCATCGTCGAAGTGTTCGTCAATGGTCGGCAGTGCGTCGCCGCGCGCGTGTACCCGGGGCGAGAGGACAGCATCGGGGTCTCGCTGCTGTCCCACGGCCGGGACGCCGTACTGCGATCGCTCGAGGCTTACTCAATGCGCGGAGCGTACGAGGATCTCGAGGGAAGCCGATGATCGGTGACCAGATGATCCACCCGCAGCCGATTGCAAAGTGTCCAGATCTCCCCGTCGGATGTCCCCGTTTTGATCATCAGGCCACGTCATGGCGTGACCCCGAGGAAAAACCGGGAATCTCACAAGCTGCGTCGGTAAGGAGCAAGTCATGCAGATCGTAGTCGTACGCAGCGATGGATGATCTCCCCAAGGCGGTGGAAAAAACTCTGCGGCTGGAGAGCGGAGACGGTGAAGTGCGTGAGATCGTGAAGAAGCGAGAACGCACGCTCGTCGTGTACGAAGCCCAGGTCGGTATCAGCGACCTTGGTTACGCAATCCGAATTGCCGGCGGCGGCAGGCTGCTGCGCAAAGTCCTGGTCAAGGAAGCAAGTGACCAGACGAAAGTCCACAACGAGGATGGCAGCACGGTGGAACGCGAGCGGTAGCTCGCGGACCTTGGGAGATGACGTAACCGTTCACGGGCGGCGGGCGCCGCTGCGGAACAGCGCCCAGCCGATCCATCCGCCGTCCTGCTCGCTGCGCACCTGCTCGCCGCGGCGCTCGCGCACTTTCACGGGATACGTGTTCCCGAAGGAAATCTCCCGCACGCCCGCGGCGCTGAGGTCCGCGTCCACGACGTCGAAAGCTGGCCGCAGGTCGTCCGGCGCGATATCGGGCGCGTAATTGAACAGGCCCAGGATCTCCGTCTGGCCACCACCGTCGGTCAGGAAACGCACGCCGCGGCCCTCGTGCTTCACGCCGAGCGCCCACAGTTGCCCGCCGTGGTTCTCGACCAGGCCGACGTCGCTGTCCCCCTCCGGATTCAGCTGTCGCGCCCAGATCCGCTGACCGGCCGCGCGGAGTTCGATTCGGCTCGGGCAATCGGTGACGAAGATGTCACCCCGGCCATTGCCGACGACCCGCAAGTCGCAGCTCTCGACGACCAGTGTGTTGGCAGCCGAGCGGTTTTCCACGACCGGCGGCCGACCACCAAAAGCCTGAAGATGCAGGAACTTGACGACGGGCGCGGAGCGGTCATCCACGATGAAGCGACCGTTGTCTCCACCCAGCACGCGGCCGAAACCCAAAGCCAGGATGAACCGCACGCTGCCATGCACGCGCACTTCGCCGTCCAGGTTGTACCAATTCGGGTCCCCGCCACCGATACCACGCAAGTACACGACGGTGTTGCCCACTGCCGCGGCGGCATCGATCGCCGCCTGCAACGCCGCGGTATCGTCGCGGTTGTCCCCAAACGCTGCACCGTACTCGTTGGCGCAGACCCACTGGGCCGGATCCGTTTCCCACGGAACGTGCGGCTCGGTCTTGGCCGGCAGGTTCAAGGCGGCGTCGGAGGAGTCGGGAAACAGCTTGATTGGTGGGTGCGACAAGTACTCGCCCAGCGTATCGCCTGCGACGCTGCCGCCGGGCGTCGTGCTGTCGAGCAACTGTTTGAAGCCGGTGGCCTGTACATCGCGCGCATAGAGCACGCTGCGGTTCATGATCGCCGGCTGTGCCAGGTCGCTGCCCGTGAATTTGCCGCCCGCCAGCGCCACGACACCGCCCCACCAGGTCCAATCGTTGGGATACTCGTTGCGCAGGGCCACCGGCGTGTTCTCGACCACCAGGTCTTCGATGCCGACGGCCGTCGCGTTGACCAACACGCCTGCCTGACGCGCGCCGCGGATGGTCACTCGAGACAACGTCTGTCCCCAGCTCCATGTACACGAGACGCCGGTTTCGAACGAGCCCTCGACCAGCGCGTCCTGCACCAGATTCGGGCCGTTCTGGCCGAGAAAACCGGCGTTGACCGCCACCTTGCCGGTGCCGATGACCCGGACGTCCTTCAGGATGCTGCTGTTGTTGCCGTACCAGCGCACGCCGTCGACCAGCGGATTGCGGCCCACGTCAATCGTCAAGTGACGAAAGTTGCGCATGAAAAAGTCCGCCGAGCTCGCCTCGGTGTCGCTCGGATGCGTCCGCAGCACCGCGGTTACGTCGCCCGGTACGCCATCGTCCAGGCGAATGATCACGCCGTCGCGCGATTCACCGTAGACCCACGGTCCTACACCCGCCTGCACCACGAGTGTCCGCGAGACACGGTAGATGCCGTCGGGGAGATACACGACCTTCGTGCCACCGTCGGTGCCGCGGCTGGAACTGGCTTCGATGGCCGCCTGGAGCGCAGCGGTGTCGTCGGCCACACCGTTACCTTTTGCGCCGAAATCGAGCTGGACATTGAGCACCGACGGGTCTGCGGGAAAAACCACGCGGTCCGCCACCGCTGGCGACGGAGTGACGATGGAGAGCGAAAGCATCACGACCGTCAGCAGGCGGCGCGGGACAGTCTGCAGACAGTCTGACGATCGGCTTTTGAACGTGGAGGTTGGAATCCTCCGTTCGGTTGCGTGTGGCAGACTTCGGATGCGCATGAGATTTGCGTCCCTGAATGGCCGACGGGCAGTCCGCGTGAAGTTGAGCCGATCTTCGCCGTCGCGTCCGCAGTCAAGTATAGCAGGGCAAGGAAGCGTGTGGGCACGCGATGTCTGGAGCTCGCGTAGCCGATGATCTTCGCTCCCCATCGGACGAGCCGATGGGGGAGCGGAATCGGCGAGGCAATCGACGAGACGTTCTGCGCCGGCCAGCCGCAGCGTGCACGCCGGACTCAATTCGCGCAGTGACTGCGGGAGTGATCCGTCTTGGCTTGTGACGATCGGGGCGCTGCACTGCACGCGCGATTCTTGTGACAGGATGATCAGGATGGACAGGATGGACAAAGGCCCGGCTTGTCACAGCAGTGTGATGTTGGCCGCGGCGCAGCGCTGCACCATGTCATCCGGCCAGATGCCGCAGGCCACTTCACCCACGTGCGCCGTGCGCAGATAGAACATGCACAGCCGCGACTGGCCGATGCCGCCCCCCATCGTCTGCGGCAGCTCGCCAGAGAGCAGCAGGCGGTGGAACGGCAGCTCCCGGCGCTGCGTCAGCTGCCGCTCGGCCAGTTGCTGCAGCAGGGTCGGCGGATCCACGCGGATCCCCATCGACGAGATCTCGAACGCCCGCTCCAGGACGGGATGCCAGAGCAGAATGTCGCCGTTGAGTCCGCGCCCGCCGTCACTGTGCGGCGTCGTCCAGTCGTCATAGTCGGGGGCGCGGCCGTCATGCGGCTGGCCGTCCGCCAACGTGCCGCCAATGCCGATCACGAAGACCGCCTTGTGCTCGGCACAGATCCGATCCTCGCGTTGTCGCGGAGACAGGTGCGGATAGCGCGCGTGGAGCGCTTCCGAGGTGATGAAAGTGATGCGTGCGGGGAGCAGCGGGCGGATCTGGGAGTGTTGCGAGGCGATATGGAACTCGGTGCGGCAGATCACATCATAGATCGCCTCGACCGTTTCCTTGAGCGTCTGGAGGTTCCGTTCCTGCGGTGCGAGGATCTTCTCCCAGTCCCACTGATCGACGTAAATCGAGTGCGTATTGTCAATCGTCTCGTCCGGCCGGATGGCATTCATGTCGGTATACAGGCCCTGGCCGACCTGAAAACCGTAGCGGGCCAGGGCGAGTCGTTTCCACTTGGCCAGCGACTGGACGATTTCGACCGCCGCACCGCCGTCCTCCTTGACGGCGAATCGCACGGGCTGCTCCACGCCGTTCAGGTCGTCGTTGATCCCTGTGCCGCTGCGCACGAACAGCGGCGCCGTGACGCGCTGTAGATTCAGCGCGCCCGCCAGATGGCATTCAAAAAAGTCCTTGATGTCCTTGATCGCCGACTCGACCGCCTGCAGGCCCAGCTGCGGGCGGTATCCCTCCGGCACCACTAACGTACCTGGCATGTGCAGTGTCTCCTCGCCAAGGAAGGGGAAGCCGAAAGCCTATCAGCCGGCGACGCCGCGCACCAGCACGGCTCAGGCTGAAACATTCCCGACGGCATGGGCGTTGTCAACGTGTTCGTGATCCGTCACACTCTGCGTGGCACGCGTCCCGCGTCGAGGGTGATTTGCTCGAGGCGTATCAGGGTCTGGCCGTGCTGGGAGTGAGGATGACACATGAGCACACGCATTGGCATCGTGACGGGCGGGGGCGATTGTCCCGGGTTGAACGCGGTGATCCGGGCCGTGGCCAAAGCAGCAGCCAAACGGGGCTGGGAGACCATCGGGTTCCTGGGCGGTTACGAAGGGGTGCTCGAGCCGCAGCGTTATGTGCAGCTGAAGTACCAGGAACTCGGATCGCTCCTGACGCGGGGCGGCACGATCCTGGGGACAGCAAATCGCGGACGGTTCTCGGCCAAGGTCGGGCACGGGGAGTCGCGTCGCCTGCCCCAGGAGCTGATCGACGGCGTCAAGGCCGGACTGGAGAAGCTCGGTATTCACGCCTTGGTCAGCATCGGCGGGGACGGGTCGTTGAGCATCGCCCAGCAGTTGTTCGAGGGGGGCGTACCGATCGTGGGCGTGCCCAAAACGATCGACAACGATCTGGAAGGCACGGTGATGACGTTCGGGTTCGAATCCGCGGTGGCCTGCGCGACCGACGCGTTGGACCGGCTGCACACGACCGCCGAGAGCCACAACCGCGTGATGGTGCTGGAGGTCATGGGCCGCTACGCCGGCTGGATCGCGCTCTACGCCGGCGTGGCCGGTGGCGCGGACGTGATCCTGATTCCCGAGATCCCGTTTTCGTACGACAGGATCTGCGCGAAGATCGAGGAGCGGGAGAAGGCTGACAAGCGGTTCGCCATGATCATTGTGGCCGAAGGGGCGCGCGAGCAGGGTGGCACGTTCGTCACCGCCGGTGCGCAGGCCGAGAACCGCGAGGCGCGGCTCGGCGGCATTGCCGCGGTGGTGGCTCAGCAGATGGAGGCACGCACCGGGAAGGAAGCGCGTGCCTGCGTGCTGGGCCACTTGCAGCGCGGCGGCAGCCCGACGCACTTCGACCGCGCCTTGTGTTCCATGTTCGGCACGGAAGCGGTGGAGTTGATCGCCGAGGGACGCTTCGGCCAGATGGCCGCGTTTCTGGGCTCGCACGTCGATGCCGTACCCATCACACAGGCCGTGGGACGACTCAAGACCGTTCGGACCGACGGCAGCCTGATCCGCACCGCGCGAGCGCTGGGCATCTGCCTGGGAGATTAGCCGATCAACGGCTCCGTGCGGGTTCGGTTGCCTCGGTTCCCTCCTGTTCACCGTCACGCCCAGTCGCAGAGCGATTCGACGTAAGCGGCGGAGCCGTCCCGGAGCCAGCCGTCCATCTGCGCAGGCTCTTTCAACTGCTGGCCCCGCCTGCGGGGCACGACGATGTACGCACAGGGCAGCTCGGGCAGCGTCGTCATGTCGCCCCACAGCTTCTCGAACTGCAGCGTCGGATACACGTCCTCCTGTCCCTTCCCCCACCGCTTCTTCACGTTCTTGAGCGTGATGTACGTCGGCATCCGGGCCGCGATCGCTCGGACGGCATCGGTCACTTGGCCGGGATTTGCCAGATCGCCGCGAGCGAGTCCGAAGACGCTCAGCAGCTGGTCCAGATCGATCCAGTACGTCGCCGTGTTGTAGTACGACAAGATGAACTCGTATTCCTCGCGAGGAATTGCCAGGCCCTCGATCAGCCGCAGCCGCCCGTCCGCACGCGCCAGCCCGCCGCCACGGTCTTCCAGCCGCCGCGTGATCACCTCGACCGTCATCCCGGCCTGGCTGTCGATGTGCCGACCAAGGATGGCCGGATCGAGATTCGCACCCATCGTGTCGATGTTGTGCATCAGGAGGTGCTTGACCTGTGGATACCGATCCAGCAGCTGCACCAGCACGCCATTTCGCAACAGGTTCGGAACCTCGTACCAATGACCCACCGGATGCACGCACTGCATGGGCAGGTTGTCGGTGTAGTCACTCGCCTCACCCTGCCGCTCGGCCCAGTCCATCAACGACGTGTGGAGGCTCTCCAGCACCTTCTGCGCCTGTTCGTCCAGCACCTGCTGGGGCATTTCCAGCCAGGCGAACCGCAGGTCCCGCAGCGTCGGCACCAGCCGCAGGCCGATGGTGCTGCCCGGTGACAGGAACACGTCTCCTTTGTAGTCGTAGGAATTTTCACGATCCAGATGCTGGCTGATCGCCTCGTGCGTCAGATACCCCGTGGAAATAATGTGCGGGATCGTGGATTTGTAGCGCCTCATCGCGCGTCGGCTCTTGGCCAGATGCGTTTCGAGAAACGTGCGGTGCGCACCACCCAAACGACAGAAGGGATTCAGCGCCTTGACCGTTCCCGCACCCTTGGTCCAACGGCTGCCGACACCGGCCGCAAGCGTCAACACCGCCACGCGTCCCGAGGCGAGCGCGTCGGAGCCAATCGCTTCGTAGCGCGCCGAGATCGCCTCACCCCTGTCCCTCTCCCCTTGGGAAGGGCAGAGGGAACTTGAGTTACGGACAGGCTCGCCGGATAACTCCCACACGTCTCCGTCCTCGACGTCGGTAATCGTCGTGTTGACCGGCAGCCGGTTCTGGGCCAGTCCGATCCGGCCGCTGCGCAGGTCGGCCTTGATCTGCTCGTGCTGGACCGGGTCGAACCCAAAGCGTTCGAGCAGTTCCTGCAGGCTCTGGTGATGCGTCGTGTCGGGTCCACGGTCGGGCAGGATCCGATCGAAGATATGGCGCAGCATGCCGGTGAGCGCCGGGTGGGATCGGCAGGCGGCCGAGAAGTGCTCGAGCTCACTGCGCTGTTGCGCGGTGATGGCGCGCGGATCGCGCCGCAGGAGCGACGGGACGGTCAGGGCGTAGTACGATTGCGGCATCAGCGTCTGCTGGCCGGTCAGCAGCTGGGCCGTGGAACCCAGTTCGTTGATCGCGAAGTCGTACACCACGGGTTCGATCGCGAACGGGATGCCGTGTTCATGCCGTTGTTTTTCGGCGCGCATGATATCCCGCAGGCGGGTCTGCGCTTCGCTCTTGCGAGTCGGGTGGAACAGGAATCCCATCCCGCCGCCGGACATGCCGCCGAGCATCCAGAAGCCCCAGAAATCATCACCGAACTCGTCGGCCACTCGGGCAATAATCGATTCGGTATAGCGGTTGGTGGCCCAGGGGATGATGGTCTGGATGGGTCCGCCGAAGTTCTGGTGCGTCGACGCGCCGAGGGCTTGGATATCGCCGGCCTTGAGCTGCCGGACGATCTGGTCGAACACGCGTAGCGCCTGCTGCCGGCCTTGCCATTCGGCTTCTGAGCGAAGCAGGTAACGTTCGGTAACCATCTCGAGGATGGGCCCGACATCCTGGGCCATCCCGCCGTGCACCAGCACCAGACTGTCCTGGAGCCTGCGACGCGTCTCGACCGACACGTCGTCATGCGGGAGCAGCGTGTGGCGGGGGAGCAGGCACCCGTGGCTCACCCCGTGCTCGACGTCCCCCTCGGCGCTGGCGACGCCTTCGATCAGTTTGATCCCCGGCCAGACGCCGCCGGAATCCTGCCAGCCGCCGCCCGAACCGCCCAGCCATTCGCCCAGGATCGCCCGAGCGGCAATCGTGCGCCGCTCATGCTCCGCCAGCGACCCGGTCAGCGAACTTGTCTGACCCGTCGCCCGCATGCATACCGCCACGATCGACGCCAGCAGCGTCGTGGAGACGGCCAGACGTGAACCCTTCGGGATCCCGTTCACCTGGCTGGTGATTTCGATCCCCAGGCCCGGGCCGGCCAGCCGCGTCAGCAGGTCAGCCATGCTCTGGTGCGCACCCTCCATGCCCGGCGGCACCAGGCCCGATGCAATGACCGCGCTCTTGAGCAGACCCAGGTAATCGGCCGCGTAATCGAACAGCTGCGCAAGCGACGTGACGTCCGTAACGGCGCCCAGATCAGTACTCACCAGCCGGATCACGGGCGTGTCGATGATGCGAAAGAAAGCCTCCACCGGCGGGCGCGGCGGCTGGCCGTCCGACTGGTCCCGCACCGCCAGATCGATCGATACGTTCAGGACCCGCGCACCCTCCGGGAAATCCATCCCGAGAAAAAAGATGTCGCTCCAGCCACTGTGCGACAGGTCCATGCGCACCGGCGTCCGTTCGTGCAGGATCGGAAACAACCCGTCCGTCTTCTGGAGCAGCGTCGGGACCACGCGCAACGGATGGTCCGAGGGGTGCCCGGCGCGAAACATCCACTGGTTGCCCCGGACCGACCGCACGCTGGCTCGGACCTGCGTGGCCAGGGTCTGGAACCCGAGACTGCGATAGGCGACCGCCAGCGCGCTGGCGATTCCATCATCCGGTCCGTCCGCCGCCTGGACGGCCAGAAATCGCTGAATCGACTCCTCGAACCGCCGCTGCAGCAGGTCGTTGTACCCGTCGAACGGGATGCAGCCGCGCAGCCGCAGTCCCGGCTTCTCCGGCACGTGAAAGCGGTACGTGGCATAGAGAAAGAAGAGCGCTCGCACCTGTTCGTACAGGTTGGTGCTCGTGTGCCGGAACTCCTCCAAGGCGGTGCATTCGGCCAGCAGCGTATCGAGCGTGGCGGATCGGCAGAAGGCGTCGAGCGACTGGTTGCGGACCGCAGGGTCCTGGGCGGTGATGATGCCGATCAGCGCGCTCATTGCGTGCTCCTTGCGCCGGCATGATGTTCGCGCACGAGCAGCATCTCGAGCAGCATCGCGAGAATGTCCTCCCGATCGTGGCCGCTCAGGGCGAGGGCGAGCTGCGCCGTCAGGAGCCCGTATTTCACTCCCACGTTGTAGCGGTAGTCGTTCATTTCCAAGGCGAGATACTGTGTGGTGCGGGCCAGCTGCTGCAAGGCACGGGAGATGGTCGCCACACGGCCATCGGGCGTCTGCCGGACCTGAGCGTCAAGCAGGTCCATGACGTCCGGCGTCAGGACGTGGATGCCGAAGAAGCAGAGGTAGTAGCCGGCACGCAGGCCGGGCACCATCAGCCGCTGTTCCGCGTCGGTCGGCGTCGGCTTTTCCAGCACCTGGTCGATCGTGTACAGATCGCTGCGACCTTTGACACGCTTGCCTCCCACCGCGCCGAAATTGGACAACAATCCTTCACGCGTTGCCTGGACGGCCGAGACGGCACACGATTCCGCCTCGGCAATCTCGACGACCCGCTGCGCACAACCGGTCGCCGATCGGCTTACGTGCAGGTGATCGCCGACCAGATGCAGAAACGGCTCGCCGGCGGTGAAGTCCCGCGCACACCAGAGAGCATGCCCGTATCCCTGCGCTGCGGGCTGGTAAGTGAACGACACTCGGTGCGAGTAGTCACCGGCCACCGAGCGGTAGGCATCCTCATCGTCCGGGTGGATCACGATGCAGATGTCATCAATCCCCGCACGTGCCGCCTCTTCGATGATCACGCTCAGGACCGACTTCTGCTGTCCGTCCCGATCGATGAGCGTCTGAAGCGGCAAATTCCGCTGACCCGGACCCGCAGCTGTAATGACGGCCTTTGTGATGTTCATGGTATCAGTGTAACTCCCGGACCAGCGTCCGCCGACTGGCCGATGTCGGCGGCCCCTGGGCGCACGACTCGAGAGCGCGCGGCCCGTTGGACTGTATGACCGCGGGGCCAGAGTCCGCGATCAGGCGGACGTCGCCGGTACGACAGGCTCCAACAGGATCGCGTATGGGAGCGGCTGACTAAGATCGAAGGTCTCCGCCTCAAACACGGGACAGGCGACGGCAGCCAGGCCCGGATTGCCCGTGAGCTGGGCGTACACCGTTCGACCATCTGCCGGGACGTCCAGCTGCTGGCCGCCGCGGAGCGCAGCTCACTCGCTTCCCGGCTCCTCGTCCCCTGCCTCCCCGCGCCCCGCAGGCTCCCTCCCGGCCTGCCCCCCTTCTGCCCCTATCCTCCTGCGAACGCGACACCGGCGGCGCACTCCCGAGCGGGACGGCACGCCTCGTTTAACCCGCAGCCGCAGGCGAGGACGGCCCTGGCTCGCCCCTGCAGGCGAGGACGGCCCTGCCGTGCAGCATCCACGGCACTGCGCCTCGTCCCCAGCACGTGACACCGTCCTCGCCTGCGGCTGCGGGTTAAACGAGTAGAAGCCTCATGACAGGATCCTGTCACATTCACCCCGCAGCCGGGGGACATCCCGGACGTGCCCCCATGACCTCGGGTCATGGGGGACGAAGATCATCG
>JALOQX010000060.1 GCA_025459265.1 Pirellulaceae bacterium | reverse complement strand
GTTCGACCCACCGGTCGGGATGCACCAACGGCACCTGCAGCGAGACAGGCGTCCACCAGCCCCCCGCGCGCCGCGCAGCAACCTGCACCGGCGGCACGTTCGGCGCGAGCCGACCCGATGAGCCGGCGGGCTGCGCCAGTCCCGACGACATGGCCCACGCACAGATGTCGGCTGCTTCGCGGAGCGTGAACGAGCAGTCCGGCCATGCCCGCCGAGTCGCCTGCAGAACGTCCGCCAGCGTGGCATCGCCCTGAAGCCCTGAGAGCAAGGTGTACTCGGCCACGCCGACGCGGAAGAATCGGCCGTTGAGCGGATCCTCGACGATGAAATAGGACCGACCGCCAAACGTCTGCGGCCGAAACACCAGGTCCGGTCGCAGTCGCGGCACGACCTGCACCGGATTGACCGCCCCTTGTGCCGCCTTGAGTGCCGTGTCCATGCGCCTGCGAGCTCCCTGGCGTCAGCAGCCCAGCAGGCGACGCGCGCGCGCCCACGGCTTCTGAAACACGAGCCACGCCACGCTGCGGCGTCCCGCCAACACGTGGGCTGTGCCATTCATGCCCGGACGCAGCTGGCCATCCGGATTGTCGAGTCCGACCTCGGCCACGAAAACGCTGGTGTTGCCCCGCACTTCGGCGCGCGGGTGGATCCGCTCGATCTCTCCGCGCATGGCCGCGCCGGGCCGCGCGTCGAGACTCACTCGCACGGCCATTCCCGGGGCGATCTGCCCGATATCCTCTTCCGGGACACTGAGTTCGCACAGCATGCGGTCCAGCGGAGCCACTTCGAAGAGCGATTGCCCGATCGTCAGCGGTGCGCCTTCGGCTTTCTCGAGATCACCGGCCACGACGACGCCGTCGATCGGGCTGCGGACCGCCAGGTTGTCGAGCCGATGCTGGAGCCGACGTTGTTGGACGGCGAGCCGCTGCATTTCGAGTTCGGCCAGCTGCGCGGCGCTGGTCCGGTGCGCCGCGCGGGCCGCATCGCGTTCCTTTTCGGCCCGCGCGCGATCCGCGTCCACCTGGGCGAGCTCCCAACGAATCTCGCGCTGGTCCATCCGCGCCAGTGTCGTCCCGCGGGCGATCACGTCACCGGGGGCGACGAGGCACCGCTCGAGCACGCCGTCGTAGGGCGCGACCACGAACCGCCGGGTGACGGGCTGCAAAACACACTCGCACGCCACGCGCACCGGAACCGGCACGGCCAGCAGCACACCGAGCGCCACGGCCAGCAGCGCCAGCAGCCTCCCGCGCGGGCGGCTGATCCCCCGCGCGAACTTCCGCACCACTCGGCCCACGCGTCCCCGCTCGCCGTCACGCCGACATCTCAACGCGCTGACCAGCGGAGCAATCCAGGCCTCGGGCAGCAGACTCGTTCCCGTGGGCGAGGCATCCAGCACCAGCAGGACCCCCAGCACGTCCCCGCGGCTGTCTCGCAGTGCCATGCTGGCCACACGCTGGGCGCCCGTGCGGGCAAGCAGTTGTCGGTGAGCCAGTGCCGCCTGGCCGTGCTCCGGCGCTGCCGGCGGCCACTGGGTCGCGCCGCCGCGCACCAGCGATTCCTGGCACGCGTCCTGCATCGCGCGCACCGCCTCGCTGTGCGTGTCGAATTGACGGGTGCCCGAGATCGCCCGAATCCGGCAGCACGCGCCGCGCCGGCTGCAGAGCGCCAGCACAACCTGGCGGGCGCCGAGTCCGTGCTGCAGCCGGTCGACCAGCAGTCGGTATGCGTCGACCGGGTCGGGACAGTCCAACAGCGTCGTGACGGTCCGCAGCAGGAACTCCGCCTGCGCCGGCTCGGCCGCCGACGTGCCGGCAACCGCGGGCAGACGCGGCCACGAGTCACCCGGCGCGGCCGACAGGGTGCCGACGATCCAACTGCCCGTGCCGGAACTCATCAACTCGGTCATGTCTGTGCGGATGCATCTGGGACCCGCCGGCCGCCATCACGGCTGCGTCGTCGGCCTGGCCGGCAGCTCGCCCAGCTGCAACGTGCAGCGTTCCCCGCAACGAAACTGCCCCTGGAGATTGGTGATTCGGATCTTGACCCGCACGGTGCCGCTTTCAGCATCCGTGACGGGGGCGACGGTATCGACTTCGCCGGCGACGAACCGCGCCGCGTCGTCCAGAAACACTTGGACCGCCGCGCCCGGTTCCAGTGCCGCCGCCTCGCGGCTGGGAATGGAAAACGTGGCCAGCAGCGGGTCGAGCATGACGATCTCGGCCACATAGGGGTCGTTGGGCGCGACGAATTCACCCTCGTCCTTGCGTACGGCGCTGACGACGCCCGAGAGCGGCGCGACGATGGCTCGTCGGGCCAGCTGGATCTTCGCCTTCTCGTACTCGAGTCGTTTCACTTCCATGAGTTCTCGGGCGGACAGGACGCGCGCTTCGGCGATTTCCACATCGGCATAGGCCCGCTCGACCTCTTCTTGCCGCGCGTGGCCCTGGTTGCGCAACACCGTCAACTTCTCCCAACGCTCGCGTCGCATGTTCAGCTCGGCTTCCGCCGACTTCAGCGCACCCTGTGCGCGCATCGATTCGTCGGCAATCGCCACCAGGGCGACATACACGTCGTCGTCCAGGCGCGCCACGACCTGGCCTTTCTCGACCCGCGCACCTTCGCGCACCTCCAGTGATTTGATCGTTCCCGTTTCGACCGACGCGACGTTGACTTTCCGATACGGTTCGGTGAACCCGTCGTATTCGGCCGCCCGCGCAAGCCCCGCGCCCGCCAGCGTCAGCGCCGCGCAGGCCAGGCCGATCCTGAGCCGCTTCCGTGCGTTCCACGCGACCTCTCCGAAACGTGCGTACTCACTTTCACCGTGCATGTTCATGGCGACACAACTTCCGCAAGACGTGTGCATCGGGCCGGTCTGCTGGTCGCAGACGGCGGCCACCCTGCACAAACGTAGCTCATCAATGCGGCGGCGCACGCCCGGCGGGAAGAAGGATGGTGCGGATTATGCCGGACAGGGGGCGTTCCGACGTTTCAGGGAGAGAACTGAGCGGGAAAAGCTTCGAACTGTCGCTCGAGGTGCCTGCGGTTGCTCTTCGTGTTCTCTGTGTCCTTCGTGGTGAGCCCTGTCTTTTTCGCACGATTCAGCGGCGGAGCGTGGCTGCGTCACGCTCTCGGGCGGTGCGCGGTTCGGGGGCCGGCAAGACCTCGGCCGGCAGCGCCGGCAGGGGACGTTTTTCGAACTGCAGCTGCGGCAGCCCCCCCTGGCACGTCCGGATCGGTTCGATGCCTTCCTGGGCCAGGAGGGTGCCGGTGGCACGTTTGAGCAGCGTCTGGCTGATGGTGAAATCCCGTTGCGCCAGGGCGAATCCGAACTCCTCCACGACCAGTCGATCCTGCGCTGCCAGCAGGTCCTCCAGCAGCAGGCTGGCGGAGCGATCTTCGCCGCCCAGCAGCAGCCAGCGACGGGTCGCATATTCGACCTCCGCCTGGGCCGCCATCATGGCCTGGTACTTGCCGACCATCTCCTCGTGGGTCGCATGGACGTCGCGGACCACCACTTCCACATCCGCCAGGAGCATCTGCACGGAATCTTCGTACTGCGCCGTCAGCCGCCGCAATTCCAGGCCGCGGCGTTGCAGGCGGGCCTTGGCCGCCCGCCGGTGGAGCGGCACTTCGAAGACCAGCCCCGCCGTGTAACTCGGCTCCCCCGCGCCAAACTGATCGGCAAACGACTGGCCGATGTCGTAGTCCGCGTCCAGCCCCATGACATAGGTCTCGAGGACCACGTCCAAGGCCGGCAGCAGCTCGTTGCGGGACATATTGAGTCGGACGCTGGCGGCCCGGATCTCCTGTGCCGCGGCGTCGATCTCCGGACGGTGCTGCAGCGCCGTGACGATGGCGTCCTGCAGATTCACGTCGACGTGGACCGAGGCCGGGTGGTCCGTCGGAATCAACTCCGCCTGCGGATTGGCCAGCAACTCCGGGGCATTGGTCAGAGCCCGGATAAGCGCTTCCGTGTTCTGAATGTTGGCAGCCGCACGGACCAGTTCGGCCTGCCGCGCCGCCACGGCCGCACGCGCCCGCACAATCTGGCTCTCCAGCGCATCAATGTCGCGCCGGCGCTCGAGTTCATCCAGAATCACGCGTGCCCGCTCCAGGTGCTGGAACCGCTGCACCAGGGCACACCGCTGCAGGTAGAGCTCCCAGTACGCCTCGGCCACCGTCAGCAGGTGCTGCTGGAGCGCAGCGGACGTCTCGTCCACTGCAATCGCAGTGTCGAATTCGGCCAGCACGATGAGCGAGCGGTTGTAGACGCGACCGAATCCGTTGAGCAGCGGCTGATTGTAACTCAACACCATGCGCGCATTGCCCTGCTGCGGGGGGACGAAAAACCGCGAGTTGCTGTCGTGGATCCCAATCCGCTGCGCCAGCTCGAACGAACCACCCAGCGGCGTTCGCTTCCGCACCCCCGCAGAAAAGCCCCAGTCTTCCTCCCGCAACCGCGGCGGTCCACCCGTTTCCAGAATGTTGCCGATCGGCTCGCTCTTGCGAAAGAACTTCGACTCGGAGAACGCGCGGATATCGAAATCGGCCGCGGCCTCCAGGACCGCCGTCTCCTGGATCAGCACGTCCTCACTCACCGCGCGCACGCGCGGTGAATAGGCCAGCGCACTGATGATCAGCGCGTCGAGGTCGACGACCTGCTGATCGGGTGCCGCGCGCAATGCCCGGATGGCCAGCGGTCGCCACCACGGTTCGAAGCCGGCGGGAAGTTCCTGCCGCGGCGCCGCCTGCGCGGGTGCCGACAGCCGGGTGCCCGGCGGCGCCAGGAGCGGGTCCGCCTGCATCTCGTCCTGCGCGGCGCCATCCCGCATCCGCCACACGACCGGTCCGGGAATGGATTCGCTGCGGGCGGACACGGTCGCGGCCGACGGGCGCGGCGCGGTCGATGGGCGCGGCGCGGTCGACGGCGAGGCGGTTTGACCCCACAGCCGTGTTGCGGCACCGGCGGTACAGACCGCGACGACCAGCGCGGTGACGCGTCCCATCCGTGCGACCCATGCGACCGTCCGTGGTCTGGTCATTCCCTGTTCCAGCCCGCTTTGACTGAGCTTGTCCAGACGCCGGCCCGAGTCCCGCGCACGGACCGGCAGCGACTGTCAAGTATTCCTTTCCTTCGACGCGGCGCGTGACATGTCCGCAGTATCGATATGTCCCGGACGACAGACGCCGCTCGCCTGCCCGCTACAGCCGGCACAATCGTCACACTTCCGCACCGCGTTTCGCCGGCCCGCGTAGCACACCACGAAATGGACTGGCGTGATTCCGGGAATTCCACATCCTGGGGTGGCCGGGGACGAGCGCAGCGAGCCCCCGGAATGCAGAACGCTGGGGGCTCGCTACGCTCGTCCCCAGCCACCCGATAACCGAATACTCCCGGAATCACGCCAGACCATTTCGTTGCCCCACTGCCGCCCGACCCAGGGCCTGAGCCGATGAATGCTCGAGCCAGGATCTGTACTATTCTTTCAGTAGCCAATATCGAATATCCCCTGGTGGTGGTCTGCGCGCGGTTGGATCGCTCGTTGCCGCGTCGTCGCCTGCTTCACATCAAGTATCCGTACTTAAGGATGCGGCCTCATGTGGCACGCACTGCTCACACGCACTGGCGCGGCTTGGGCGCGCGCCCGGTCGGAAACACCGCCACATGCGCAGACGTCTGTGGCACTGGAGCTGACTGAACTGGAAGACCGCATCTTGATGAGTGCCGTGCCGTTAGCGCCCGAGGCGATGCTCGACCCAGACAGCGACAACGACGCGGACCTGGCCGAGTCCCCAGGCTCCGGGACGCACGGTTCAGACGCCGTCGCGGCGACGACGCCGCGACAACCGAGCGACGCGACCATCGGCGATTCCGCGGATCCGGACGCGTCTGCGGAGCTGGCGACGCGCGGTGCCGGCGGGCGCCGGGAACTGGTCGTGATCGATGAGTCCCTGAGCGGCTACGAGGAGCTTGTGCGGCACCTGCACGAGCAGGCGCAGGGCCCCGCCACGTTCGACATGTTGACGCTCGCAGCCGACCAGGACGGCATCGCGCAGATCACGCGTGCGCTGGCGTCGAGCGACGAAGTAGACGCGGTCCACGTGCTTGCACACGGCTCCGGCGGGGCCTTGCGGCTGGGCAGCACGTGGCTCGCCACCGACCGGCTCGCCGGCTATGCCGGCATGATCGCGGGCTGGGCGGACGCCCTGGCTCCGGGAGCCGACATTCTCTTCTACAGTTGCGATCTGGCCGCGACACCCGAGGGTCTTGCCGTGCTGGAAGGCATCCACGCACTGACTGGCGCGGACGTCGCGGCGAGTGTCGATGCCACCGGCCACGCGTCACTGGGCGGCGACTGGGAGCTCGAGTACCGGCAGGGCGACGTGACCACCGCGGCGGCCCTCGCACCGGCCGCCCGCCTGCACTGGGCACACCTGCTGTCGTCCCAGCAGGCACGCGACGACTTCGTCGCCAAGTCGTTCGCAGGCTGCGATGGCTCGGCCTGCTGGACCAGCGACTGGCAGGAACTGGGTGAGTCCGATGGGCCCAACGCGGGCGCCGCGCAGGTGGCCGACTTCGACCTGGGACTGGTCGGCGACCACAGCCTGCAGTTGCAGGCCGTCGATGGTGTGGGAGTGTCCCGCACGCTGGACCTGAGCGCGGCCACGTCGGCCACCCTCGGCGTGGCCTGGCAACGGCATCCGACTGACGGGTTCGCCAGTTCCGTGCTCGCCATCGAACTCTCCGCCGACGGAGGAAACTCATGGAGCACGATTGCGTCCATCGTGGACGGGAGCGATGCATCACCGACAACATCCTTCTTCGATGTCACGGCGTTTGCCGCAGCAGATACGCAGGTCCGGTTCCTGGTGACCGGCACGGGCAGCGGCTCAGTCTATCTCGACGAAGTGCGGATCGACTTCGAGACAGTTCTCAACCCGCCGAACAACGCGCCGGTGCTGACCCCCGGCGACCCGCTGACGCTCTCCGACGTGCTGGAGGACGACGCGGACAATTCCGGCAGTGCCGTAGCCAGCATCCTTGCAAGTGCGGGCGATGATCGCGTGACGGACATCGACGCGGGTGCGCTCGAAGGCATCGCCGTGATTGGCGTCGACGACCGGTTCGGTACGTGGCAGTTCGATGCGCTGCGTGACGGCAACTGGCACGACTTTGCCAACGTCAGCGATCAGGCTGCCGTCCTGCTCGGGGAGAACTCGCTGATCCGTTTCGTGCCGCAGGCAAACCATCACGGTCCGGACAGCCAGGTTCAGTTTCGCGCCTGGGACCAGACCACCGGTTCGGTCGGGGACGTGGGCGTGGACGTTTCCGCCAACGGCGGCACGACGGCCTTCAGTGCTGACATCAACACGGCCAGCGTAGAAGTGCTGCCAGCCGACGATGCTCCACAGATACGCCTCCCTGCAACGCTGCTGACGCCGGAGGACACCATGCTGGCGGTGACCGGGCTGTCGGTGCAGAGTGTGGACGCCGCTGACGCGGCAATGGAGGTGGCCGTCAGCGTGTCCCACGGCACGCTCGCGTTGGGCACGACGACTGGTTTGAGTTTCGTCGCAGGCGACGGCACCGCCAGCGCCCAGCTCACGTTCACCGGTTTGATTAACGACATCAACGCGGCACTGGCCTCGCTGGTCTATCAGCCAGACCCCAACTTCAACGGCCAGGATGCGCTGGAGATGCGCGCCAGCGACTGGACGGCGGGTGGCGGCAGTCAACTGGCCACTACCGCAGCAGTGGCCCTGGAGGTCGAGAGTGTCAACGATCCGCCGACCGCATTCGCACAGCACTACTCGGTGCGCGGCGACGGGGTCCTGAATGTCGCCGGCCCGGGAATACTTCACAATGCCGTGGACGTGGACGGCGACGCGCTGTCGGCCGTCGTGGCGCGTGCGCCATGGCACGGCAAGCTGGAGTTGAATGCCGATGGGTCGTTCCGGTATGTACCCGACCCGGGCTTCCTCGGGACTGATTCGTTCGCCTACCTGGCCTGGGACGGCCAGAGCTACTCACTGCGGACGCGCGTGTTCATCAACGTGCTGGTTCCCGTGTCGCCGGTCGACCCCGGCTCCACGGTGCCGGGCAACACCATGCCGGGCGCGCCCGCGAATCCGCCGGCAACACCGGGCGCGATCAGCGGCCTGCCGGTCCCGATCAATGCCGAAGTCTCGAACTTCATGGCGCGGGAGCGTGAGGCGACTGTGCCACGACTGCAGGAAGGGGAGCTGCTGCGCACGGGTGTGGAACCCACATCCGGCGGGCTGATGGGCCCACACGCTCAGTTGTCCGTCGCGTCCGCCGGCGACGAGGTGGCGGGGTATCGAGGGAGCGTGCGCGCGTACGCGGCGGACGAGCGCTGGGATGAGACGCTCGCCGTCACGGAGATTCCTGCCCCCACCCTGCTCGTGGATTCCACTGCGCCCACCGGCCCGATACTGCCGCATGAGTTAACGCGCATCGAAGTGCTGCTGGACGATCAAGGGCTGTGGCACCGCTGGATGATCGGCTCCGCCGTGGGTGTCACCACGGGCCTGACCGTGGGGTACGTCTTGTGGACGATTCGCGCCGGTTACCTCTTGACGAGCCTGATCGCCCAGATGCCGACGTGGCGGTTCATCGACCCGCTGCCGATCCTGAATTCGTTTGACCGCGAGGCGCTGGCAGGGGACGGCGAGTCCTTGTCGTCCATTGCTCAGGCCGCCGATGCGCACACCTCCGTCTGATCGCGGCCGAACTTGCTGCGCCGACCGCAGAATCGACACGACCACCCGATCCGGCACAGACCGTGCGATCGCTGGGTCCGGTGCAACCGGAACGCCCGGTCTGTTGCCCGGCATCCAGCCGCGCACGACGGCCGGTCGCGGCCCAGTCAACAGTCGCCGCATCCTATGTTTGCGTGAACGGATCAGCACGACTCTCAGCCATGGGACTTGCGCGCATGTTCTCCGCCCGCTCACGCATTGCCTTCAGCCTCACGACGACGGTGGTCAGTGTGGTGCTGATCGCGCTGAATATCGGCATCATCCCCGACTGGCACGCCGTGGCACTCCGAGGCCGGACACAGTTGTGCGAGGCCATTGCCGCCAACAGCTCGGCGGTCGTGCGCCACCGCGACGTGCTGCGCATGCAGGCGATCCTGGACTTGCTGGTCGAGCGCAACCCCGACATCCGCTCGGCGGCGCTGCGCCGTGCCGACGGCAGCCTGGCCGCGGAGGTCGGCGCGCACGCCGCGCTGTGGCCAGCACGGGCAGAAGACCGCGTGTCCGCCACGCACATCGCCGTCCCGATTCGGACACACGAGACCGATTGGGGCAGTGTCGAACTGGTCTTCGCACCGCTCTCCGCGCCTGGCTGGTGGGGCTACGTGACGGAGCCGCAACTGCTCTTCATCGGTTTCGTGGGCACGGTGACATTCCTGCTGGTGAGCATCTACCTGCGGAAGACGCTGCGTCAGCTGGACCCGTCCAAAGTCGTCCCGGGACGCGTGCGTTCGGCCTTGGATACGCTGGCGGAAGGACTGCTGGTGCTCGATCAGCAGTGCCGGATCATGCTCGCCAACCAGGCGTTCGCCGACATCGTGGGCGAATCGCCCGAGCGGCTGCTGGGCCGCCTGGCTTCCGAACTGCCCTGGTCCGATCTGCCGGGCACGGGCTCGGCCGGCTACCCCTGGGAAATCGCGTTGCGTGAGGAGGCCTCGCTGGCCGGGCGGATGATGCACCTGGTCGATTACTCGGGCAAGTCCCGCACGTTCATGGTCAACTGCACGCCCATTCCCGGCAACGAGGGTGAGATCCGCGGGGTGTTGGCGAGCCTGGAAGACGTCACGCAGCTGGAGGAGACCCAGCTGGAACTGAGCCGCTCGAAGGAGGCAGCCGACGCGGCCAATCGCGCCAAGAGCGATTTCCTCGCCCGTATGAGCCACGAGATCCGCACCCCCATGAACGCGATCCTCGGCTTCACCGAAGTCCTGCGCCGCGGGTTTGAAAACAGCGTGCTGGAACGACAGGAGTACCTCGACACGATCTACGCCAGCGGTCAGCACCTGCTGAACCTGATCAACGATATTCTGGACCTGTCCAAGGTCGAAGCCGGGAAAATGGAAGTCGAAAAGATCCGGTGTTCTCCGCTGCAGTTGATTCATGAGGCCGTCACCGTCCTGCGAGGCCAGGCCGAGAAGAAGGGCATCCAGCTGGCTTACGAGGCACCCTCCGGCCTGCCGGAGTTCATCGTCACCGACCCCGTCCGGTTCCGCCAGATCCTGACCAACCTGGTCGGCAACGCCCTCAAGTTCACGGAACAGGGCGGTGTCCGCGTCGTCGCACGTCTCGCGCAGGACAAACGCGAGCCGCGGCTGGCCGTCGACGTGATCGATACGGGCATCGGCATGCCGGCCGAGACGCTGCAGCGGATCTTCGATCCGTTCGTACAGGCTGACACATCGGTCACGCGGCGCTTTGGCGGCACGGGCCTCGGACTGGCGATCAGCCGCAAGTTCGCCGAGGTGCTGGGAGGCGAGCTCACCGTTCAGAGCGAACTCGACTCAGGCAGCACGTTCACCTTCACCGTCGACCCCGGACCGCTGGACGATACCCGGATCGTCTCGGCCGCCGAGTTGACGCAGCAGCTGCGCAGGACGGTTGAGTCGGGCACGATCCAGGGCCAGCTGCCGTCCGTGCGCGTGCTGGTCGTGGATGACGGCGAATCGAATCGCAAACTGATCAACCTGGTACTCAGCCGCGCCGGCGCGATCGTGCATGCCGCGCGCAACGGCAAGGAAGCGCTGGCAGCGCTCGAGACCCTGACCGTGGATCTCGTCCTGATGGACATGCAGATGCCGGTCATGGACGGATTCACGGCCACGCGGCTCCTGCGGGAGCAGCAGTTCCCGGCGCCCATCATCGCGCTGACGGCCGACGCTATGAAGGGCACGGAGGAAAAATGCCTCGCGGCCGGCTGCACCAGCTTTCTGACGAAACCGATCGATATGGACAAGCTCGTCCAGTCGGTGGCCGCCGTCCTGCGCGACGCGGGCTACGAGTTCAGCGCGCCCGACACGGCAGCGGCACCGGCCCTCCGTCGGCCAACTCCCGCAGGCCGCGCGATCCATTCGACGCTGCCCACGGACGATCCCGAGTTCTGCGCAATCATTGCCGAGTTCGTCGACCGGTTCCGGGACAAGCGCAGCGCCATGCGCAGCGCCTTCGCGGCCGGTGATCACGGACAGTTGGCACAACTGGCCCACTGGCTCAAAGGTGCCGGCGGGACCGCCGGGTTTCACGAGTTGACCGAACCGGCCAAGGAACTCGAGCGTCTGAGCAAGGCTCAGGCCACGGATGAGCAACTGGCCGCCGCCCTGGCCGACCTCGAGGCCCTGGCCGAGACGCTGGTCGTGCCGGATGTACCGCTTGTGACGGCGCCGTGACACAACCGGCAGCGACTCGTCGGTACACTCGCCGGAAACGCCCCGCCGCCGTGGCGGAATTGCAGGAAATCTGTTGAACGCCGCGACTTCCGGCACGAACGATGACCTATGGTTAGCTTGGACAAACTGCGCGAGACGTATCGGTCCGCCGGCTCCATGTGCGTGCCGCGGCCGAGTCGACTCGACAGCCCCTGAGGCCGTCGCCCGCCGCACGCGGCGAGGTCCCAGATTCGTCCCCCAGCAGGTTCACGATGCGGAATGACTGACGGCGTGACCTCCACTCCCGAACCGCTTGCTGCGTCGGCCACGCACCAGCTGGATATCGCGCTGCAATTGGTCGCCGAGGCCGCCAGTGCCGACGGCCTGCCGAGTCTCTCCCGCGACACGACCAAATGCGCCAAGATCATGATCGTGGACGATGAACCGATCAACATCAAGGTCGTGCAGAAATACCTGGCCGGTCACGGCTACTCGAACTTCTGCACCACAACCGACGCCACACAGGCGGTCGAGCTGTTCCATTCCGAGCAGCCTGACATTGCCCTGCTGGACATCATGATGCCGGAGGTGAGCGGGATTGAAATCCTGCAGCATGTGCGCACGGACCGCCAGTTGGCCCACATCCCGGTCGTGATTCTGACGGCGGTCGGGGATGCCCGCATCAAGCGGAAGGCATTGGAGCTGGGCGCCACCGACTTCCTCACCAAACCGGTCGATCCCAGTGAACTGGTCCTGCGGGTGGGAAACGCGCTGATGGTCAAGGCCCATTACGACCATCTGGCCAATTACTCGGTCCAGCTGGAACGCCAGGTGCGGCTGCGGACAGCCGAGCTGATGGCATCGCGCCGCAGCCTGGTGCAGACCCTGGCCCGCGCCGCCGAGTATCGCGACAACGAGACCGCCCACCACATTATGCGTGTGGGACGCTATGTGGGCATCATCGCGCGCGAACTCGGCATGTCGGCCGAGATCGCCGAACTGCTCGAGGAAGCCTCACTGCTGCACGACGTCGGCAAGATCGGCATCGCCGATGCCATTCTGCTCAAGCCGGGGGCGCTGACGTGCGGCGAGTTCGAGAACATGAAGCGACACTGCGACTATGGACGACGCATCATCCAACAGTTGCCCGAACATGGTCAGGCTGACTCGAGCGTGCGGAGCCAGCTGGAGCACATCGAGCCGGGCAATGCCACGGCCTGGCTCGTCCCCGTCGCGGCCAGTATCGCGCAGACCCATCACGAACACTGGGACGGCACCGGGTACCCGCTGGGCCTGCGCGGCGAACAGATTCCGATCGAAGGCCGGATCACCGCCGTGGCCGACGTGTTCGACGCACTGAGCGACCGGCGGCCGTATAAGGAGCCGTACCCCTTCCACCAGTGCCTGGAGATGATGGAAGAGCTGCGCGGCACGCAGTTCGACCCGCAGGTGCTCAGCGCATTCCTCCGCCGCACGGACGATATTCTGCAGGTCCAGATCGACCTGGCCGACGCGGACTGAGGCGGCGCGCATCGGCATCGTTCGCGTGACGCGCGTCCCGCCAACTTCCGTTCAGCTCGGGATGACGACCGCACCGCCATGCTCTACCATGAGAGGCGCGCAGCCCGCTGTGCCACGTGACACGGGCGGTGGCTGTCGACGATGCCTCGTGGTCGGTCCACCCGCCGACAGGCACTGTGGTCCTGGGGAACCTGCTGATGTTCCGGCGACTCGTCGCGCTTCTGCTGCTCGTAATGCTGCTGATCACGGCCATCTTGTACGACCAGTATCGCGCCGTGCCGCGCAAGGTGAGCGGTTTTCTGGAAGCGGACGAGATCCGGGTCGGCTCGCGTGTCGGCGGCCGCGTGCGCGCGGTGCACGTGCAGGAAGGCGAACGAGTCGCCAAAGGCCAATTGCTCGTCGAACTCGAACCGTTTGATCTGCGGGAGCGTCTGCGGGAAGCCGAAGCGCAGCTCGCGGCGCGGGAGGCGGACGTGCAACGCCTCGAGCACGGCTATCGCGCCGAGGAAATCGCCCAGGCGGAAGCCCGGTACCGACAACTGCTGGCCGAACAGTCCAAGCTCCGCGCCGGCCCGCGCGAGCAGGAGATTAAGGTGGCCCGAGCCCAGCTGAAGGTCGCTCAAGCGGAACTCGATCTCGCCCAGCAGAGTCACGCGCGGGTCGTCAGCCTGGTGGAGAAACGGGCCGCGGCGGCTGAAGAGCTGGATCGGGCCGACGAGCGGCTGAAGGCTGCCACCGCCAACGTGGCACTCCGCGAACAACAACTCGACCTCCAACTGGTCGGCACGCGGCAGGAAGACCTCGATCAAATTGATGCCCAGGTGGAAGAATCCCGGCACGCCTGGGACATGCTGAAGAACGGCTATCGCGCTGAAGATGTCGCGGCGGCGCGCGCCGCCCGCGATGCCGCCCAGTACGCGCTGGACGCCCTGCAAACCCAGCTCACGGAACTCCGCATCACCAGCCCGCTCGACGGCGTCGTCGAGGCCATGGAACTGCAACCGGGCGACCTCGCCCCCCCGTCCGCCCCCGTCCTCTCGCTCCTGGACGACCGGCAACTCTGGGTCCGCGCCTACGTGCCCCAGAATCAAGTCGCGCTCCATGTCGGACAGACACTCAAGGTCGTCGTCGACAGCTTCCCCAGAGACGCGCTGGAGGGCACCGTGACCTTCATCTCCCGACTCGCGGAGTTCACCCCGAGCAACGTGCAGACTCCCGTGGAACGCGCCAAGCTGGTCTTCCGCATCAAGGTCTCCCTGCAAAACGCCGACCGGAAGCTGCTTCCCGGCATGTCGGCCGACATCTGGTTGCCCGACGCGGAGGCGCACCGTGAGTGACCTGGTGGTGGATGTCCGGCACTTGACACGCCATTTCGGTCACCTGGTGGCGGTGAGCGAGGTCAGTTTTCAGATCGAACGGGCCGCCATCTTCGGCTTGCTCGGTCCCAACGGCAGCGGCAAGTCCACCATCATCCGCATGCTGCTGGGAATCCTCGCTCCCACCGCCGGAGATGCCACCGTGCTCGGCTGCGACGTCCAGACCGAGGCCGAACTGATCAAACGCCGCGTCGGCTACATGTCCCAGCAGTTCAGCCTGTATGCGGATCTGTCGGTCCACGAGAACCTGGCCTTCTACGGGCGCATCTATGGGCTGCCCCATGCTCGGCTGGCCGAGCGTTGCGCCAGCGTCATGCAGCTCACGGCCCTGCACGATCGCGCGGATCAGCTGGCCGGCACCCTCTCCGGCGGCTGGAAACAACGACTCGCGCTGGCGTGTGCCCTGATCCACGAACCGGAGCTGCTGTTTCTGGACGAGCCGACTGCGGGGATCGACCCGGTGGCGCGACGCGAGCTCTGGGACCTGCTGTTCCAGCTGGCGGCGCGCGGCGTCACCCTCCTGGTGACCACACACTACATGGACGAAGCAGAACGCTGCACGGACGTCGGATACATCTACCTGTCGAAACTGCTCGTCTGCGGCAAGCCCGGATTGCTCAAGCAACTGCCGGGCGTCACGCCCGCGGGGAGCACCCGCTACGAGCTGCGGGTGGCCAATCCCGCGCAATATCTGCACGATTTGCGGCACCTGGATGGCGTGCGTGACGCCACGCTCTTCGGCGAAACCGTGCGACTGCTCGTCGCCGAACCGTGCACGCCCGACACGTTGCTCGCCTGCGTGAACCGGCCCGATCTGGCCGCGGAAGTCCATCCCATCCCGCCGTCCCTGGAAGATGTGTTCGTGACGCTGACGCGCAGCGCCGAGCACGCGCGGAAACTCGATGCCGCCACGCCGGAACCGGTCGCCGAGCCGGCGGTCGGCCCGCCGCCGGACGACCGTGCCGCCCCGGGCGAGTTGCCCGGCATTACCCGCGCGCCCGACACGCCGCCGCCCGCGCGGCGTCGCCTGCGGCCAGGCAGGACGACCGCTGGATTCCGCGCCATTGTGGTCAAGGAGTTTGCCCATATTCGGCGTCAACGGTCGACCATCTTCTTCATGCTCGTCGTCCCCGTCATGCAGACCATCATCTTTGGGTACGCCATTGACACACAAATCGAGCACATTCCGCTGGTCGTGTTCGATCAGGACGGCCGTGCGGAAGGACGCCGCCTGGCCGATGCCTTTGTGAATACCCGCCGCTTCACGCTTACACGCCGCGTGTACGACGACGCGTCGTTCGAACAGGCCCTCACGGCCGGCCACGCGCGCGTCGGACTGCGCATTCCGCCGAATTACTCGGAACGGCTCCTGCGCGGCGAGCAAGTGGCCGTCCAGGTTCTAATCGACGGCAGCGATTCGCAGGTGGCCACGACCGCCCTCAACACCGCCCAACTCCTGGGGATCCAGCTTTCCATCCAGATGGCACGAGCGCGCGGTGAGGCGGCGCAGTTCGCGCCGTCGCGCAGTGCCGCCGGCACCGCCAGCCTTCCTCTGGATGTGCGCCCCCGCCTGCTCTACAACCCGGACTTGGAAAGCGCTCATTTCTTTGTGCCCGGCCTGATCGGCATCATCCTCCAGCTGGTCACCCTCTTCCTCACGTCGTTTGCCATCGTGCGCGAACGCGAACTCGGCACCCTCGAACAACTGTTTGTCACTCCCGTGGGCCGGACAGGACTCCTCCTGGGCAAACTGTTTCCCTACGCCATCGTCGGATTCGTCGAATTGCTGGTCGTGATTACCGTCATGGTGTACGTCTTCGGAGTTCCCATTCACGGCAGCGTCCCCTTGCTCCTGAGCCTCGCCATGCTGTTCATGGTCTGTTCACTCAGCCTCGGATTGCTCACCTCCACCGTCGCTCGCACGCAGTTGGAAGCGGTCCAGTACGCGTTCGTTATCATGCTGCCGTCCGTCCTCCTCTCCGGCTTCGTGTTCCCCCGCGCCGAGATGCCCCTGCCGATCTATCTCCTCACCTTCGCCATTCCCGCCACCTATTTCATCGAGATCTTGCGCGGAATCGTGCTCCGCGGCGCCGGTCTGCTTGATCTGCTCCCCTGGGTGACTGGTCTCGCCCTCTGCGGTGTCGTCGTGTTCGCCGGGAGCGTCGCACGCTTCCGCAAACAGCTGGCGTGAGCATGCGCCCGCTCCCGCTCAACGCGTCCAACCACCGCGAACCCGCGCGACCACCCCACGGCAGGATCACCTTACCCCCACCCACCAGCGCGGGGACTTGCAGCGCCTGGGCAATCTGCGAAACTCTAACTCCCCGCTAAAGTCAACTCAGTTTGTGCTTTCTACCATCACGATCTTCTGGAGGAGCAGAGTCGCATGAATGCATGGAGTCTTATTGCGCTGAGCGTGCTGGCCTTCGGGCCGGACGAGGATGCCGCGATCGCGAGCAAAGCGGTGCCGCTGCACGAGCATCCTACCTTGATGCGGATGCTGGAGGAGAATAACCGACTGCGCGCTTCCGTGGGGCGTCCCGCCCAGCAGATGTCGCGAGAACTGACGCGAGCGGCTCAGGATCACGCCTGGTACATGGCTCGGACCGGCAACTTCAGTCACGAGAGCAACGGTGGACCGGTCGGGCGCGCGATGAAGCACGGCTTCGGAGGTTTTTCGGGCGAGAATATCGCCATGGGACAGCCCACTGTGCGCAGCGCGTTCCAGAGTTGGCGTTCCAGCTCCGGCCACTGGGCCAATATCATCAGCGGTGCCCGCCTGGCCGGCTTCGGGTACGCGATTGCGCCGGATGGGTCCACGTACTGGGTAGCCATGTACGGAAATTGAGCGGACGTTTTCGCGATGGGGGACAGAAAACTGGGGGACAGAAAATTATCTTCTGCCTCCCATCTTTCTGTCCCCCTTCTTTCTGTCCCCCATCTTCCTGTCCCCCGCGATCACTCGCGCCGCCACTGCATACCCTCGATCCGCTCGAACTCCGCCTGGATATCGTCCCCTTCGTAGAACGAGAGCCAACCGCGGAGTCGCACGGTGTCTCCGGGTGCGCAGTCGGGAAACTGCGGGTCGGAGTGCAGGCAAGGACAGCGCTCGTTGCCCCAGCAGCGCTGGACCGGGTCCCACGCCGTGATGATCCAGCGCGGTGCGTTGTCGGCTCGGACGGCGGCATAGGGCGGGCGGTAGACGTGACGGCTCGTCGTATGTTCGCCGAACCCTTCGGCCGCGGCGAGCATGACGCAGTTCTGCACGCGCAGGCCGCTCAGTTGCTCGGCGGTGCCGTTCCGCAGCCACAATTCCATATGCACGGCGGCCGGCGTGGGTTTCGCCTGGGCGCCGAACGCAATCCCGTTGGGCAGTGTGCGTTCTGATGTCAGACTACCATCCGAGCCACGTTGCCATTCCAGGCGTGGCAGCGTGATGCCCTGCAGATCCCAGATCGTGGGAATGTGGGTATGACCGAGATATGTCAGCCCAAGATTGGAAAAGATGGCTTCGGGCAGATCGACGACCACGTAGCTGGCCTCGTCCCAGGGCGTGAAGACGCTGAACTTCGTTTCACGCTGCGGCATCACCTGTCCTTCAAAGAAACCCGACCGCGGATGGCGGCCACCAGGGTAAGGCAGCATCCGCAGCGGATCACCGGGCGTGCGTGCTGACGGCTGCCGCCCGGCCAGTTGGTGTGACTCCGTCGCGGCGGTCACCTCGGCGAGCGTCAGTCCGGTTGCGGCACTGACTTCCCCGGGTGTGAATCGATGGTAGACGATCATGTTCTCCAACCAGGAACGCAGGTCCGCATCGCTGGTCGGGCGGCGGAAATCGGTCAGTAGTTGTCCCAGTTGTGTGCGCAGCCAGGCGGGGGTTTCGTGCAGATCGGCCCACACCCACGGGGACCGGAACATCGCCGGGGTGACGGTGGCCGTGATCAGCTGGGTCTTGAACAGTCTCGCCTCGGCCAGCGGCGTCCCTTGCGGACTGAGGATAAAGCTGTCCCCGTATCCGATCCCGCCCGGCCGATCCGACTTGACGATGTTGGCCCGTGCGACGGCCATCTTCAGCTGGCAGGCGAGCCCCACGTGGCAGTTCCGTACCCAGTGCCGGTGATCGTCGGCGGCCACGGAGCGGATCTCGTTATTGTGCGGTGAGAACAGCAGTTCGGCCCCCTGCAGTCGCGCCGCCAGCGCCACGTGCGGGAACGAACTGTCGTGGCAGATGATGACGGCAAACCGCACGCCATGAGCCTGAAACACCGGCACCGCTGTACCGGGTGCAAAGCCGAGCGGATCTCGATCGCCGCCGGTCAGCATGACCTTGTCATAGAAGCCCAGTAACTGACCGCGGTGAATGACCAGCTCGGTATTGTAGAGCTGATCGCCGTCCTGGCGGGCCAGCCCGACCAGCACGACCATGTCGTGCGACGATGACTCGGCAATGAACTGCCGCAGGTCGGGGTCGGCCAGCGAGCGCTTGCCGCGCTGAACCGCTTCGGCACTCTCGTAACCTGACAGGAAACACTCGGGCAGCGCCACGAAGTGGCTGCCGCGCGCAAGCGCCTCGCGCACGACCTCGCGCGCGGTGGCCAGATTCGCAACAAAATCCCCCTCGCGGCACTCGCCCTGATAGACGGAGATGACGATATCCCGCTCGATGGCCGACGCAGCCGACGGCAGGAGGACCCACATCAGCGCAAGGCCCAGCGCGACGCACGCACGGCGCCACCGGCAACGGGCCGCAGAAACGCGCACAACACGAGCCAGTCGATACGGAAATCGCATCGGATGATCCTCCTGCGGCAGAGCTGGCAGCGGGCGTTGTCACGCGGAGCCAGACCGGACTCAGCACACCCGCCAGCCATCGAAGGGTTTAACGCGTACCTGACCACCTTACCCTACGGCGCGTTCTGGTACAATCTTGCCATGCTTGTCATGAAGCGATTGTGTCGAGTGTTGTTGATCGCCGTGCTTCTGACGCTCTGTTGGCAGTTGATGTTGGCAGCGCACGAAGCGGGGCACGTGCTGGGCGCGTGGCTGACCGGTGGTCGCGTGACGCAGGTCGTGTTGCGGCCGCTGCTGATCTCGCGGACGGATGTCGATCCGGATCCGCATCCCGGCGTCGTGGCCTGGAGCGGGCCGTTGGGAGGTGTCCTCGTGCCGGCAGTGATCGCCGTGTGTCTGCCGCGGCGTCGGCGGGCGACGCGGCGGTTGGCGGTGTTCTTCGCGGGTTTCTGCCTGATCGCCAACGGCGCGTATATCGGCGTTGGCGCCTTCCTGCCCGTTGGTGACGGCGAAGTCATGCTGCGCACCGGCACGCCCCCGGCCCTGATGCTGGCCTTCGGCGTCACCTGCGTGCTGACCGGATTGTGGCTGTGGCATCGACTTGGGTCGGTGGGGGAATTCTTGCGCGGTTCAGATAGGACCAATAGGACCCATAGGACAGAGCCAGAGGCGTGAGATGGACCGGCCTTCATCCTGTCAATCCTGTTCATCCTGTCTTCTCTCGGGACAAGGGTGCGGGGCTGCCGCGTCCAGGTACCCGAGGCCGCAGCAGGCGGGGCATTCGTCCTGCGAGAGGACGAACCGGCTCTCGCCTTTGAAATACGCGCGGACGCCGGTCCCGTGACACTCGGGGCAGACCCTGCTCGACTCGGGGGCGGGGCGGGCGTCCCGGTCTGCACCTGACGACATCGCTGCCTCGCGATCTGGCCGCGGCCGGCGAGTCACTTCGCCTCGCGCTTCTCGTACAGGAACGCGCACTCCTCCAAACGCGTGCCCTGCGCATCGGTCACCGCGAACTTGGCGGGACCATAGAGCGACACGCCGGCATGACGGCCCGTCTTGTCCAGCAGGTAGAACTTCAAATCGAAGTTGGGCCGACCTTGTTCGTCCAGCAGATCGGGCCGCCGCGTGTGCTGCGCGATGCGGCGGCAGATTTCCATCCCCGCGTCGCGCGGCGGCATGCCACTCCGCATCAGTTCGACCGCGGCAAAGCTGCTCAGATTCAGCAGATTCGCCTCGCCGCGCCCCGTGCTGCCACACGAACCGATCTCGTTGTCGACGTACAAGCCGGCGCCGATAATGGGCGAGTCGCCCACGCGGCCTGGGATCTTGAACGCCAATCCGCTGGTGGTGGTCGTGCAAGCCATCTCGCCCTGGGCGTTGAGCGCCGCGCAGTGAATCGTGCCGGTCGGACGCTGGAATTCGGCGCGCGATGTGGCGGCCACCGCGCGGATCACGCTGTGCGACCGGAAGAACTCGGCCGTTTCCGGGTCGACATCCGCTTGGTCAGGGGCGAGCCAGTCATCCTGGTCGGATAAATGCAGTTTCCAGTGCAGCCAGATCTTGCGCGCCTTTTCCGTCAGCAGATTTTCTTCCGGGAATCCCATCGCGCGGGCGAAGCGCAGCGCCGCGTCTCCGACCAGCAGCACGTGGTCGGTCAGCCGCATGACCTGCAGCGCGACCTGCGCCGGGTGCTTGATGTTGCGCAGGGCCGCGACGGCGCCGGCCAGGTGCCGCGGGCCATCCATCACGGCCGCATCCAGTTCCACGACCCCCTCTTCGTTGGGCAGTCCGCCATAGCCGACCGACGTGTCGCTCGGATCCGCTTCGACCAGCGCCACGCCCGCCACGACCGCATCCACCGGGCTCGTCCCGGCAGACATCAGTTCAAAGGCCTTCTGCGTGGCGGGCTGTCCGTTGTCTGACGAAATCACCTTCACGGGAAACTCTCCTGGGGCGGGCAAGTCCGCGCGCGGCGCAGCAGCCACACGAGGCCGTTGACTCGCTTCTGCAACCATCGCGGTCGCGGCCAGGCCAGCCGCGGCCGCTGACAGGAAGTCGCGACGCGGAAGATGCGAATCGGTCATCGGTCAAGCCTCCTGGGCGGCAGCCAGCGCGCCTCCCTGCGTGACTGTCGCCGGGCGTGCGACTGCGCTTCAGCGGATCTCCTGGCTGACAATCTGTCCATTCACGACGACACCGACGCAATGGGAGGTATATTCGAACGGGTCGCCATCGTACAGCGCCAGATCGCCGTCCTTGCCGACCTCGAGCGACCCCACGCGCTGGTCGATGCCGAGAATCCGGGCGGCATCAATCGTGATCGTGGCCAGCGCCTGGTCGAAGGCAAGCCCTTCGGCGGCAGCGCGCGCCGCCTCGAACAGCACGACCCGCGACTTGGGCACGTAGGCTTCGTATCCGCTCTGCAGGGCCACCGGAATGCCGGCCGCCACGAGCCTGGCCGCGGTCTCGAAACTCAGATTCTCCGTATCCTCCACGGCGCGGGCCATCGTCGGATGGAGGATGACGGGCACGCCTGCCGCCTTGATCTGGTCGATCAACAGGTAGGATTCCGCGGCGCTGTCGAGCCAGATGCGAATGTTGAACTCCTCAGCCAGCCGCAGCGCGTTGGCGATGTCCGTCGCGCGGTCGGCGGTGACCAGCAGCACCAGTTCGCCGCGCAGCACCTGGGCCAGTGCCTCCAGGTTCAGGTCGCGCGGCGGCGGCTCACCCCCTTCCGGCTTCTCGGTTTGCTCCACCCCGCGGGCAAGCTTGGCCTGGTACTCCTGCGCCCGAATCAGTTCGGCCCGCAGCATGGACATCATCTTGCCTCGCGTCCCGGGCGACTGCGCGCCCGACTTGCGCGCCGCGGCGCCCAGCGAGCAGGCGATGGCACGTTTCGGCACCAGGAGGGCCTCGTCGACCGTATTGCCGACCGTCTTGACGATCATCGTCTGCCCCGAGATCAGCTCGCCCGGCGCGTGCCCGGTATGAATCGTCGTGACGCCGAAACCGCGCACCCAGGCGATCAGCCGGTCCTGTGCATTGTAGGCGTCCAGCGCGCGCAACGCCGGCTGGATCGGCGCCGACCGCTCCAACTGCTCCTGGTCGTGTTCGTAGTTAAGCAGTCCCGAGAGGCCGAGCGTGCTGTGGGCGTCGATCAGGCCGGGGGTTACGACGTGCGCGCTGAGGCGGCGCAGGCCCGCCGGGACGGACACGGTGCCGACGGGACCGACCGCGGCGATCTTCCCGTCCACGACAACGACCACGCCATTGCGAATCGGCTCACCGGCCATCGTGTAGACCAGCTCCCCCTGGACGGCGACCTGGGCGGTCGCGAGTCGCGTGTCAAACAGTCCCCAGGCACACGAACAGAGTAGCAGGAGCACGGACCGGTGCGTCATTGCGATTCAGCTCCTTGTTCGCAGCAGCAGAAATACGGGTTCTGATCGTGGCTGGCGCCAAAGCCGCCGACGGCGTAAAGTCGATCTTCCGGCCGATTGCGGTCGAAGACCTTCTGGCCTTCGACCCACGTCTCCAGCACGTGCGTGTAGACGCTCAGCGGATCGCCGCTCAACACGACAAAGTCGGCGTCCTTCCCCGGCTCCAGGGACCCGATGCAGCGCTGAAGATCGAGGATCTCAGCCCCGGAGAGCGTGAGCGCCCGCAACGCCGCCTCGCGGGACATCCCTCCCCGCACGCCCAGCGCGGCCATGCGGTTGAAGACACGCGAGTCCGTAATCCAGTCATCGGTATGGAACGCCACGCGCACACCGGCCTGTTCGAGCACGCGTCCCGTATCGAACCGCATCTGCTCCGCTTCCAGCTTCCCGCCCGGTGAATCGATCAGGATGATCGAGCAGGGGACATTGGCCCGTGCGATTTCGCTGGCCACCCGCCACGCCTCACTCACATGGTGCAGGACCACGCGCAGCTGGAATTCGTCCGCCAGGCGCAGGACGGACATGATGTCGTCATGCCGATGGGTGTGGTGGTGAACGATTCGCGTGCCTTGCATGGCTTCCACCAGGGTCTCAAGATGCAGGTCGCGCGGCGGCAGCTTTGCCGCGTCCCCGGCCGCCTGGGCCACCTTGGCCTGGTACTCCCGCGCTTTGATGAACTGCTCGCGGACCAGGTACATTGATTTGCCGCGCGTGCCGGGCCACGGCGCGCTGCGGATCGAGTTGGTCCCGTTAGCCATCTTCAGGCCGCCCAGCGGCGCGCCGCGATCGTCCCGGATCAACAGGTCGTCGATCGTCCGGGGCGGATCCGGTGCGAACCGCAACTTGACGTACACCGTCTGACCGCTGATCAAATGTCCCGAGCCCGGCATGATGTTGAGCGTCGTCAAGCCGCCGGCCAGCGCCCGGCGAAATCCCGAATCGCGAATGTTCAGCCCATCTCGAACGTTTACGCCCGGCTGGATTGGCGCGCTGCCGTCGGCGGCCCCGATTCCCCCGATGTGGCTGTGCGTGCAGATCAGGCCCGGCATCAGCACTTTGCCGCGTACATCGATGACTTCCGCACCCGCGGGGATCGCGTCCGGCGCAAACGGGCCCACCGACACAATTCGGGTCCCTTCGACAATCAGCATGCCGTCCGCTATCTCACCCTGCGCGATGGGGATAATCCGCGCGTGGACGAACACTTTCTCGACCGCCACTGCCGGCGCGGTCAACGCCACCAGCCCCAGCAGGATCGCCAGCGGGGCACGCCGCGCGAGCCATGCCGGGCGCGCCGCGACGGCGGGGAGCAGGATCAACTTCACAGGTGCCTACCTCGCAGAGGGAAAAACAAGCGTGAATCGGCCGCCAGTGCTTTGTCAACGCTTAGTCTGGGGATCGGAAACTCCCTGACTCACGCAAGTCCATTTAGTCAATCTCACCACGGTAGTCGACCGCGCATCGGTTTTCAACTCTCGGGTTCCTCCGCGGATGGCGGGATGCGTACCGAGGCCAGCGGCACCACGGTCGGAGCCGATGTTGCGCACGATGAACAGCGGTGGCAGCCACCCGACGTCCGGCCCTTCAGCGTCTGCCAGCTCCGGCGCATCACGTAACCGCCGGCGGCCGCCAGGATCAACAGGACGTGCCCGCCTGGTACGTGACGAGCCCGCCGAGGTAGGCCAGACACGTCATGTAGGCGAAGGTGAACACGGGCCACCACCGGCTGCCGGTCTCTTTGTAAATGATCACCAGTGTGGCAGCGCACTGCGCACAGAGCGCGAAAAAAACCATGATGGAGAGCGCCACCGGGATGGTGAACACCGGGCGATCGCTCTCGGGCCAGGTCTGTTGAGCCAGTTCCGCCTTGAGCGATGTCGACGCCTCGTCCTCACCAGCACCCAGATTATAGATCACCCCCATCGCGCCGATCACCACCTCGCGTGCGGGAAAGGAAGCAATGACCGCGCAGCCGATCTTCCAGTCCCAGCCGAGCGGCCGGACCAGGGGCGCGATCAGTTTTCCCAACCTTCCCAGTACACTCTGCTCCATCGCCGCGCCCGCCACATGGTTGGCAATCGTGCGTTCCAGCTCGGCCTCTCGCGCGGCGAGTTCCTGCTCCCGCCGGCTGACCTCGCCCGACAGATCCGCCGGCAGCCGCCGCAGCTCGGTCCACGCCTGCTCCAACGCCGCCAGCTCGCCGGCATACTCCGCACGCACGGATTGCTCCAGATGTTCTGCCCGCGGGAAATATGCGGCGGCCCAGATGATCACCGTCACGGCCAGAATCAGCGTCCCGGCGCCGTGAATGAACGACCAGGATTGCTCGACCACGCGCCGCAGGACGATCCGCCACGACGGACACCGATACTCGGGGAGCTCCATGATGAAGGGCGGCGGCGTGCCCCGCAGCAGCGTCTTGCGCAGGAGCCGCGCGACCAGGATCGCGGCCACGATCCCCAACAGGTAGAGGGACACGATCGTGACACTTTGCAGCCCCAGCCATCCGCCCAGGTACGCTTCGCTGGGGATGAAGGCCGAGATCATCAGCGTGTAGACCGGCAGCCGCGCACTGCAACTCATCAAGGGCGCTACCAGTATCGTGAGCAGCCGATCGCGCCGGTTGTCGATGACGCGCGTGGCCATGATCCCCGGCACGGCACAGGCGAAGGACGACAGCAGCGGAATGAACGACTTGCCGCTCAGACCGATACGGGCCATCAGCCCGTCCATCAGATACGCGGCCCGCGCCATGTAGCCGCAGTCCTCCAGAATCGCGATGAACAGAAACAGCATCGCGATCTGGGGCACGAACGTCACCACGGCCCCGACGCCCGCCACGACTCCGTCGGCCAGCAGCGACTGCAGCACGCCGGCCGGGATGATCCTCGTGACGCCGCCGCCGACAGCCGTCACGCCCGCCTCGATCGCTGCCTGAATCGGCTGGGCCCAGGTGAAGATCGACTGGAACACGACGAGCATCAACACGGCGAAGACCAGCAATCCCGCCACCGGGTGCGTCACGACGGCATCGATCCGGTCCGTGATCGTGAAGGTCTCCGCGACGGGTTGCCGGACAACGTCCCGGACCAGTTCGTCGACCCAGGCGTACCGGCTGTCCGTTTCCACCCCGGGGATTTCGCATCCGGCCGCCGCCAGGCGCTGGCGCGCCGCCTGGATCTCGTCCCAGGCGTGCCTGCTGCCGCCCCATTCCGGTGCGTCCGGCAGCGGGCAGCTCGCGTCCAGCAAAGCGCGTTCGACCAGGTACCGAGGCGCCGCCCCTCCGGTGCGCGCGTCCCAGGCGGCCTTGAGCGCCGCGACTTCATCACGAAACGCCGGCGGAAACGGATTCGCCGCGGCGGGCAACCGCGCCGTGGCTGCCACCAGCAATGCCCGGCGCAGGTCGTCCAGACCCACTTTGCGGTGTGCCTCGGTGGTCACCACCGCCACCCCCAGCCGCTCGCTCAATCGCCCCACGTCGATCTCCCAACCGGCTTGCATGGCCAGGTCGATCTTGTTGAGCACCAGCACGAGCGGTCGATTGAGCTCCAGCGCCTGGCTGACCAGGTAGAGGTTCCGTTCCAGATTCGTTGCGTCCACGATACAGGCGATCACGTCGGGCACCGGGACGCCAGGACGCCGCCCCATCAGCACGTCGACGGACACCACTTCGTCCGGAGAACGAGGCGCCAGACTGTACGTGCCCGGCAGATCGATCACCGTCAGCGACCGGCCGCCGGCGACCATCCGACCCAGGCAGTATTCGACGGTCACGCCCGGGTAATTGCCGATGCGCTGAGCCACGCCAACCAGCGCGCTGAACAGTGTGGACTTGCCCGTGTTGGGATTGCCCAGCAGGGCAACCGTCACCGTGTCAGCCGCTGGTATGGTGGACATGGCCGTTGTGAAAGCCAAACGCGATGGAAGGCGTGGTCTTCGGACAGGCCCCTAGTCGGCAGCCCCCTGCGGCTGAACCCACACGCCCAGCAACTCGCTGCAACGGATGCAGAGCCGGTTGCCGCTGACGCGCACAATGCACGGCCGCCCGCTCCGCACAACGTGCACGGTCGTACCGCGCCGCAAACCCATCTCCTGCAGTCGCCGCACGTGCTCAGGACACCCTGAGAGTCGCACGATCGTGGCGCGCCGGCCTGGCGGAGTCTGATCAAGCGGCATCGCGGGTGCGGCGTGGACGTTATCGATCACCGTAAGCTGGCTTCACTTCACGTGATACTGCAGCGGACAAGATGAGACGCGGTCTCAGCCGGTCTACTCGCTATCTTATCGGCGATTCTGAGCGCTCGCAAGAACACAAACCGGCCGACTCAGGGGGTTTCCGTCGGCGGTGGCGTGGCATCCACGCCCGGACTGCCGGCGGAACCAGACGCCTTATCCCGTGAACTCACGGAACACGAATCGCGCATTCACGTGGCCACACCCAGTTTCGGCAAAATCCACAGCTGCAACAGCAACCAGGTCGCAATGATCGCCAGAAAGACCCACACGTCCATTTCGCTCACCTTCCCCGCACACTTTTGTGTCGCGGTGTTCTCGCTCCCGTTCTCGGACCACGCTACAGTATAGGCGCTACAGTATAGGCAGGCAGTCGACCGGTTGACAGGTGCGCGGGGGCGCCGGTCCGGTGCGCGCGGGGGTATCCGTTTGGCGGGGAGGAGTGGTCGGATGGTGCCGAGTTGCGTGTCCTGGAGAGCGGCGGCGGCGTTCGCCCTGCCGGCCTGTTTGAGCGTGGGGATTGTGTGCGGAGCGGCGCGTGCGGACGGGGCCGAGGAGGTACGGACGCTGGCGGTGGGTGCCGCGGCACCGGATTTCGACTTGCCGGACGTGAAGGATGGCCGGGTGCGGCTGAGCGATTTCGACGCGGCCCACGTGCTGGTCGTGATCTTCACCTGCAACCACTGCCCGACGGCACAGGCCTACGAAGACCGCATCATTCAGCTCGCCCGCGACTATGCCGACCGCCAGGTAAAGGTCGTGGCGATTTCGCCCAACGACCCGCAAGCCGTGCGACTGGATGAACTGGGCTATTCAGACCTGAGCGATTCGCTGGACGAGATGAAACTGCGCGCGGCCGAGAAACAGTTCCCGTTCCCCTATCTCTACGATGGGGAGCGCCAGCAGGTCTCGCGCGCGTTCGGCGTGCAGGCGACGCCGCACGTGTTCATTTTTGACCGTGCGCGAAAACTGCGTTATGTGGGGCGGATTGACGATTCCGAACGAGGCGACGTCAAGTCGCACGATGCGCGCAATGCCATCGAGGCGCTGCTCCAGGGCGAACCGGTGCCGGTGGCCCAGACCCGCACCTTCGGCTGTTCGACCAAATGGTCTGACAAGCGCGCCGACGCCGCCGCGGCGCTGGCCCAGTGGGACCAGGAAGAAGTGACACTTGAGCCGATCGACGCCGAGGGTGTGCGAGCCCTGGCGGCCAATGACACGGGCAAGTACCGGCTGGTGAACGTGTGGGCCAGCTGGTGTATTCCCTGCGTGACGGAGCTGCCCGAGCTGGTCACGACCAACCGCATGTATCGGGGGCGGAACTTCGAGCTGATTACGATCAGCCTGGACAACGTCGACCAGCTGGAAGACTCTCGGGCGCTGCTGGTCCGCCACCACGTGGCCGCCCGCAACTACGTCTTCCGTTCGGCGGATCGGGACGCGTTGGCCGAGGCCCTCGATCCGCCGTGGTCCGGGCCGGTCCCGTACACCGTGCTGATCGCGCCCAGGGGAAAAGTCGTGTATCGCCACAGCGGCCCGCTGGACGTCCTGGAGTTGCGGCGCGCCATCGTCGGGCGCCTGGGACGCACCTACCAGTAATACGCCGAACGCTGGGGGCTCACTTCGTTCGTCCCCAGCCACCCGTCTGGGACGCACCTACCACGAGCACGCCGAACGCTGGGGGCTCACTTCGTTCGTCCCCAGCCACCCACCGCCTGGGACGCAGCTGCCACTAAACGGGACTTGCGTGCCGCACTTTGGCCAGGATCACCGGCCGAGCTTCCTCCATCAGATCGCGCACGTCAGCGTAACGGAGCGTGCGACCGGCGAAGTCGCGTGTCCGCAAGGCCCCGAGAAAACGGGCCTCGAACTCGGCCAGGTTCGACCCGTAGATGTGGTAGCTGTCGGCCAAGTGACAATAGCGCCCCAGCGCCAGGTCGCGGCCACTGAGTTCACCGATCCGCCGGGCGATCTGCTGTTGCAGCTGCACCAGGGCGAACATGTTCATCAGCGCCGCCTTGTACGCATCGTTGCTGCGAAAGCGGACGTTCATGTTCAGCCGGGGCGTGCCGTCGTGTTCCGTGATCCGGCACCAGATGCTCTGCAGACAGGCCGGGTCGTAACAGTGCGCATCCTCCCACACCTTCCAGGTGACCGCCTGGGCGCGCCGCGAATACCCGGTCTGCGCCAACTGCCGGCAGAGGAGCTCAATCTGATCCACCGCGTCCGCTACCGATGGCACGTCGTAGCGGAAGAGCCGCTGGTGATAGGTGTATTCCCATCGCGTGTCCTGCGGATCCCGCGTGTCGCGCACCCAATGGTCTTTGATCCCCTCGCAGACCTCCATCACATATTCCTGCAGGTCCTCCAGACCGCCGGGCATGTCACGATGGATCATCGGTTCGGCCAGCGGATCGTGGACGGTGATCAGCATGGTCGCGTCGCGGCTGGGCCGATCCCCCGGCTTGTCGTACTGCGTGCTCAGCTCGCAGCCGCGATCGTAGAGTGCGATCAGCGAGTTCTCCCACGCGTGGGCGATCCCGTCTCCCTCGACCGCCAGCACCGGAATCCCGCTCATCACTCAGTCTTTCGAACCGATGTCGTCGGTGAACACTTCCTGCACCAACTCGTTCTCGGAGCGTTCATGCTCGAGCAACTTCGCGGCAAACGCCTGGAACCCGGCGGCTAACCGGTCCCAGTCCTCGGGCGTTCCCGCGCTTCGCGCCGCGTCCTCCACCAGGAGGTGAATCGCGGCCCGCAGTTCACCGTGTTCGGCGAGCATGATGTCCACGCGTTCCGATACGCGCGGCGCGTGGCTCACCAGGTCCGGAAAACAGTCGCTGGCCTCCTCCGTGTGGAAATGGCTGTCGATCAGCTCGCCCAGCTCGCGAAACTGAGCTGCCAGCTCGCTCCTGGAGCGAGATCGCTCGGCCAGCGCCTGCTCCAGGCCGCGCAACAACCCGCGCAACTTCGTGTGCTCTTCCAGCAATGCCTCGAACGTGTCCTTGCGAATCTCTGCGGACGACATGTTCAGACTCCCCTTGGTCTCTGGTTCGCTGGCACACTACGCCACGCGTCTGCCAATTGCAAGTGATCACTTCGTTCTGCCCGCCTCCCTGCGCCGGCAATGCCATCCTCAAGAGGGGTGCGATGTGGACTCGACCGTGCATCCTCGCACACTAACCGTCCAAGGACGCGCACTGGCCGGTGAGCTCAGCCAGTCACCGGGGCTCTGGGCGCAGCACGCGAAGCTCATTGCGGATCTGCTTCACGGTAGGCTGTCGTCCCACAATCGCCTGGGCGACTTGTTTCAGATAGAAGCTGGCCACCTGTCCACTCAGGGTGACCACGCCATCTGCAAACTGGCACCGGACGCTGCGCAGGCCGACGTGGGAACTGCTGTGCAGCGCCCGCTCAATTTCCACGGAAGTCGATTCGAGCAGAGGTGGTCGGTCGTGGCTTCCATCAGCAGATGTTGGCCTGGCGTGCATCGTCATTTGCGTGCGTCTCCTTCCTCGCAATGCGCTCACGTCGCGTGCGGCACCGCGATAAGGCGGGCAAACGACGCGCAGCGTCTGCTCGACCTCATTGCGGAACGATCGTCCGCAAGTAACACGTGGCACCGAGCCTTGGCAAGGAGGCAGTACAACCCCAGTTCACGGAACGAGAACCTCTGCCGATCACCACGCGGCACGCAAGGACGGTCCTGCCCCACAGCGGCGAGCGGTCATCGCCCGGCCGCCAGAGGTTTAAGATACCGGCCTTTCGCCGGCTGTCAACTTCACCAGCATCATGATGCGACAGGCCGCGCACGGGGAGGGATTGTACAGCGGTGAGGTGATGTCTCAGCGTCCCAGCGCTTCGGCGGCCAGCACGATCGAGTTCGCCAATTCGACCAGTTTGAGGTTTTTTTCGTTGGCCAGTTGCTGGAGGCGGCGAAAGGCATCCGCCTCGTCCAGACCGGAGAGCTTCATCAGGATGCCCTTGGCGCGCTCGATGACCTTGCGGTCTGCCAACGCCTGCCGCAGACTCGCTGCCTCCTCATGCACCGCCTGGAACTGGCGGAAGCGGCGTACGGCAATCGTGATCGCCGGCTCGAGATCGGCCTGTTTGATCGGCTTGACCAGGTATGCGAGTATGTAGTTCGATTCGGCGCGGTCGATCAGATCGGCGTCGTGATACGCCGAGACGAGGATGACCGGCACGGCCCGATCGAGGAAGAGGGCTTCGGCCGCTTCGATCCCGTCCATCTCGGGCATTTTGATATCGGTGATGACCAGGTCGGGATGGTGGGCCCGGCAATCGTCGACCAATTGGCGGCCCGTACCGGCGACGGAGACGACCGTATGCCCCAGCCTGGGCAGGATCTTCTGGAAATACTCCTGCATATCCGGTTCATCGTCGGCAACGGCAATTCGCAGCACCAAAATCCGCCCTCGCAAAAAAGATGGCCCCGGGCTGCCACATCCCCCAGCTCCTGTGCCGGACGACCCGCTGGGTGAGCGAGTCCCGCCCTGAGCAGAGACCCGTAGCAACTGGCGTGCCGCCGGTCTCTGGCCGTCTCGACCGGGCGGCCGAAGGAGACCGGTCGGCCGGGGCCGCCGGCCTCCCACCGACAGTCCGGGATCGTCCACGAAAATCTGGTTTTATTTTTGCCCGATCGCATCGAGGGCAATTGACAGCTCCAGCCCGAGCTCTTAGATTGGAACCAAACACAGCGGATCGTTCAAGGCGGACGAACTGCTGACTGGCCGTGACGGCCCCCCGTGTGCGAAGAGAGTGTGTACATGGCGGGGCTTGTTTTTTGCGCACGCGGCGCCGCGGCCGGTACCCGAAGCAGACATGGGTGGCCGGTTTCTCTTAGCTCCAGCCTAGCCAGGAGCCCGACTCCGACCTGTAAACCGGCAACCCTCGTGCCTCGGCGATTCGCACCATCGCCGAGGCCTTTTTTTTGCATCACCGCGCCAAGTCATTCATGACGCAGGGCGTCGATCGGATTGAGCAGGGCGGCTTTGAGGGCTGGGATGATGCCGAAGATGACGCCCGTGCCCGCGGAAATGCCGAACCCCAACAGCACGGCCCAGGCGGGCACCACCACGTCGACCATTCGCGGGTGCATGCTGGCCAGCGTGCTGAGTCCGTAACCTAGCGCGATTCCCAAACCGCCGCCGATCAGACTGAGCGTCATGGCTTCGGTCAGGAACTGCAGCATGATGTCGCGGCGCCGGGCACCGACGGCTTTGCGCAGCCCGATCTCCCGCGTGCGTTCGGTCACACTCACCAGCATCACGTTCATGATGCCGATCCCGCCCACCAGCAGCGAGATGCCGACGATGCCGGCCAGGACAGACACGGCCGCGGTACCCACATTGTTGAACGTCGCGAGGATTTCACCCTGCGTCTGCACAATAAAGTCATCGGGCTGATACGGCTTGAGTCCGTGCCGGCGCCGCAGCAGGTTGGTGATCTGCGCCTTGGCCTCCGGCACCATCTCGGCATTCTCCGCCTCGCAGGCGAGAATCAAGTTGCGGCGGAACACGGGGTACATCTTCAGGGCCGTCGTGTAAGGGATCAGGACCCGGTTATCCAGGCTTTGTCCAAAAAAGCTCCCCTTGCTTTCGAGGATGCCCACGACGCGGAAGCGCCGTCCGTCCAGCAGGAGGCTGTCGCCCACCAGCCCTTCGTCGAGTTCCAGTTTCCGCAGGACCTCGCGGCCCACGACGCACACTTGCTGAGCGCGTTCGACATCGACGATCGCAAACGGGCGCCCCAAATCGACGGGGAAGTTTCGCACGGTGTGGTAGGACGGCGCCACGCCTTCCAGGCTGACCGTGATCTCGTCGCGCCCGTACCGCACACGTGCCCCTTCCCGCGGTACGAGCGGTGAGACGCGGCGCAAGGCGGAACACTGCGACTCGATGGCGCGGAAGTCCTGCTCATCCAGCTCCACACGTCCCAGCGCCTTCCCCGCCTCGCCGGCCGGCCGCTGGGGCGCCACAAACACCGCGTTGGTTCCGAGCCCTTCCAGGAATTCGGAGACGTAGCGGGTGAATCCCTGCACGACGCTGACCACCGTGATCGTGGCCGTCACGGCAATCACGATCGCCAGGATTGTCAACACCGAACGCATCTTGTGGGTGACAAGTTGCTCGAGCGCGTTGAACGCATTGGAGAAGAAGATCACCCGCCACCTCCCCCGGTCGCCGCACCCGCCACGGCGGTCCGTTTCCCCGCATCACCATGGCGCTGGTCCGATTCGATCTGCCCGTCCCGCAACCGCACAATGCGCCGGCACCGCTGCGCGATCTCCGCTTCGTGGGTGACGATCACAATTGTCTGCCCCTCGCCGTACAAGGTCTCAAACAGGTCGAGAATCTCTTCGCTCGTCCGGCTGTCCAGGTTGCCCGTCGGTTCGTCGGCCAGCAGGATCGCCGGGTGCTGGACCAGCGCGCGGGCGATCGCCACGCGCTGGCGTTGACCGCCCGACATCTCGTTGGGCCGGTGCTTCATCCGGTCGGCCAGGCCGACGCGCTCCAGCGCTTCGATCGCCAGCTGCCGGCGTTGGGGCGTGCCGGTGTAGATCAGCGGCAACTCCACGTTGCGGATGGCGGTCTGCCGCGGCAGCAGTTCGAACGTCTGAAAGACAAACCCGATCCGCCGGCCGCGCACGCGGGCCAGCGCCGACTGGGAGAGCTGCGCCACGTCCTGGCCATCCAGCCAGTACTGGCCGGCCGTGGGCACATCCAGCAGCCCGAGGATGTTGAGCAGCGTGGACTTGCCGGATCCGGACGAGCCCATGATCGCCAACATCTCGTTCGTCTCGATCGACAGGTCCACGCCGCGCAGGGCCCGCACGACCTCGGCGTCCATCCGGTACTCGCGGGAGATGCCCTGCAGGCGGATCAGCGGTTGGCCGTCCATCACGCCGACTCCTGCGCCGCCTCGGCGACCCCGGCCGCCCCTGGCGCCTCGACTGGCTTCGGCTCCTCCAGCTTGACCGGCTGCCCGTCCTTCATTTCATCCAAGGTGCGGAAGGGCCCCACGATGACCTCGTCCTCGGGCGTGACGCCCGCCAGGATCTCGATCCGCTCCTGATCGCTGATCCCCGTCTGCACGGGCCGCGCCCGCGCCGTGCCGTTCTCCATCACGAAGACAATGGTCACGTACCGCACGGCGTCGTCTTTGCCCTTTTCCGAGGGCGTTTTGGGCTGCTTGGCGACCCACTCGCGAAACAGGGCCGTGTTCGGCAGATCCTTGAGCCGACGGTGGACGACGGCCTGCACGGGCACCCCCAGGGCGTCATCCACACGCTGGACCTCAATCTCCACGGTCGCGGTCATCTCGGGGAGCAGGGCGTCGCGTTTGCCCGTGACCTTAATCAAGGTCTCGAAACTCACGACTTCGTTGAGTTTCGTCCCCTTGGGCGCGATCAGCTCGACCACCCCTTCCACCGGCTCATCCTGGTCCGCTTGCAGGAAGATGCGGGCCGGCTGCTGCGGGCGGACCAGCGCCACGTCGCTCTCGTCAATGTCCGCCCGCACCCGCATCTTGTTCATGTCGCCAATGGTCATCAGCACTGTGCCGGGCAGATTCGTCGTGCCCGCGATGACGATTTCGCCCACTTCCACATCGCGGTCGATGACGGTCCCGTCGATGGGCGCCTTAATCTCCGTGCGCTCCAGATCCTGCTGGCTGTTGCGTCGGACGGCAAAGCTCTCCGTCAGCTCGTGCTGGCTCATCGCCAGCGTCGCCTTCATCTTCTCGAGCATCGTCGCCACGTCGCGCAGTTCGGTCTCGGACGAGAACCCGCGCTCCTTCAAATGCTCGAACCCCTCCCACTCCTCTTGAGCCTTGCGCAAGTCCGCCTCGGCCAACTGGATGGCGGCCTTGAGCCGTTCGATGCGTGCCTCGGTCGACGCCAGACGGGCCTTGGCGTCCTCGTCGTCCAGCTTGACCAGCAGATCGTCCTTCTTGACCGGATCGCCCTTCTCAAAGTAGACCGCTTCGACTTGGCCAATCGTCTCCGAGGCGATTTTGGCTTCGTCAATCAGCTCGATCACCCCCGGCCCCGTCACCGTCTGCACAATGGGTCCGCGCTGCGGGCGCTGGAGCTGCACTTCCTTGGTCGGCAGCCGCTTCTGGATGCGCCAGTCCACTCCCAGCAGCGCGGCATTGCGACGCAGATTGAGCGCACCGACTACGGCGGCCGCGGCCAGCAGGAGCACCAGGATGGCCATCACGCGTCGCATCGAACCTCTCATCAACCTCGCCGGACGGTCCGTCGCGTGACGCGCGGGCACAGAAGGCGACTCGACCACCGCCTGCCGCCGCGGCCGGCTCACCATTGACTCTACCACCGTCCACCCTCCCCTGGTTTCAAGCGTCGCGGCTATTCGGGAAACAACGCGACACGCATGCCCAGATTCAGAAGCAGCGAGCAAGATGCGTACACCTGGGATTCCAGGACGGCCAAGAATCCACACACCAGCAGGGACACCAGCAGATTCGCTTGCCCCCTGCGGACTCCTCCCCAGGCCAGCCCCATCCAACCCACGAGCGCGAATAAGTCCACCTGCTGGAACAACACCCACTCACGTGCCCCATAGATACGCTCCGGCATCAACAGCGCCAGTGACGTGTCGATGTCGCCTCGCTGGAGAATGAACATCCAGGCCACGCGACACGCCAGTCCGAAGACCCAGACACTCTGCCACGCCACCGCCTCGCTCATCATCGCCGGAAACCGCGCCGGCCGGCCGGTCATGGCCGCCACCGCACTCAGCGCGACCGCCACCGACAACGCGCGCAGCCCCAGCCACAACGGGTCCAAGACAAAGTCGCCCAGCGCCGCCAACACGGTCCAGAAGGCCAGACTGTCGCGCTGCAACTCGATCGACTTGCGGATCACGTCCACGTTCTCCTCGCCGGCCGCATGCAGTTCCACCCGTGCCGCACCCTGCTCGATCGCCTGGATCAGCCGGTAGTCCGGGATGCCGGTCGTCCAGAAGACGCCGCGGAGGATGATCGTCAGCGCGATCCAAACGGAGAGCATCCACCCCCAATGGGGTGTGCGGAAATCAGGTGAACCGGCCTGAGGCACCGAGGCCGTAGTCTGCATCATGAGTGAATTGTCGTGGTCGGGGCGAGCCATCGTCAAGGCGTCGCGAAACCTGGCGAACTTGTACGGATTGCTGCGGATTTTTTCGAGGCGGCGTGCGTTGGCGGACGACAGGAAGCGATAAGAGAACCCTGCATCCATGCCTCACATTCGACGACACATCGCCGCGTGGGCACTCGTGGTCTGCGCCCTGGTGTTCCGCCCAGCTGCAGCTCAGCCACTGCGCGAACCAGACTCGCGGCTACCCGGCAAGTCCGATTTCCTCGTGGCGCCGCCCCAAGAACTCCTTGAACGGGGACTCAAACCGCTCCCGACCCGGCCGCCGGACACCAAACTGCGCGGGGGCCTGCGGCCGTTCGACGTGAGCGAGGTCGTGTTCGACACCAAGTCGGTGCAACCGGCTGATGCGCGTGGCGCTGAGTGGAG